>JAHECN010000200.1 GCA_024641735.1 Gemmatimonadota bacterium | reverse complement strand
CTCGGTTTTCCGGTGCTGATCGGTGCGTCGCGCAAACGCTTCCTCGGCGAGGTCAGCGGCCGAGCGCTGGAGGACCGCGACCGTGCGACTGCCGCAGCGTGCGCGCTCGCACTCGATCGTGGCGCACGTCTCTTTCGTATCCACGACCCTGAAGCGACCCGTGATGCGCTCGCGGTGGCGGAGGCTGTATGGCGGAGCAGGCAGTAGAGGCACCTCCATATCGCTGGGCTGCCGCAGCCAGCCTCGTCGTGCTCATCGGCTATATCGCGACACTCGCCCCCACGGTCACGTTCTGGGACGCGGGTGAATTGATCGCGGCGGTCCACACCCTCGGCATCCCCCATCCACCAGGCACACCGTTCTTTGTCCTGCTCGGTCACGTCTGGGCGATGCTCGTCCCCATCGGCGAGTACGCCTGGCGCCTGAACCTGATGAGCGCGGTCTGCGGTGCCATCGCGGCCGGCTGCTGGTTTCTGGTGGCATACACATCCGTCGCGAGAGGTGAGCGGAGTGACTCTCCTCTCTCCTCTCGCTTCTCTCCTCTCGCCTTGGGCGCCGGCTGGTCCGCCGCTCTCGTCACCGCCTTCTCGTTCACGATGTGGCAGAACGCGATCGAGACCGAGATCTACGCCGTCGCGATGGTGATCATCGCGCTGGCCGCGTGGACCGTCACGCGTTGGCGTGAGGCGCGCAATACGGGGCATGGTGCCAGCCTCTTGCTCATCCTGCTCTATCTGGGTGGCATCTCGATCGGGAATCATTTGCTGGCACTGCTCATTGGTCCCGCCGTCGTGGCGGCGATGATGAGTGCCTCGTGGTACACACCGCTCGCTGACCCGACCGCTCGGCGTGGTGAACAGGCGCGCATCGCCGTCGTTGCCACCGTCTGGATGCTGCTCATTGCGCTCGGCCTCGGCAGCTCGACCTTGACGATGTTGTGTGCGGCGCTGGTCCTGCTCGCCGCCGGTTTCGCAGTCAATCGTCGGCAACTCGGATTCGTCGCGACGGCACTCTTGATCGTGGCGATTGGTGTGACCCCATACCTCTTCCTCTATCTCCGTGCCAAGCAGGGGCCGTGGATCAACGAGGCGGATCCGTCCACATGGGACTCGCTGCTCGCTGTCATTCGACGGGCGCAGTACCCCGTCCGGACACCACTGGACGACCCGACGGTCTATCATGGGCCGGACAATCCCGGACGCTCGCTGGCCATCTTCGGCTACCAGCTCGCCAACTATGCCCAGTATTTCGATTGGCAGTGGGCGCGGTCGTTGGGCGACATCGCCTTCGCGCCGTTCCGCCTCGCGGTCACCATGATCTTCGTGTCGTTGGGGCTTCGTGGTGCGTCGGCGCAGCGGCGTGCGGACCGGACGGGGTTCCATCTCGTCTTGGTGATGGTGTTGGTCACGGGACTCGGGCTGCTGCTCTATATGAACTTCAAGCCGGGGCCGAGCTTGGGGTGGGAGCGTTGGCCAGGGATGGAGATGCATGAGGTGCGCGATCGCGACTACTTCTTCATCGCCTCGTTCGTGGGGTGGGGGATCTGGGCGGGGATTGGCATCGCGGATCTCGCGCGGAGTACGGCGCTGCGTCTCGCCGTGCCGAGGCGAAATTATGCGATCGCGGTCTTCGGACTGGCGCTGCTGCCGATGATCCTGAATGCGCGCGACGCCACGCGGAAGCAGACCGCGGAGGCGACGCTCGCGCGTGATTTCGCGATTGCGATGCTGCAGTCGGTGCCTCCCGGCGGCATCCTCTTCACCTGGGGCGACAACGACACGTTTCCGCTCTGGTATGCGCAGGCGGTCGAGGGAGTCCGGACCGATGTCACCATCGTCTGCTTGGCGCTCGCCGAGACGGGGTGGTATCAGCGGCAGCTGCGGGACTGGCGGCCGACGGCAGTGAACCGGGAGCAGTTGGCGGCGGTGTGGCGTGACGCGCCGGTGCCCGCGCTTGACCAGCCAGTCCACACCATGAGCGACTCGATGATCGCGTCATTCTCACCCTTCCTGGTCGACAAGCCGCTCTCGATCCCACTCCGGAATGGGCTGAGCGTGGAGTTGGAGAAGGGGAAGGCGATCTATGCGAAGGACTACGTCTTGTTGCAGGTGTTGATCACGAATGCGGGCATTCGTCCGATCGCATGGTCGATCACGACAAGCAGGATGTTGTTCGGACTTGGACCGCAATTGGTGCAGCAGGGACTGGTCACCGTGATGCCAACGGTGCCGGTTCCGGACGTGATTGGCGGCGAGGCGGTTGGTCCCGGAGAAGCGCCGTTCGATCTGGCGACGACGCTGCGCCTCGCGAACGAGACCTGGCACTACGGCAAGCTGTTGGACGGCGGCGCAGATCGGATGGACGCCAACATCCGCGCGATGGCCGGGACGTGGGCGATCCCGATGGCGCAGGCCGGTGTCGCGTCGATCATGATCGGTGACACCGCCTCCGCGATTCCCATGCTCGAGCGCTCGGTGAAGATGGCCAATCAGCCCGGCGTTGAAGCGTTCCTCCGGCAGCTGAAGGTGGGGCGGTTCGGGGGGGAGTAGGGGCTTCGGCAAGGCGTGACGGGAGCCCCCGACTCCAAAAGGGAAGTAGCATATTCGTATGTCCTAACTTATCTTCTCTGGGTCCCTAGAACTGTGGGCCCATGTCCGATTTCGCCGCCGCCGCACCGAACCCTGTCACCGCCCTGCTGCTTTTCGGAGTGGGCGTCGTGCTGCTCGCGCTCTTCACCTGGCCCCGCCTCGGCCTGTTGGCCCGTCTCCGTCGCGCCACCCAGCTCTCCGACCGGGTCCGTCTCGAAGACGGCCTGAAGCACCTCTTCACCTTTGAAGCCGCCGTCCTCCGCTCCTCTGTCGACTCGCTCGCCGGGGCACTCGGCGTCTCTCGTAGCAAGGCCGTCGGAATCGTCCGCCGACTGGAATCCACGGACCTCGTTCGCCTCGAGACGGACAACATCGTCCTGACCGAGGAGGGGCGTGCGTACGCGCTCCGGATCGTCCGGACACACCGGCTCTGGGAGCGCTACCTCGCGGACCGCACCTCGACGTCGCCAACTGACTGGCACGCCGAGGCGGACAGAGTCGAGCACGGGCTGTCGGAACTGCAGGTCGAGGATCTTGCGGCACGGATGGGCTACCCGCTCTACGATCCGCACGGCGATCCGATCCCCACAGCAGCTGGTGTCCTACCACCGCTGCGTGGTGTCCCACTCACCGGACTCCGCCCCGGAGAATCTGCGCGCGTCGTGCACGTCGAGGATGAACCGGAGGAGCTCTACCGCACCATCCGAAACGCCGGCATCCATCTCGGCACACTCCTTCGCCTCGACGCCGTCGAGCCGACGCAGATTCACCTGACGGTCGAAGGGAGCGAGATCGTTCTCGAACCGTTCGCCGCGCGGAACATCGCCGTCGAAGTCATCGCCGACGAAGTCATGGATATGGGAGTTGAAAGGCTTCACGCCCTGCACATCGGGGAGTCTGGCGAAGTCGTCCGTCTCGGAGGCGGCGTCCAAGG
>JAHECN010000065.1 GCA_024641735.1 Gemmatimonadota bacterium | reverse complement strand
GACCACTCCGCCACCGAAGTCCGGCACACTGTCGTCCCAGTGCGTCGTCCATTGGCACACGGGACAGCCGAGCTCACCGCGCACCACGCGACGCCCGCTCATCGCACCGGGAAGCAGGACGAGGAACGACTCGTCGTGGTCGGCGGGACAGCGCAGGTGATCGGTGAGCTCGATGTGCATCAGGGACGGAACTCCACCCAGGTCATCTGGGCCGCCGCCACCGTGACGCGACGCTCAACCCAGCGCTCGCCGATCTTCACGCGGAGCAGATGCTCGCCCTCCGGCACATCACTGATCGCGAAATGCTCCCCGTACATGGGGCTCGGCTGATTGCGCGGACCATAGGTTTCCGCGAAGGCAAACGGCGTCTCCCGTGGCAACGGCTTCTTGATGCCGTACACGCGCGCCTGAGGGACCGCGGCGCCAGTGGCGTCGAAGACCTGTCCCGCGATGATGCCGGTCCCCGGCAGCGGCGCGATCCAGAGTTCCGGGTTGGTCACGTACGCCGGGAAGCGATTGTTCGGGTCGACGATCGCGCCCACGGAATCGGTGGGTGCGGCGTGGACCTCGAGATGCAGGTGATCGTTGGTGGCACGGCCCGTGTGGCCGACCTCCGCGAGCTGCTCCCCGCGGTGCACGCGTTGACCGACCGCCACCTTCAAGGCCGAGTTGTGATAGTAGGTCGAGAAGATCACGCGGCTCTCACCGTTGGGAAGCCGGAGCAAGGAGTCGTGTCGGATCGCGACCGTCAGCGCACCGCGTTCAGCCGGTCCGCTCCACACCACTTCGCCATCGCCGATCGCCAGTACCGTCGTGCCGTCCGCGTTGTTGAACTCGACGCCTTGATGCGGCTGGAAGTTGCCGCCCATGGTGGAGCCAAAGCGGTAGGTCTGGTCGATGTGCTGGTTGTTCGGGAAGGCGATCGGGCGGGCGAAGGGTGGCTGCCAGGGGCGTGTGGCCGGCGCAGGGGCAGGATGTTGCCGGCCGAGCACTGCGATCGGCTCATTGACCGCGTTGACTCCCCCCAGCGGTGTACAGAAATCTCCGCCTTTCGGTCGGAGGCACTCGGCAAGCGAGATCGCGACCGCGGGAGTGCCGACGTTGCCTGAGAGCCACAAGTACTGACCCGGACGGTGCGTGAACACGACGGTCTCCGCGGAGGCCCCGAGCAAATACTCGTTTTGAAGGACCGCCAGCGCCCGTTCAGCAGGCCCCTTCGCCGCGGGTCCAACGTTGTCGATCAACGCCACCCAATGCGCCCCATCATCCACCGTGATCTGCGCGCCATCGGCGGTGGCGATCAGCGTCGTGTCCCCGAATGTCCTGATCCCTTCCGGCGCGACATACTGCCACTCGGGACCAAGCTCGCTAAAGGTCCAATTGCGCCAGGTGCGTCCTTCGTCGCGCGAGAGCCCCCAGCCGTTGCCGATCGTCCCGACCCACACCTGATCACGCGGCCCGAAGGAAATCGCATGCACGAAATCCCAGGAGAGCGACGTCTTGCTGGTGTCGCTCTGGACGCGGCGCCATGACGGCGCACCCTTCGCGCGCACGAGCACGCCATGTCCGTAGGTCCCGACCCACACCTCGCCATTGCCGCGTGTCGCACGCGTCAGCTCGATCACCGGCCAGCCGTCGAGCTCGGAGGGAAGCGCTTGGGCGGAGAGCGGGGCGGTACTGATGAGGAGTGAGAGGCCGAGGAGGAGACGTGGCATGGGGTCAACTCGGAAAGAGAAGAGAGAGGAGAGAAGAGAGAAGAGAGAAGGGAGGGGAGAGAAAAGCTGGGAGAGAAGCGGGCCTGCTCCTTTCTCTTCTCTCATTTCTCCTCTCTCGTTTATGCGGCTCCCAACCGTATCCACTCCACCTGCACATGCTTTGGCGCCGTCACCGCATAGAGCACCGCATCGGCGACGTCGCTCGGCTGGAGCATGTCCGCACGGTTTGGGAGATCGGCTCGGTCGTCTGGGCTGATCGCATCCCAGAGGGACGTATCGGTCGGGCCGGGAGACACCAGGGTGCAGCGCACGCCGCTCCCGCGCATCTCCTCGAGCAGCACTTCGTGCAGACCGCGCACGCCAAATTTCGACGCCGCGTAGGCACTGTTCTCGGGAAAGGCCTTCGAGTCCGCGATACTCCCAATCATCACGTGCGTGCCGAAGCCGCGGTGGCGCATCGCGGGCAAGAAGGTCCGAGCCACCGCAAATGGCGCTTCGAGATTGATGGCCAGTTGCGTCCGGAGAAACGCGTCGGTGCTTTCCTCGAGAGGCGCGATCGCAAAAGATCCGGCGTTGCTGACCACGACCTCCGGCACCGCGAACCGCTCGACGACCTGTGCAAGCGCGGTTGTGCGCGCCGCCGCGTCCGCGAGATCGACGGCCAGATCATGCGTGTGCGCCAAAGGGGGCATCGGTGAACGCGCCATGCGGATCACCTGATACCCTGCCCCAACCAATGCCTCGGCCGAGGCGGCGCCGATCCCCCGCGACGCCCCGGTAACGAGCGCCATGGGGCGCGAACTCACGCGCCTCCCTCGTACTCGACATAGTTGCGCGGCGTTTCCCAGAGTCGAATGCGCGCCAACTGCCCCGCCGGGATGCGCGGCGCAAGTTGTTCCCAAATGAATACCGCAATGTTCTCGGCCGACGGCAGGTGCTCGGCAAAATAGGGCACATCGAGATTCAGGTTGCGGTGGTCCAGCACGGCGTGAACATGCTCATCAAAGAGTGCTCGCAGATGACCCACGTCGACGACGTACCCCGTCTCGGGATCGATCGCTCCGCGGACACAGATCTCGACCTCGTAGTTGTGCCCGTGGTAGTTGGCATGATTGCACGGCCCGAAGGTCGCGCGGTTCCATTCATCCGAGCGCGCGGGGTTGTGGAGGCGATGCGCCGCGTTGAAGTGCGCGCGGCGAACAACCAGAGCGTTGGGCATCAAAGCGTCCGTAGGAGAAATGCGAACGGCGACGCCTCGGAGAGGCGGCGCCGGGCGGTCGAACGATGGCGGGAAGGGTCTTTTTCGAAGCCCGGGGAGACACCCTTGGCGCCCTCTCCATGTCGTCCGTCTTCCCCCGAGGGGCGTGGCGTCGGATACAGAATGTGGGCCCATCCTCGGACATGTTGGCTCGAAACGTTGGCTTCCCGCCACCGCCCGACCTGAGGTTATAATACGCCCGCGTCAGCGCGCCGTCAACGCACTCACACCACGGAGGAGCGACATGCTCGAACTCATTGCGGGTCTCCTCGCCGTTCTCTTTTGGGGCGTGCTCCAATTCGTTGTCCAGGCAACGACAGGCTACATCCATCTGCTGCTTGCGGCGGGCGTCCTGTTGGTCGTGCGTGGCATCGTGGCCATGGATCGAGCACGCCCTGCCGAATGACCAGAATGATCGTCGCGTCGCGACGATCATTCACCCCACCGAGGCCTGACTCCACGCTGACGCCGCATGACGGCAGGCGCTCTTGAGCACAGTCGGCGGCGCCACCATCGAAATCCGCAGATAGCCGCGGCCACCAACCCCAAATCCACTTCCCGGCGTCAGCAGAATCCCCTCCTGCTCGAGCAGGGCATCGGTGACTTCCCAATCCGTCCGGCCTTCAGGCACGGGCAACCAGAGGTACATCCCGGCAACCGGTGGGACGACCGTCAACCCACCAGAAGCAAACCCTGCAACTGCGGCATCGAATCGTTCGCGATATCCCGCGCGAATGATCGCGGAACAACTCTCGGCGTGTTCATAGGCGTACGCCGCGGCCCGCTGGATCGCCGTCGGTGCCCCGTACCCGGTGAGGTTCCGGACTTCGTTGAGGATGTTGCAGACGTCCGGACTGCAGACCACCATCCCGATCCGGAGTCCCGCCATCGAGAAGTTCTTCGAACAGGAATGCACTTCAAGCGCCACATCCATCGCCCCTTCGACCTCGAAGACGCTCGGCGCCGGCGGACCGGAATGCACCAGTTCACTGTAGGCGAGATCGCTGACGAGGAGGATGTCGTGGGCTCGGCAGTACGCAACGGCCTCCGCCCACTTTTCGCGCGTGGTGACACCACCTGTCGGGTTGCCCGGGAAATTGAGAATCATCAACTTTGCACGCCGCGCGTTTTCGACCGGGATCGCGGCGAAGTCTGGCCACCACTCGCCCTCGGCGGTGACCGGCATATCCACCACTTCTGCCCCGGACGCCATGACGGCGCGGTAATAGACTGGGTACGCCACATCCGCGAGCAGGACCACGTCACCGATGTCGCAGTAGGCGCGACAAATCTGCGCCAGCGCCTCTTTGGCCCCGGCGGTCGGAACGAGATTCGTGGAGGGATCGAGCGTCACGCCGAAGCGCCGCGCGTGGAAGTCGGCGAAGTGCTCCAGATACGCCGGCTCGCCCCGGAAGTGCGGGTAGCCATGCCGCGTCGTGTCGCGCGCGGCCTCTGCGAGCGCCTCGATAATGGCGGGCGGTGTCGGCTGGTCAGGTGAGCCGAGGGAAAGATCGAGCACGGACCCACCGGCGGCCTTTCGCGCCTGCCGCTTGGCGGCCAAGGTGATGAAGACGTACGGTGGAATCTCCTGCAGACGGCGCATCGGGGCGGGCACAGGTACTCCCTGAGGGAAGGTCGGTGGTGGTTTGCTCAGGGGATCTTGGGCGTGCGCTGGCCCGAGGGCAATGGGGCAGGACGCTTACCCCATCGCAGCCACCCTGGCCACCACACGATCCATCGCCAAGTCGGGACGCAACGCGGTGGCCTCCCGGAGGTAGACGTGGCGTGGCGGATGCTGACCCCAGTCACGTTCGGCGTGGACGAGCAGCCGAAGGCAACGCGCCATCCCGCCGGGCACCGGCACTTCGGAGGTGCAGAGCAACGGGACGTGAGACCAGCCGGCGGCGCGCGCGGTGACCGCCGGGAAGGCGGAGGTGAGATCGCTCGTCATGGTAAAAATTGCGCTGATCACTTCGTCGTCTGAGAGTCCGTTTTCCTCGCGAAGACGATCCAGCAGCTCGATTACTGCGTCGCGGATGGCGAGGGGATCGTCGTGGGGCACCGTCGTGGCCCCTCGGATCGCTCGCACCGAGGGCAACCGCAAGGCGCGCGTCAGCAGGCGACGCATCCTCATGCCGCCACTTCCGCGCTTTCCACCAAGGCCACCACCACAAAATGCGTCCGGTTGTCCGGTGCATCCGCAATGTCTTCAGCGAGGACCTCCAGTCCGTACTGCTCGGCGGCCTCGATTCCGGCGATCGCAGCGCGGTGGTAGTCTCGGTCTGCCGCAATTGCTCTGGCGGCACCCGCCGTGTCCGCGACCGGGCGCGCCGTGAGCCCCTGTGCGGCCAGCCAGGCGGCGCACTGGGCCAGGGCGGCCGGATGACTCTCCACCCACCGAATCGTCGTCAGATCCGCACCTGGCAGCGCCAAGAGGCAATGCCGGACGGCGAACGAGAGCTCCCGCACCACCACGAGACCGCCTTCTGACTCAAGGGCCGCCTCAGCCTCCTCCACGGCCCCGATGATGGTGTTTCGCACCGGAAGAATGCCGAATTCGGCCTTCCCGGTAGCGACGGCCCGGATCACTGCGGCGAAGGTCGCGTGGGGGAGTCCCTTCGCTCGCGGATAGAGCGCTCGAGCCGCAAGCTCGCTGTAGGCACCAGAAACCCCTTGGTAGGCGATACGTGTCATCGGATACTCCGGCGCAAAAGCGCCACCTGGTGAACGGAACAACGAAAAGCCCCCTCGGAAGTCCGAGGGGGCCGCGGGATCACTGGTGTCACACGAAGTCTATCGCGTGCGCCTGCGCCCGGCCCCCTCAGTGAGATAGGCCGCATATGCAAAGGCGAAGGTAAAGACCTGTTGGCGTGACATCGTCGTGGACAGTACAGGGCGACGCGTGCGCCCGTCAAGGGGAGGTTATTCATTCGGTATCCCCACCTCCGGATCTTCCGATGGCACTGTCGTCAATCGTCCACCATGACGCCCCCGACTTCGGGGTCCGCACTCCAGGCACCTCGGGATTGCGACGCCCCACGCGTGAATTTCAGGCGCCACACTACCTCGAGAGCTTCACGGCGGCCATCCTCGAAGAGGCGGTCCCGAAGGAAGGCGCGACCCTCGTCCTCGGGGGCGATGGTCGGGAATTCTGCGTGCCGGCCACGCAGCAGATACTTCGCCTGGCGAGTGCGTGGGGGGTCGAGCGTGTGATCGTGGGCCGCGATGGGCTGCTCTCCACGCCAGCGGCATCCCACTTGATTCGGCTCCACCACGCCACGGGCGGGATCATCCTCTCCGCGAGTCACAATGCCGGCGGCGTCGATGGGGACTTTGGCATCAAGTACAACGGCGAGAATGGCGGTCCCGCGCCTCCCCTGATCACCGATGCGATCGCACGGTGCGCCACATCCCTCCGCCGCTACGCCATCCTCGTGGCCGAAGACCTACCGTTGCACCAGATCGGACGACACCACTTGGGCGCGATGCAGGTCGACATCATCGACCCCGTGCATGACTACGCGGAGCTCATGGAGTCGCTCTTCGACTTCAGGGCCATTCGCGCGCTGTTCACAGGTGGCTTCACCATGCGCTTCGATGCCATGCACGCCGTCACCGGCCCGTACGCGACCGATTTGTTGGAACGGCGGTGCGGTGCGCCGGCCGGGACGGTGATTCGCGGGACACCGCTGCCGGACTTCGGGGGCGAGCATCCCGACCCAAACCTTGTGCATGCGAGCGGGCTGGTAGAAGACGTCATGACCGCAGGCCGATACGATTTTGGGGCGGCCTCCGACGGCGACGGCGACCGCAACATGATTCTCGGCCGGGGGTGTTATGTCGCACCCTCCGATTCACTCGCCATTCTCGCAGCTCACCTGCATCGTATTCCCGGCTACGCCGACGGGCTCGTGGGCGTCGCACGCTCCATGCCCACGTCACGCGCTGTTGATCGTGTTGCTGCCGCCCTGAATATCCCCTGCTACGAGACACCGACCGGCTGGAAGTTCTTCTGCTCCCTACTGGATGCAGGGCGCATTACCCTCTGCGGCGAGGAGAGCTTCGGCACTGGATCCGACCATGTTCGCGAAAAGGATGGACTCTGGGCTGTCCTCTGTTGGCTCAACATTCTTGCGGTGAGCGGACAGAGTGTGCGCGCCCTGCTCGAGGCCCATTGGGCCGAGTATGGGCGTGACTACTACACGCGACACGACTACGAGGAAGTGAGTACTTCCTCTGGGGAAGCCGTGATGCACTCGCTCCGTGACCGGCTTGGCACGCTCCCGGGGTTCCTGGTGTCCGGACGCACCATCCTCGCCGCGGATGACTTCGCGTTCACGGACCCGATCGATGGGAGTCAGGCGACGGCGCAGGGGATTCGGATTCTGTTGAGCGGAGATGCGCGGATTGTGGTGCGACTCTCTGGCACCGGCACGCGTGGGGCAACCATCCGACTCTACCTCGAATCGGTCGGCCGCGGCACACCCTCGGTGGAAGATGATGTCCAACACGAGCTGGCGGAGGTCATCCGGATCGCGCACGAGATCACCGGCATTGAGGGTCAGACGGGACGAAGCGAACCAACCGTCATCACCTGAGGCCTCAGATCTCCCAGTTGGAGAGCAGTACCCCTGCTGGCGTGACTTCGGGTGCATCCCCATGCGTCAGGCGGAGATCGGTCCAGTGTACCCGGTACTCCTCTGCCACGAGCGCGGTGAAGAGCTCCTGTTGCGCGCCCTGACACCGCACCGAAACAATCGCCAAGCCCAGTGCCGCCGTCTCGCGCTCAACCGCGGCGAGCAGCTCCACCGCGCACGGCACATCGGGCGCGACCAGCTTCAGCACACGGGTCTCTTCGGTCGTGCGCCCCTGCGCCAGCGCGGCGGTGTGCCACAGCGCAAAGGCCTGGAGCACACCGTCCGCGCCGCGCAACAACGTGATGTCCCCGAGGCGAAGGGCAAGCGTCGTCTCAATCTCTCGCGTGAAGTCCACTCCGGGTGCGATACGTGAGGCCAGGGCGCGACACTCCGCAATCGCGGCACTCCGATGGGTCCCGCCGAGCTCACTGAGGCGCGAGGTCAGCGGGCCGCGGCGCCTGGGCGCGCGGCGTTGCATCGTGATCGTGAGATGCCCCGGAACAAATCCGAGCGCGGCGTAGAAGCCGATGTTCTCCATGGTGCGCGGCATGGTCTCCAGTCCGATCGATCGTGCACCGGATGCCTTGAGCCACGCCATGCCCGCGCGGAGAATCTCACGTCCCAACCCCTCCCCTTGGCGATCGGGGCGCACCGCGAGCGGACCCATCCATCCTTCCGTCCCCGAGCAGTGCGCCATCAGGAAGGCAATCAAGTCCCCACGGCCATCACGCCACACCATGGCGCCCTCGCCTGCCCCGGCGATCGCATACTCCCACACGACGGGATTCAGGAACGGCACCCGGACGCCGGCCAGACCATCCTGACGATACCGATCGGTGAATGCTTCCGAGAAGAGTCGATTGAGGGCGTCGATCTCGTGCGGACCCGGACGCTCTGGTCCGCGTACGGTCCGGTCACGCTGCCACATCGTCGCCCTCCAGCACTTCTTCCGTCGCGGTGGTGACGCGACGCTCCACGTCGTAGGTCATCCGCACCACGCGGTCGAAGGCGTCGCGCATTCCCTCGAGGTGGGTGATCAGAATCACCTGCGGGAAGCGATCTGCGAGGGCACGCAGCAAGTCGAGGACTCCGGTGCGGCGCTCGTCATCCAGTGACCCAAAGACTTCATCCAGCACCAGGAGCGAAAGCGGTTGCCCGGCACGCTCCGCGATCATCTGTGACAGCGCCAATCGCAACGAGAGGTTGACGACGTCTTCCTCTCCGCCTGAGATCACCGGCTTTGCCTCACCGTCCTCCACAATCGTGGCGACGTAGCTCTCATCGAGGTCCAGGTCCGCGTACCGCCCGGACGTCAAATCACGCAACAGGGCCGACGAACGATCTGCGAGTTCCGGACGCATCTGCAAGTTGAGGTCGGTCCGCAAGTCCGCCAACGCACGATCCAATTCCTGCAACAGCGTCAATGTTGCCCCAAGGCGGCGCGCCATTTCGGCCTTCTCCGCGCGATCCGCCTGACGGGCCAGCCCCGCATCCCGAAGGCGTTCGGCCCCCACCACCTCCGCCGAGGCGCGGGCGACGACGAGCCGCGCCCCTTGTACCGCAGCCTCCGCAGTGCGCACGGCCTCTGCGAGCGCGGCGTGCGCGTCCGGATCCCAGCCGAGAGTGGTGATGCGTGCGTCAAGCGCGACCAGGGCCGCATCCGCCGCCGTGGCCTGCTGCTCGGCGAGCGCCGCGTCCGCAACCAACGTCGCCGCGCGTGCCGCAGCCCCAACCAATTGCTCGGATTCCCGTCGGTGAGGTTCCAATTCGGTGAGTCGGGCGCGCACCAGCTCGTGGCGTGCGCTGTCGTAGGTTGCGGCAGGGCCTGCGAGTTCCGTATCAAGGCGCTCCAATTCGGCTCTCAGCGTCACCTGTTCCTGCTCGAGGAGCACGCGCTGCTGGAGTCGCGCCTGCATCTGTCCAAGCGCCTCCGCGGCCGCACGGAGCTCTGCCTCGAAGAGCGTGCGCTGACCATCAAGTGCCTGCACTTCCGCCGGCAACTCCGTGATCTGCTCCAGCTTCTTCCGGAAGTACTGGCCATCGGTTTCCACTTCTTCCATCTGCCGGCTCAACAATTCCAGCAATCCGGCGAAGTCCTTGCCCAGCGGTCGACCGCAAGTCGGACATGGTCCATCCGGGCCACGTTCTTCTACGGCCGCACGTTGCTCCTTGAGTTCGCGGTACCGATCGCGATACCCCTCAAGCCGCGTCCGCGATTCCTGGACATCCTGCGTCCACCGCGTGCGCCGCTCGGCGTACTGGCGGTCGACCTCCTCCTTTGCCACGAGTGTTTGCGCACGCCCGGAGGCGATGGCTGCGATTTGGCTCTCGTCGGGTAACGCCGCCAATTGCGACACCAGTTCCGCCAAGCGGATCCGGCCTTGATCCCGGCGTGCAACGCTCTTGGAGCGCGCCGTGTAGGCTGACGCGGCCTGTTCGAGCGCCTCGCGCTCCACGACGAGGTGGGCGTGCTCGGCAATGAACGGTGCGAGCTCTTCCAGTCGGGTCTGTGCGCGAAGGGCGGTGGCGAGTTCGCGATCAAGCGCCTCGAAGCGGGCGCGCCCAGCGGCCACCTTCCCTTCCGCCACCCGCCGTTCGCCGTCCAACGCCTGCCACGCGACACGCTTCGCTTCGATCGCCGTCCACTCCGGAGCAATGGCCGCCAACTGGGTTGCTGCAGCCGACTCCGTGGCCAATGCGCCGTCCCGCTCGGCCCGTGCCGTGTTCAAGGCCGTGGCTGCCGCGGTGACCTCCGCTTCGAGCGCATCGGGATCCACCAGGCCTTGCTCGATGCCGGCCAACTCCGCCTTCAGCCCGGATCGCCGTTCACGAAGTCGTTCCTGACCCTCACGCAGGCGTTCGTATCCGAGCACGCGCGAAAGAAATTGCCCGCGTTCCGTGGGACCCATTGCCGCCATGACGGCGAGTTCTTTTTGCCCCGTGAAGTAGGTATTGAAGAACTCATCGCGGGACATGCCCAGGAGCGCCTGAATGCGCTCGGTCACGGCAATCGTGCTATTCGCGATCACCTGCGCGTCTTGATGCAACTCCGCTGAGGTGAGTCCGCGTGTCAGCCGGTAGCGATGCGCCCCGAGGGAGAATTCCAGATCGACTTCAAATCGTGACCGTGGCGGTGCACCGCGACGCTTCAAGGTGTCCCGGGTCCCACGCGCGGCGCCGACGCCGTAGAGCGCGTAGGCGATCGCCTCCAGGAGTGTGGTTTTCCCGGCGCCGTTGGCCCCGATGATCCCCATCAGTCCCGTGGAGAAGGTCAGCTCCGTCAGCTCATGCTGACGGAAGTTGACCAGGCGGAGACGGTGGAGTTCCACGCTACCCGTCCGCCGCGGCGTGATCCGCGTCTTCGAGCAGCTTCAACCCCTCGGCGACAAACGCCTGGCGATCCACCGCTGCCGGGAGCGGCCGGTGCGTGAGGAATTCCTCAAGAATTTCTGGAAGGGTTTGGCGGCGCCCGGGTGCCCCGGATCCCACCTGACGCCCACGCTCTTCTGGCCGGCGCAGATCAAGCTGGAAATGCAGTGCGCTGGCCTTCCACCCGCGAATCTTGGCGTGATCCAGTTCGCGTGCCACGGCACGGGATACCTCACGGACCACCAAACGCACGACGGCCCCCTCAACACCATTGGGCACTTCGCCCACGGCGCTGGCAATCATCCGGTCCAACTCCGGGGCGGCAAGGTCGGTGGCATCGAGCGCGGGCAGATCCAGGACACGCCGCGGTGCTTCGATCGGATGTCGCGTCACGCGACTCGCCGCTAGGTCCACGAGCAACCACCCCTTGCCGGGAATGCCCTGCGTGGCTTCCTCGCGCAACTCCCCCCACGGATTCGGTGACACGTACTCCAGCGATCCGCTGTACCAGACCCGCGGGTGGACTTCGTGCTGCACATGGTAGTGGCCGAGCGCGACATAGGCCCATTCCGCGCGCAGGAGATCGCTGTCTTCCAAGTGTGCGCCACCCGCCTCCGCCATCGTCCGGTCGAGACCACCAAAAAGCCCCGGCACCTCACCATGCGTCATGAGGACCTGGTACTTCGCATCGCCCGATGGCTCGAGCGCGGGGCGCGGCGTTTCGGTCAGCGCCGCATGGGGCACGGCCAGGACGGAAAGATCCAGTCCAGGAAAATCGAATCGACGGGCACTTTCGTGCGCGACATACAAACCAAGCTCGTGCAGCAGTCCGAAGATGGACACGGTGTCGGTGGAACGCGGCGTGTCATGGTTCCCGGCAATGACCACAATGGGAGCATCCGGCAGTTCGCGCCGAAGCCGGCCAAACTGCTGGTACGCGAGCAGGATGGCCGAGTTGCTGGGTCGCACCGCATGGAAGAGGTCCCCGGCCACCAGGACCGCGTCCGGGCGCGCCGCAATGATGCCATCCACGGCTCGGACAAACGCGATCCCGACGTCTTCTTCACGCTGGTTGCGGCCACGCGCGTTCAGCCGGTGATACTGCCGGGCACCGAGATGCAGGTCAGCGACGTGGGCGATGCGCATTGATCAGTAGGGCGCGAAGGGGTCGGCGTCGTCACGCGTCAGCGGAGGAATTCCGCGTGGCGGCGCCACCGACTCGGCGGCAATACTGCGCCGGAGACAGCCCCGGAAGAAGGGGAGCACATCGTCCGGGCGGCGCTGTGTCGTGGCGCCGAGCGCGCGTCGCACCTCATCCTCCGGCCGCCCATCGATGACTGCCCGGACGGCGTCTCCAACAATTGTGGGATCCAGCTGCCGTAGCCGGAGAATCACGGCATCCGCAAAGGGGAGATCGATCGCCGGCGGAAATTGCTCGACACCCTCGCGGCCTGACAACGCCGCGGGTCTCGGGAAGCGGACGAACACCGGCTGCGTAAAGTGCGGATGACGCACCAGGAGTTCGCCCTTCGGCAAGGCAGCCAGCTTCGCCTTGATCGCAGGCGAAAACGTCGCGTAGCCGGGGAGCGCCAGTTCTTCGCTATCCATCCGACCGTAGACCGTGGTTCCCGCGTTTCCGGTCACGCGTCGGAGCACTTGCGAACGGAATTGCTGTGCCGAGAAGAGCACCAAACCGAGATAGCGGCCGCGCTCGGAGAGATCGAGCAGCATCTTCCGCACATAGGTGTCCGGTCCGTCGGCCGGCGCGTACTTGTTCAGTTCATCGACGAAGACGACGACGTGATCCACGCCCAGATCGCGGCGTTCGAGTCGCTCGCGCAGCGTGGAGATCACCCGGGCGAAGACGAGATCCTGCGCGAGCGGATCCACACCCGCAACATCGATCACGGTCATCGACCGGTCGCGAAACGCGCCCCACGGCAAGTCATTCGAAGGGCCGTCATCCGTGACCAGTCCCTTGGAGCGGGTGGCGATGTTGCCGAGTCGATTGCGGACTTTGCGGATCGTGGCAGCATGGTGGGTGCGCCACACTTCACTGCCGCGCGACTTCACTTCCAGGAAATCGAAGATGGCCCGGAAGAACTCATCCAGATCCGCGAAGGACACCACCTCGAAGGCGCTGTCACGGAGTTCCGGGGCCTCGAATCGCTTGCCGACCACTCGCTCCGCGAGGAAATCGATCAACGCGCCGGCCTTGGCGTCGACGTCATCGCGGTTCAGCAGGACTTCAGCGTAGTCGAGCACTTCCCGCAGCCCCCAGACGAGCGGCTGAACGCGATCGGTGAGCGCCGGATGCGAGCGCAGCGTGTTGAGGTTCACCCCGTCGGCCTTGTACGGCGCGTAGAGCGTGAAGTCGGTGAAGG
>JAHECN010000199.1 GCA_024641735.1 Gemmatimonadota bacterium | reverse complement strand
AGTTGACCCAGAAGGCGACGGAGCGTCGCAATCAGCTGGTGTCGCCGATCGAGTCGCGGATCTCCGCGGTGATCGAAGGGCTCCGGGCCGAGAACAACTGCGCCATGATCTTTGACGTCGCTGTTGACGGGAACCCGATTCTCGCGGCGGACAAGTCCCTCGATTTGACCGCCAAGGTGATCGAGCGACTGCGCGGCAGCGCGGCAGCCCCGGCGAAGCCCTGAGGTACCAGGTGCCTAGTGCGCTGACTGCACAGGCGGTCGCCGACATGGTCGGCGGCCGCCTGTATGGTCATGGGGAGGTTTTGCTCCGGCGCCTGCGTTCCCTCGAGCGCGCGGAAGCGGATGCGCTGACCATCTGCATCGGCCCGCGATACGCGGACGCCCTCATCAGAACTCGGGCGGGCGCCGTGCTGTTGCCCGACACCCTCCGTGAGAGCGCTGGTCCCGAGACACGCATTGTCGTGGACGATCCCGCCCGTGCACTCGCGGCGGTTGCCAAGGTATTGTATCCCGTCGCGGGTGCTGCACCAGCAATCGACTCGACGGCCCGGATCGGTCACGGCACCACGTTTGGGGTCTCTCCTAGGGTGGGGGCGTACGCCGTGGTGGGCGAGCGCGTCCAGATCGGGGATCGTGTGACGCTGGGTCCCCACGTGGTCATCGAGTCGGGCGTGGTCATCGGCGACGATGTCCGGCTGGATGCCCGAGCGGTCGTTCACCGCGGCTCCGTCCTGGGTGACCGGGTCTGGTGCAAGGCAGGCGCCGTGATTGGCGGTGAAGGGTTCGGCTTCAGCTCCGGGGCGGATGGACATCACCGCTCGCCCCAAGTCGGCGGCTGTATTCTGGAGGCGGATGTCGAGGTCGGATCGTCCAGTTGCGTGGACCGGGGATCATTGGACGATACCGTGATTGGTACCGGCACCAAGATCGACAACTTGGTCCATATCGGGCACAACGTGCGCATGGGATCGCACTGCCTCGTGATGATGGGGGTGGGCGTCTCGGGGAGTACCCGGATTGGGGATCGGGTGGTGCTGGCCGGGCAAGCCGGAATTGTGGGCCACCTCACCATCGGCGATAATGCGCGGATCGGCGCACAGGCTGGCGTGATTTCGTCCGTCGACGCGGGCGCTGCGGTCTCGGGGTATCCCGCCAGACCACACCGCGAATTCCTTCGGGCGATGGCTGCCCTTTATCGTTTGACACCGCACGTCGAGGCACTTGAGGCACTCGTGGCGGCACAGGAGCAGGATGATGGCTAGACGGACCCTCGGAACAACCGTCGCAATCAGCGGTACCGGTCTCCATACCGGCGCGGCGACCACGGTGCGGCTCGGACCAGGGGAGCCAGGAACTGGCATCCAGTTTGTGCGAACGGATCTTCCCGGGTCCCCTGTCGTGCCTGCCCGATGGGCAAACGTGGAGGCTACCGAACGTCGCACGGAACTCGCGCTCGGCCCCGCGTCGATTCAGACGGTCGAACATCTGCTCGCGGCACTCTGTGCGGAACAGCTCGACGACGTCCGGATTGAAATCGATGGACCAGAGCCCGCGATCGGTGACGGCTCCTTCCAGAGGTGGACGCACGCGATCACGGAAGCAGGCGTTGTGGAACGCGATGGTGAGGCGGCGGTGATTCGTGTCATCACGCCCTTCACGGTCGAAGAGGGCGATGCGCGGTATGTGGTGGCGCCGGCAGACTCCTTCCAGGTCACCGCGACGATCGAATGGCCGCATCCCGTGATTGGCCGGCAATCCGCGTCCTTTGCCATCACCCCGGAGACTTTCCGAAAGGAGATCGCCCCCGCCCGCACCTTCGGGTTCATGGAAGAGGTGGAAGCCCTCAAGGCGCGCGGTCTCATCCTTGGCGCGCAGGAAGGGGTAGCATTGGTGCTGTCCGATGATGCGGTCGTCTCCGGGACACTGCATTGGCCCGACGAGTTCGTCCGACACAAGATCGGCGACATTGTGGGCGACCTCTCGCTCCTCGGCGCGCGCCTCGCCTGCCATGTCATTGCGGAGCGGCCGAGTCATCAGGGGAATCTCGCGCTCGCGCGGGCCCTTGCACGGATGGCCGAGCGCACCGATCCGAACCGACTCGATGTCACGGATATCATGAAAGTGCTGCCGCACCGGTATCCCTTCCTGTTGGTGGATCGGGTCTTGGAGATCGAGCCGGGCAAGCGGATCGTCGGCATCAAGAACGTCACGATCAACGAACCATTCTTCGAGGGGCACTTCCCAGGGCACCCGATCATGCCCGGGGTGTTGATTGTCGAAGCGATGGCACAAGCCGGCGGGATGTTGTTGATGGACAACTTCGATGATCCGGGCTCGAAGGTCGTTTACTTCGCTGCGCTGGATGCCGTCCGATTCCGCAAACCCGTTGTGCCGGGCGATCAACTTCGCTTTGAGCTGGAGTTGCTGCAGTTCCGTGGGCGGACCTGCAAGATGAAGGGACAGGCGTTCGTCGATGGCAAGGTCGTCTGTGAGGCGGAGATGATGGCGACCGTGGTGGACAAGTGAACCAACGGATTCACGCGAGCGCGCTGATCGACCCGTCGGCCGTCATTGGCCGCGATGTCGAGATTGGGCCGTTCGTGATCGTTGGCCCCGACGTGACGGTGGGGGACCGCTGCCGGCTCGGCGCGCGGGTCACCCTCGAGCGGAATGTCGTGCTCGGCGAAGGCGTGTTGGTGGGTAACGGCGCAATTCTCGGCGGCCCACCGCAAGATTTGAAGTACCGGGATGAGACGACCTGGGTCGAGATCGGCGAAGGGACCATCATCCGCGAGTACGCGACCATCAACCGGGGGACCACGGCCTCGGGCAAGACCACGGTCGGTCGCCGCTGTTTCATCATGACGTATGTGCATATCGCGCACGATTGCCACGTTGGCGATGGCGTGACGATCGCGAACGCGACCCAACTCGCCGGGCATGTCACCATTCATGACCGCGCGGCCATCTCCGGCCTCGTCGCCGTTCATCAGTTTACGACCATTGGTGCCCACTGCTTTATCGGCGGCGCCACGCGGGTGAACCAGGACATTCCGCCGTATGTGAAGGCGGTCGGCAATCCCGTCGAGCTCTACGGATTGAATTCCATCGGGATGCAACGGTCGGGGTTTTCCGCCGAAACAATTCAGGCGCTCAAGCGCGCCTACCGGTTGTTCTTCAATTCCGATCTCAATCTGGGCCAGGCACTCGAGCGGTCGCGATCCGAACTGCCTGAGCTCCCGGAAGTGACCACGTTTCTGGACTTCTTGTCGACCTCCCGGCGCGGCGTCCCGGCGTGAGCACGCCGCTACCGGTCGGCGTCGTGGGGGTGGGCGCCCTTGGGCGACATCACGCCCGGCACTACGCCATGCTGCATGGTGTCGACCTGGTCGGGATCTACGACAGCGACCCGGCACGGGCGGCTCTGGTCGCTGAAGAAGTCGGCTGTCGCGCGTTCCCGGTGCTTGACGAGTTGTTGATCGCGGTGCGGGCCGTGTCGGTTGCCGTGCCCACGTCGTTCCACCGCGAGGTCGGCCTCACCTGTCTCGGCCGTGGT
>JAHECN010000064.1 GCA_024641735.1 Gemmatimonadota bacterium | reverse complement strand
AGAAGGCCTACTATCGCGACGACGACTTCGCGATCACGGCAGACACTCTCACCTATTACAAGAACGGGGAGCGGATCGAGGCGCGCGGGAGTGTCGTCGTGACCAGCGCAAAGGACTCCTCCACCCTCCGCGGACCGCATCTCGACTACTTCCGCCAGGTGCGCGGCGTCCGCGACAGTGCGGAGACCCGGGCGCAACAGCGACCGACGCTGCGGATCGTTCCGGCACGGGCGAAGGGGGACACGACCAGTGGTGCACCCTATGTCGTCGTGGCAGACCTGCTCAACGGGTTCGGTTCTTCCAAATTGATTGGACGGGGCAACGTGACCGTCGATCGCGACTCGCTGCATGGCGTTGGCGACTCGCTGCACTACACAACCGGCGTGGAAGGGAAGAGCATCCTGCTCGGCCATCCCGCCCGATGGACCCGAACCGGAGCAGACTCCTTCACCGTCCAAGGGAAGGAGATCCGACTCGGCCTGAATGACGACGTCCTCGAGGACCTCCGGGCGTACGGCGAGGGCGTGGTGCTTCGCGAGGGGAGCGAGATCGCCGGGGACTCGGTGGTGCTCCGCTTCAGCGATGGGAAGCTCGGCCGGACGGATGCGTGGGGAAAGACGTCGCAGGCCAGAGTGGTGCGGGACGGCTATGACATTGCCGGGGACTCCATTGCGATCGACACGCCGGGTGAAGTCCTCACACGCATGCAGATCTACGGGAACGGGATGGTCCGCAATCCCTTGGATAGCACTAAGGCGCCTGCACCGGTCACCGCAGATTCCGTTGCGCCGGAGCGCGATCGGGATACCCTCTGGGGGAACCGCATCGATGCGGGCTTTGCGCAGGCGGATTCCGCAGGTACGCTGCTCACACGCCTCACCCGGATTGAGGCGATCGGCAGCGCACGCTCGCTCATTGCCCAGACCGTGGAACGCAACGGCACCGCGACACCGACAGTCAACTATTCACGCGCCGACACGATCATCATCGTCATGAAACCGTACCCCGATGATGGCTTCGCGGAAGTGATCATGCACGGCAATGTGGATGGTGTGCAACTGGAAACCGCTTCCGTGGGTCGCGGCATTGTCCGACCGAAGCGCGGAGGTGCACCATGAGCGTGTTGCGGGCGGAAGGACTGCGCAAGAGCTACCGGAAGCGTGCCGTCGTGGACGATGTCTCCATCGAGCTGAGGCAAGGGGAGATCGTCGCGCTGCTCGGTCCGAATGGGGCGGGCAAGACCACGACCTTTTACCTCGTCACGGGATTGATTCGACCGGACAAGGGTCGGATCTTCTTTGATGACCAGGACATCACCGGCCAACCGATGTACAAGCGGGCGCGGGCCGGGATCGGCTACCTTGCACAGGAACCCTCGATCTTTCGTCGGATGACGGTGGCCGAAAACGTCCTCGCCATTCTGGAGACGCTGCCGCTTGCGAAAGCCGACCGGCTTGCCCGACTGGAAGAGATGCTGGCAGAACTCGACCTCACCTCGCTGCGCGAGGCACCAGCCTACACGCTGTCCGGCGGCGAGCGTCGGCGTCTGGAGATTACCCGGGCGCTCGCGACCAATCCGAAATTCATGCTGCTCGACGAGCCCTTCGCGGGCGTTGATCCGATTGCGGTACATGACATTCAACAAATTGTGGCGTCCCTGAAAACCCGCGGCATCGGAGTCCTCATTACCGATCACAACGTGGAACAGACGCTGGAAATCGTGGAGCGCGCCTACATCATGCATGCGGGGGCGGTGCACGCGTCCGGATTGGTGCGGGACTTGATCTGGAACGACCGCGTGGCCGACCTGTACCTCGGACCGACCCTTACCGCCCGCCTGCGCGGACGGACGGAGCAGCCCGCATGAAGACTGGCATGCAGCAGCACACCGGACTCCGGCAGGAGTTGCGCATCAATCCACGCCTCTATCAGGCGATGGACATGCTCTACATGCCGATGCTCGACCTGCAGCAGCATCTGCAGCAGGAGTTGTTGAGCAACCCCTTTTTGGAACTCGAAGAGCCCGAAGACGAAGACACCCCCGAGAAGACCACCGAGGAAGAACAGGAAGAGGTCAAGAAGGAAGACGAGGTCGATTGGGAGGAAATCCTTCTCAACGGCTTCGATGTCGGTGGACAGAAGGAGCAGTACGAGCAACTGGAGTACGTCGAGCCGGTCTCGGTCGAGACGCGGGACCTTGCGGACCATTTGCGGGATCAATTGCAGATGCTCGAGGTGCCGCCCCGCCAGCAACTCCTGTGTGAAGAAATCATTGGAAACATCACGGAGGACGGCTATCTGGTGTGCGCCCCGGACATCATTTTGGCCGCCGCGAACCACTGGCTGATTTCGAACAATCCAGCCCTCCAGGTCAACCTCGACGAGGACGAAGACGACGAAGACGGGGACGACCCCTTCGCGTTCGAAGACGTCAGTGGGGCACCGCACTCCGGCGGGAACGGCAAGATTCCAGCGCTTCCAACGGGCGTCTCGCTCTTCACGCAGGACGAGTTGGAGTCCGCCATCGGCGTGGTCCAGTTGATGGATCCCGCTGGCGTCGCCGCCCGCAACTTGCGCGAGTGTCTCCTGCTGCAGCTTCGCGATCTGGGGGACACCAATACGCTGACCTACCAGCTCGTGGATGAGGCGTTCCCCGACCTCATTGCGCATCGCTGGAACGATCTCGCCAGGAAGTTCGGCGTGGAACCCCGTGCGGCCCAGACGGCGGCCGACCGCCTGGCACGCCTCGATCCGAAACCAGGACTGAAGTACACGGATCGCGCGGCAGGGTACATCACCCCGGACTTGATCGTCGATTACATCGAGGGGCGGTACCAGGTCTTCCTGAACGATACCGGCGTCCCGCGGCTCCGCCTGTCACGTGCCTATCAGGACATTGCCCGCAAGCGCGGTGGCATGTCGCAAGAGAACAAGGACTTCATCGCGTCGCGTATGAACAGCGCCACTTGGATGGTGCAGGCCATCGAACAGCGTCGCCAGACCATGCTCAAGGTGATGAACTTCATCGTCGATCGGCAGCGGGAGTTCTTCGAGAAGGGCGTCGAGCACTTGA
Organism: Gemmatimonadota bacterium; assembly: GCA_024641735.1. Taxonomy (GTDB): domain Bacteria; phylum Gemmatimonadota; class Gemmatimonadetes; order Gemmatimonadales; family GWC2-71-9; genus Palsa-1233. The sequence goes on along the minus strand of JAHECN010000064.1, from coordinate 10,359 downwards.
AGCCGCTGACGCTCCGCGAAGTCGCGGAAGTGATCTCGATGCATGAGTCCACCGTCAGTCGCGTCACCAATGAAAAGTTTGTCCAGACGCCCCGCGGTGTCCTCCCGCTGAAGTTCTTCTTCTCCAGTGCGCTCTCGACCGCTTCAGGGGAGGACGCGTCAGCGCGCTCCATCCGCGCCAAGCTCGAGAAGTTGGTGGCCGATGAGAATTCAAAGAAGCCACTGACGGACCAGCAGATCGTCCACCTCTTTGAGGAGCAGGGAATCCAGATCGCCCGGCGTACCGTCGCAAAGTACCGCGACCAGCTCGGCATTCTCCCCGCCCGGATGCGGAAGCGCGTATGAGCACCCTCCCCGTGGTCTCGTTGCTGGTGCCGGCCAAGGATGAGGCCGAGAATCTCCAAGAGTTCGTGCGCCAGTGCGCCGAGGCGCTCCCGACGCTCGGCGTCCCGTTCGAGGTGGTGATCGTCAATGATGGATCCCGCGATCAGAGTGCCACGATCCTTACCGAATTGCAGGCGGAACACCCGTTCCTGAAGGTCGTCACGCATCGCCGGCAACAGGGCATTGCCGATGCGCTCCGCAGCGCCGGCGACGCCGCTAGTGGCGACGTCTTCGTCTTCTACCCGGCGGACCTCCAGTACAAACCGGAAGATGTGCCCACCCTCGTCGCGCCGATTCTCGCGGGCGAGGCGGACATCGTCACGGGGACCAAACAGGGCAAGTACGAGAAGGCCTTTGTGTCGTCGGTCTACAACACCCTCTGTCGCTGGCTCTTCGGCATTCGGGTGACCGACCTCAATTCGGTCAAGGCGTACCGGCGCGAGGTGATGGCAAATGTACCGATGCGTCCGGATTGGCATCGCTTCATGGTCGTGATTGCCGCCGCCGACGGATTCCGCCTCACGTCGACGCCGGTGCCACTCCATCCCCGCATGGCAGGGACGTCCAAGTTCACCTGGACACGGATCCCCATCGGGGTGCTCGATCTCCTCTCGGTCTGGTTCCAACTCCGCTTCGGGCGGAAGCCGATGCTCTTCTTTGGGCTGGCGGGTGCGCTGCTCTTCCTCATCGGACTTGTGGCTGGGACCGTGGCGATCATCCTGCGGTTCACCATCCACGCGGATGTGGCGCTGCTGGTCAGCTTGGTGCAGACGATGTTGATCATGGGCGTGGTGCTCTTTGGCTTCGGCTTCATCGGGGAATTGGTCGCGGGATTGCGGGAGGAACACCGCGAATCGGCACGCCGCCTGGAAGCGGATCGGCGTGGCTGAGCCATTGCGCGTCGTCTTTCTGACGCACAATTACCCTCAGTACAGCGGCGATGTGGCCGGCGCCTTTTTGCATCCCCTCGCAATGGCGTTGCGCGAGCGCGAGGTCGATCTCCGCGTCGTCACGCCGAGTGCTGGGGGCCGCGATGGCCGCGAGGAGTTGGATGGCGTTCCGGTGCGGCGTATCCGGTACGCGAGTGCAGCGCACGAGCGCTACGCGCAGTCCGGGCAATTGGCCACGGCGATTCGCTCGCCGCAGGGACTGCGGGCGCTCGCTGGGATGATCCGGGCGCTACGTCGTGGCGCACGCGAGGAGTTGCACGGGTCGCGACGTGGTGTGGTGCATGCCCACTGGTGGTTCCCCTCGGGGCTTGCTGCACCGAAGGACACGCCGTTGGTGGTCACCTGCCACGGCACCGATGTGCGGATGCTGGAACGGGGGGCGCTGATTCGCTGGCTGGCCCGCGGCACCTTTCGACGGGCAGCACAGGTGACCACGGTCTCGCACTCGCTCGCCGCCACGCTGCGGCAGTCCGGTGCAACGGTCTCGGACGACGCCATCGTGCCGATGCCGGTCACGCTCGGTGACCGACCGTGGACGCGCGGTGGCGGCGGTGTGGTCGTGCTGGGACGGTTGACGGAACAGAAGCGGGTGCATCTGGCGATCGAGGCATTCGCCTTGGCTCGGGAACGCGGATACATGGGGCACCTGCGGATCGCGGGGGACGGCGTCACGCGCGCGGCGCTACAGGTCCTGGCCGGAGGATTGGGGGTCAGTGACGCGGTCGAGTTTCTCGGGGCCATCCCACCGAACGCGGTCTCCCGCCTCTTTGCCACCGCAGACGCCTGCCTGATGCCGGCGGTCGCGGAAGGGTTCGGGCTGGCTGGCGCCGAGGCATTGATGCAGGGTGTACCGATCGTGGCCTGCACCGATGGCGGGGGTCTGCTCGATCTCGTCCCAGCGTCCGGTGGAGGGCGGCATGTCGCCCCGACCGCGACGGCCATTGCCGACGGCTTGATGGACATCCTCAGCGACCCCGCCGCACGCGCGTCGGCACAGCAGGCAGGAAGTGTATGGCGAGAACGGCTCACCCCGGCGCACGTGGCCGATTGTTGTCTCACTTGGTACCGCGAGGCCGTGCATGAGTAAGACATTTTGGCGTGTGATTCAGGGCATCATCGCGGTCACCATCTTGGTCTTCATTGGCCTTCAGGTGGCAGACAACTGGGCCGATGTCACCGCAGCACCCATCGCGTGGAAGCTCCGGTGGGAGTTCATCGCAGCCTCGCTGATGGTCACCTGGGTGATGTACGCGTTCCTCATTTGGGGATGGCGTGAAGTGCTCCACGGGTGGAACGAATGGATTCGCGCCATCGATGCGGCGCGTATCTGGACCATCTCGTCGCTCGGCAAGTACATCCCGTTCAAAGTGTGGTCAATCGCCGGAATGGCAGTCATGGCGGAACGGACCGGCGTCTCCGGAACCGCCGCGACGGGGTCGGCCATCATCATGCAACTCATCGCGCTCGCTACCGGAGCGATCGTCTCGTTGATGCTCACGGGAACAACGGTCCTGGACTATCTGCTCCGGCCGTACCTTGGTGAGTGGGGCAGCATGCTCGCCTTTGCTGGCGCGGCCGTCGCCCTCCTCTGCGCCGGTGCACTGACGCTGCCCTCAATCACACGACGCATCGGACTGCTGATTGGCAAACCGGAGTCGGTCCGCCCGGTGGACCCCGGCGCGCTCGCGGCCGCCCTCTTCGTGAATTTCCTCGCCTGGGCAGGGTACGGGCTCGCCTTCCAACTGCTCGTGCTCGGGACCATTCCTGGATTGGAACTCAGCTGGTCAACTGCAACCGGGGCCTTCGCGACCTCGTACATCATCGGATATCTGATTCTGGTCGTGCCGGCTGGTATCGGCGTGCGGGAGGCGGCGCTGGTCTTCCTGTTGAAGGGACCGCTCGGTCTCGGCCCCGCGGTTGCCCTCGCTGCGGCGTCCCGCATCACCCTCACGGTCAACGAGATCGGCGCTGCGGTGCCGTTCCTTTTCAAGCGGAGCACGTCGCGTGACGACGAGTAAACCTTCGGCGGGCTTCGAGCCGAAACCGCCATACCTCTGGGCCACCGTAGTCTTTGTGCTGGCGGCTCTCTCCCTCTGTTGGCCAATGCTCTCGGGACAATACCTCGGCGGCGATGACCAAGTGATTGCCGGCTACGCGTTCCGCGAGTTTGGGGCGAGCTACTTCAAGGCCAACGGCTCCATCCCGCAGTGGAACCCGTACATCTTCGGGGGTATGCCGTTCATCGCAGCGATGCACGGCGACATCTTCTATCCCACCGCCTGGTTGCGGTGGATCGTGGATACCGATGTCGGCATGACGCTCGGCTTCTTCCTGCACCTGATCATCGCCGGCCTCGCGATGTACGGGCTGCTCCGGGCACTCAAGCTCTCCTGGACGGCAGCGGTTGTCGGCGGACTCGGCTACGAGCTTTCCGGGATCCTCGTCTCCATGATGCGCAACGGGCACGACGGCAAGCTCTTCGTCTCCGCGCTCGCGCCGCTCGCGTTCCTGATGCTCCTGCGCGCCATTCGCCACGGGAAACGGGGATCGTTCGGGCTCTTCGCGATCGTAATCGGCCTCTGCATGCTCTCGCCGCACTACCAAATGACGTACTACCTCCTGGTAGCGTCAGGACTCTTCACACTCTGGCTGACCTTCTGGGATCCCGAGCGCGAACGCCCCAGAGCCCCCGTGCCCGACATGGGCCTTGCCGCCCTCTCGGTCGCCTTGGGTGTTGGGATCGGCATGATTCAGGGTTTGCCGTTCCTGAAGTACGTGCCGTTCTCGCCCAGAGCAGACGGCGGCGCGTCGTCAGGATGGGATTACGCGACCCAGTTTGCGATGCCGGTGGAAGAACTGATGACCACCATTCTCCCGCAATTCAACGGGATGATGGATGGCTATTGGGGCAGCAATTTCTTCAAGAGCCACACCGAATACGTGGGCGCGATCGTCATCGTGTTGGCCATCCTCGGCCTCGGCGCCGCCAAACGGCGTGGCCTGCTGCTGGGGTTCGGCATGATCGCGACGCTCTTCTTGCTGATTGCCTTCGGGGGGCATACGCCGTTCTACCGACTCTGGTATGAAGTGATGCCGATGATGCAGAAGGTCCGCGCGTCGGGCATGGCCTTCTTCCTGGTCGCAGTGCCAGTGTGCGTGTGGGCAGGACTCGGGACCGAGCGGTTGGTCAGTGGAGACATTTCCGGAAAGCGCCTTGGCACGGTGCTCGGCATCATCGGAGGCATCGCACTGCTCGGCGTGGTCGGTGGTCTGCAGGGAATTGCCTCCGCGATCGCCAGCGGGATCAGCACTGGCATGCAGCCAGAGCGGGCCGCACACATCACCCAAACCGTGCTCACGAACGCAGACGCGCTCCGCGCCGGTTCCCTCCGGTTGCTCATGGTGGTGCTGGTGGGCGGCGGGTTGATGTTCGCGGTGCAGCGGAAGATGATCGGTGGCGCGGTCGCTGCCGCCGCGCTCCTCCTTGCGGTGTGGGGCGACAACTGGAGCATCCTCCGACTCTTCCCGGAATGGCTGCCTCCCGCGTCCGTGACCTATGCGGACGACGAGCTGATTGCCACGATGCGGGCCAACACCCTGCCATACCGAAGCTATGACCCCTCGGGAAGCGCAGGAGGGGCGGCCTCGCTCTATCAGGGATCGTGGCTCATGGCGTCCCATGTGCCAACGCTCTTTGGGTACCATGGGAATGAGAGTCGCTACTTCGATGAGCTTTTCGGCGTCAAGAACGAGTGGGTCAATCAGTTCGCGCCGAGCCTGCTCGACCTCTACGCCGTGAAGTACATCGTGGCCAACCAGGAAGTCGACCAGTACTTCACGCAGTACAAGAAGATCCTCGGCCCTGCCCCCTTCCCGAGCTTCACGGGTCGCCGTGCGGCCTCGGGGTATCTCTATGAAGCCACCACCAACCCTCCGTGGGTCCGGATCATCCCAGGCGGGATCAAGGTGCCGGAGAGTCAGATCATCTCGACGGTGGTCGACCCCCGCTTCCCAGTGAATCAGGTGGTCCTCTACCCGGACACCGAGACGGTTGCGGGGGCCGCGTCCGGCCAGACGATGCCGGAGCCCACGTCGGTCACTGCTTCTTTGACCAAATGGGCGCCGGGCGAAATGACGGTGGCGATCGAGGGGAGTGAGCCCCGCACGACGATTCTGGTGGTGGCGGAAAACTGGTACCCGGGCTGGAGCGCGACGGTCGATGGTACGCCGACGCCAACCCACCGCGCCAACTATGCCTTGCTGTCTGTCGTGGTGCCGGCCGGCGCGAAAGAGGTCACGCTGCGGTACGAAACGCCAGGGTATGCGACGGGGAGGTTGATTACCTTGGCGTCGCTGGTGGGGGCACTCCTCCTGGTGGGTGCCGGAACACTTCGACCGCGGGCTGTCGATGGCTGAGCGTGTACTGGTTGTCATTCCGACGTATAACGAATGCGAGAACCTGCCCCAGATCGTCCCGGCTGTTCTCGCACAGGATCCTCGCATTGAGATCCTGGTCGTCGACGACGGGTCGCCGGATGGGACGGGGGCGCTTGCCGATAGGCTGGCTGCTGCCGACCCACGCGTCCACGTCCTGCACCGGACCACGAAGGAGGGCCTCGGCCGCGCCTACCTCGCCGGCTTCGCGTGGGCGCTCCCGCTTGGGTACGACTTCATCTTTGAGATGGACGCCGACTTCTCCCACGATCCTGCGACGATCGCCAAGTTCCTCGTTGCCATCCAGGACGCGGACCTCGTGGTCGGGTCGCGCTATGCGACCGGGGTCAACGTCATCAATTGGCCGATGAGTCGGCTGCTCCTCTCCTGGTTTGCCAACAAGTACGTCCGGTGGATCACCCGACTCCCGCTCACGGACGCGACTGGCGGCTTCAAGTGCTTCCGTCGCGAGGTCCTGGAGGCGATGAGCCTGGACCGGATTCAGTCCAACGGCTACACGTTCCAAGTTGAGATGAGCTTTCGGGCCTGGAAGCGCGGGTTCCGGATCAAGGAGATCCCGATCGTCTTTGTCGATCGGATGGAGGGACAGAGCAAGATGAACAAGAAGATCGTCCGGGAGGCCGTCTGGATGGTCTGGTGGCTCCGCATTCAGTCGATCCTCGGGAGGCTGACATGAGCGGTGAGGTCTTCTTCAAGTTGACCGGGTCGGGAAACGACTTCGTGATGGTAGATGGCAGGACGACATCAGCCGCCGAATGGCCGGCTGAGCGAATTCAGGCCATTTGCGATCGGCGGGACGGGATCGGGGCGGATGGCTTCGTCATTCTGACCCCAGTTGGGACCAACGCGGTCCGGATGACGTTCTTCAACAATGATGGCTCCGAGGCGCCGATGTGTGGTAACGCAGCCCTCTGCTCCACGAGGCTGGCCGCGTACCTCGAAATGACCGACCCGGCCGGGATGACCCTGGTCACCGGGGCAGGGAGCTTTCGGACTCGCTGCGTCGGGGAGGGGCACCTAGCCGAGCTCAATCTTCCCGATACAGACGTCCCGGCCGAGACAACGATCCCAACGGTGGCAGGGGAGGGGTGGGTCCGCCTTGGCCGGGTGGGGGTACCCCATATCGTGGTGCTGACCGACGACGTTGCCTCGGTCGACATCCCGACCAGAGGCCGGGAATTGAGGTTTCACAAGGGCGCTGGTGAAGGTGGAGCCAATTCCAACTTCTTTAGTCGGATATCAAGTATCACACGAGGTGACACCTCGAAAGTGGATGAGGCGACCTGGTCGCTCCGCACCTATGAGCGTGGCGTCGAGGCAGAAACACTCGCCTGCGGCACCGGAACCGTTGCTGCCGCGCTGGCCATCGCCGCCCAGGGACTGGACGAGCTCCCGCTGCGTTTTCGGTCTGGAAGTGGCCGCCTCCTGAGTGTCAACGCGACCGTTCAGGGCAACCGGGCGACCAATATCTGGCTCTGCGGGGAGGGGCGGTTGGTGGTGCGAGGGGTCTGGATGGGATAGAGGCGACTCATGCGTCGTTGGTCGTGAGAAGGTGTCAGGGGCCGTCCGGAGTTGTTCGGGCGGCCCCTTTTGGTGGTCCCGAGCCGCGAGATAACCGAACTTGCCCAGCACGCCAGACGGGGGGGTCCTTCAGGCGGAGGGAATTCCTCCCCACGACTCACAAGAATCGAATCACTCCTCAGTGAGTCCCAGGGAGCCCTCTAGCGACTCACGACCAGCGACTCATCCCTCGCACAGGGTAGAGTTGCCAACGATCTCACGCCTTTCCCACACTTATCCTCATGGCTACTTAACATAATACATCTTATACGTCATATTCATATCCATGAAAGCCACCCCATCGCGACTACCGCTAACTCGTTATACTACAGTCTCTTATAGCGCTAGCCAACAAACATTCCCCGGCCGCCACGCAACGGCTATCTTCCCTCAATGCAACGACTCCGCTGGTCGACCCGTGCTCTCCTCCTCGCCCTGACCGTCTGCCTCCCCCCGACATCGATCTCGGCCCAGGCGGAGGTCGGCAAGATCGGGATCGTCATCTCGACGGACCGGGGAGACATTCTCGCCACCCTCGACAGTGCTCGGGCTCCGGTCACCGTGACAAACTTCCTCAGGTACCTCGACGCCGGACACTTTACCGGCGGAGCTTTCCACCGGACCGTCACCCCCGAGAATCAGCCGAACGATTCGGTGCGAATCGAGGTCATCCAGGGGCGCGCGGGTCCGGGAGGTCAGGAGGCAGGTTTCGACCCAATCCCGCTCGAGCGGACCGGGACGACCGGTCTCCACCACCGAGATGGCACCCTCTCCATGGCGAGGAGTACCCCCAACAGCGCCACCTCATCCTTCTTCATCACGATCGGGGACCAGCCTGCCCTGGATGAGGGCGGCAACCGGAACCTCGACCACCAAGGGTTCGCCGCGTTCGGCGTAGTCACCTCGGGCATGGACGTGGTGCGCCAGATCCAGCGCTCCCCCCGTGAGGGGCAGACGCTGGTCCCTGCGGTCCTGATCCGTGGGATCCGGAGAGCCGCTCCGAGGTAGCCCGACCAACCGTCCCCTGCCCCGACCCCCCCAAAAAAAGCGCGGCACCCGAAGGTGTCGCGCTCTCTGTACCAAGCTCCGAACGGTCAGCTCATCCCTGTCCGATCGTCATCTCCGCCAAGCGCACCTCGGCCTCGGTCCGTGCCGCCGTGTCGCCATACTTCTCGATGATCTCGCGGTAGCACTTGAGTGCCTCATCCCGATTCTTCGCAATCCGGAACGCCCGCCCGGCGTCGAGGAGGGCCTGTGCCTTGAGGTAGTTGTCGGTCGCCAGCTCAGCCCCAGCTCGATATGCCGCCGCGGCTTCGGCAAACTTGCCAGTATTCTCGAGACCAGTGCCCAGCAGCCCGTTCGCCGGGGAGGCATAGAGCGGAGGCGGGTTGGTCGCGAGGAACTCGGTCAACGACGCGATCGCCAGCTCGGTCTGTCCACTGACGAGGCGCGCCTGCGCCACGCCCAGGGAGGCCGCGAAGGCAGCGGATGTTCCCTTGTAAGTGGTGGCCACCCGTTCAAATTGGGAGACGGCCTCGGGGAGGTTACCCTGTTCGGCGATCATCCGAGCACTCTCGAGCGCCCCGGCCGCGAAGGCCTCCTTCCGCTTGCCGGCCGTGATCGCAAACCAGATCGCCAGAACGACGACCAGAAGTACGGCGCCCGCGATGCCGAACATCTTGAGGCGCTTTGGGGTCAGGAACTCGCCTGTGCTGATTCCGAGCGGCGCGTCGTTGTCCGGGCCCGTCGGAGTTTCGTCTGTGGTTGCCATGCGACCTGTCGGTTGAGAAAGCCAAACCTGATGCCCCGATTCCGGGGCGGTACAGCCGAGAAAGATGGCACAATGGGCATTGCAACGCCAGTTCGGGACCCCACCCCTTGCCCTCCTGCCCCGACAAGGGGTCCATTTCAACCTCGCCCGGACCGGAGACTCCCGTGCTCGCCAATTGGATCACGCTTTCCCGCCTTCCCCTGCTCATCGCCAATGTCTTGATCCTGTATTACGCCTCGCCGGAAGTCCGGCTGGTCGGCGTGGGGATCCTCTTGGTCGGCCTATTCCTCGACACCGTCGACGGCATGGTCGCTCGGCGCAGCGGCCAAACCACGCTCTTCGGCTCCGTGCTCGACATCGCTGCTGATCGGACCTATGAGCTGATCCTCTGGGTGGCCTTTGCTGACCTCGACCTCATTCCTGTAGTGATTCCGCTCGTGGTGATCGCGCGCACGACGCTGACCGACGCGTTCCGGAGCATCGGTGTGGGACAGGGCACAGCCCCCTTTGACCAGCATCGCTCCAAACTCGGTCGTTTCATGGTGGGCTCCCCCTTCATGCGCACGGGCTATTCCGTGAGCAAGATCGTCACGTTTACCGCACTCGCCCTTGCCCAAGCACTCTCCGGCTATCCGGCAGAGTCCACCTTCGGTGCTGCAGCCGCCCCCATCCTCGCTGCTGGTCGCCTGATGGCCTGGGTGGCCCTCACCTTCTGTGTTTTCAGAGGCTTGCCTGTGATCATCGCCACGCTGCGCCGCTATTGGGGAATTCCTGCCGCCACGGTCGGGTGCCTGCTCGCCGCGTTCTCGCCGAGCCCCCTCGCCGCACAGGCGACCGCGCCACTGCCCACCATCAGTGCCAAGACCGTAGGATGGACTCAGCTCCCTGGGTTTGTGCCCCTCTTCTTGGACGAAACCAAGGGTACGGTCGCGATGGAGCTCCCGAAGTCCGGCTTGCGGGCGCTGATGTTTACCTCGCTCGCCACCGGGCTGGGGTCCAATCCGATCGGACTGGATCGTGGGGCCAACGGGCGGAGCTATGTGACCCGATTCGAATCCACGCCGACAACCGTGCGCGTGATCTTCGAGAACTGGAACTACCGAACCAGCGGAGACTCACTCCACCTTCGCACCGTCCTCGAAGCCTTCCCGTCGAGTCCCGCGGCCGCGCTCCCCATCATTGCAGCGGAGGGTGACCGCGTGCTGGTCGATGCGACGGACTTCGTCCATCGCGACTGGAT
>JAHECN010000063.1 GCA_024641735.1 Gemmatimonadota bacterium | reverse complement strand
TCACCTCGAGGAAGTAGCCGAAGACCTTGTTGAAGCCGACCTTCAGCGACGAGATCCCGGTGCGCTCACGCTCACGCTGCTGGATGGAGGCGAGCGCCTGCTTGCCGTTGTCGCGCAGATCACGGAGTTCGTCGAGCTCCGCGCTGTATCCCGGGGCAATCACCCCGCCGTCGGCCAGCGCGACCGGCGGACGCTCGACCAAGCCTCGCGCCAGCGCTGCCGCGAGGTCGTCGAGCAGGTCGAACGTCTCGGCGGCATGCTCAAGCAGCCGCGAGGAGCGTTCGGTGTTCGGCACCGTCCGCACCGCCAGCACGCCGACCGCCTCCGCGACCTCCGGGAGTGCGAGGAAGGAATCGCGAAGCGCGCCGAGTTCGCGGGGATTGGTGCGGCCGGCGGCGGCACGTGCCGCCAGGCGTTCGACGTCGCGGACCCCGTCGAGCGCGGCACGGAGGGCGGTCCGGGCGCTCCCGGCCTCCACCAGGGCGGCGACGGCATCGAGGCGTGCCTCGATCCGCACCGGGTCGCGCAGCGGCGAGACGACCCACTGCCGGAGCAGCCGGGCACCCATCGGCGTCTGGGTGCGATCGAGCGTCTCGAAGAGGGTGACGCCCTTGGCGCCGATGCGGAGTGGCTCCACCAACTCGAGGTTGCGACGCGTCATCTCGTCGAGCCAGCAGAGCTCGTCGCTCCGCCGCACGGTGGGGCGCGCGAGCTGCGGCAAGCCCTGGGGCTGGAGTTCCAAGGCATAGCGGAGCAGGGCACCGCCGGCACCGACCGCGGCGGAGTCCTCCGCGGCGAGTCCGAGCGCGTCGAGCGAGGCGATGTGGAGACGGCGGGTCAATTCGTCAGCGGCGAGTGTGGGATCGAACTCCCACTTCTCGCGTTCGGTGCGGAGGATTTCCGGTTCGAGCACCACACTACTCTCGCGGGGAACCACCACTTCCGCGGGCGCGAGGCGACCGATCGCCTCGGCGAGGCCGTCTTCGGGAATCGTCTCGAGGAGGAATTCGCCAGTGGAGAGATCGAGTGCGGCGACCCCAACGAGGCCGCTGACCTCCGACCCGATCGTGGCCAACGCGACCAACCAATTGTTGCGTGAGCCCGGCGTCCAGTCTTCATCGAGGAAGGCGCCCGGGGTGATCGTCTCGACGACGGCGCGCTTGACGATCCCCTTGGCCAGCTTGGGATCTTCCACCTGTTCACAGACGGCGACGCGGAAGCCGTGCGAGATAAAGGTGCGGAGATATCCGGCGGCGGCCTTCACCGGCACGCCAGCGAGCGGCACGCCGTCACCACGCGACGTCAGCGTGATGTTCAGGACGCGCGCGGCGACCTGCGCGTCCTCGTAGAACATTTCGTAGAAATCACCCATCCGGAAGAAGAGAATCGCATCGGGATGACGCGACTTGATCTCGCGGTATTGGGCGAGGAGCGGGGTGTCGCTCACGGCGCCTTGGTGATGAAGGGTGCTCCTCCCACGGCCGCCTGCAGCTTGGCGAGCTGCGCGACGGCGGCGTCACGCGTCGCGAATGGTCCGGCCTGCAACTTGGTCAACCCTTTCGGCCCCGCGACGCGGTAGGCGGTGAAGCCCGCCGCCTCGATCTGGCCGATAACACGCCGGATCGAGGTCGGATCAGCAATGGCCGCGACCTGAATGCGCCAGGGCGAATTGGCGGCATTGGCGACCACCGGCGGCTTCGCGATCGAGGTCGCGGGCTGCTGCACGGTCACCTTGGGCGGTGCGACCGTCGGTGCGACAGGCGGCTGCACGCTGTCGGGATTGGGTAGCGCCGCGATCCGGGCGAGTTCCGCCGGTGTGCAGCGCTGCCGAGTGAACTCGAGTTGGTTGCGCAACTCAATGTCGTTGCCGACCATGTCGATGCCGCGCGCGATCCAATCGCAGGCGAGTTGTCCATCGCGGCGCTCGAAGGCGGCGCGTGCCCCGAAGAGCGCGGCCACCGGGATCACCTGAGACTTCGGGAAGTCGGTGAAGAGTCGCTTGACGCGAAGGACCGCGCTCTCGGAGTTGCCACTGCCGTAGTCGAGTTGTGCCAGGCGGAGAATCGCCTTGTCGGCCCACGCGGACGAGGGAAAGTCCACCGCGATGCGCGCGTAATGGAGCCGCGTTTCCGTCAACGTCTTGGCGACCGCCGCGGCCGTGTAGAGGGCTTCGGGGTACGCGGGATCCACCGGCGACGTCTGCGCCAGCATCTTGGCCATGATGACGCGAGCGGAATCGCCGAAGCCATCCTGCGCCAGACGCACGACTTCCACGAAGCGTGGTGTGGTTGGAGGGAGTGGCGCCTGCGCGGCGACAGGTGCCGCTACGGTGAACGCCAGTATGGCGAGGAGCCCCTTCGTCGAAGAGCCCATTACGCGGCCTTCTTGGCGCGTGAGGTCGCGAGTTGCAAGACGAGATCGGTCACGATCCCTCCTTCATCAGAAATCGTGGTGGTCTTCAGGGCGGCGTCGGCTGCGAGAGTCGCAGCGATCGCCGTGCGCAGTCGTGGCAGCGACCAGCGTCCAACCACTTGCCCCACCAACGTGGCAAACGGGGGATAGCTTCCGACACGCGGACGCAGCTTCCAACAGTAGTCCTTCACTTGTTGGGCAAGGGCGCGGTCGCGGATCTTATTCTTTTCCGCGGTGGCGCGACCCCAACGCAACAACAACAAAGAGGTTCCAAGTAAGCTTACCAAGCTGACACCCGACACACCGCTCAATGCCAAGACGCGCGGCAACAATTCCAATGCCCGCCCGGCATCGTCCCGCAGCACCGCATCGCGCCAGTCGTCGATGGTCTCACCATACTGAATGCCGACGAGGCCGCCCACCGTCTCGCGATCGATCGGGCCGGTCACTTCCAGCGACGAGAGTTTGGCGATCTCTGACATCAGAATGCCGAGATCGCCACCGGTCGCTCGAAGCAGGTGTTCTCGTGCATCGTCGGCGAGCGCGATCCCGGCGCCTTCGAGCCGACCGTCCAACCAGAGATCGAGCGCGTCGCCCGTGAGTGCGTCGCAGGAAATCACGGTGCAGTGCTTGGCCAGGTCCGCGTCGGCGTCATCCTCGTTGCCCTGCACGAAGACCAGCACGGTCTCCGGTGCGGGCTTCTGCAAATACTGGACGGCCGGCTGCTTCCCCTTGCTCTTCCGCTTCCACGCCTCGACGTCACGCACCACGACGACGCGCACGTCCGACATCATCGGCAGCGTGCTGCAGGCGCTCGCGAGGGCGTCGGGATCGAGTTGCGTGGCGGAGTGGTAGTCGAGGTTGAAGTCGCGGAGGCCAGGATCGAGCGCGCGTTCCAGCAGCAGCGCCAACGCTTCATCCTTCAGGATGCTCTCACTGCCCGCCAGGTAATAGCTGCCCCGCGGCGGAGACTTCGCCAAGGCACGCTGGAGCTGGGGGGGGGAGAGGGACGCCATACCCCAATGTTAATGCCTGTGGCGGTATCGGACCGCAGGTCACCCCTCGCGGAGGAAGGCTGCCACGTAGAGGATCGCGTTGAGCGACTTGGTGTCGGTGATGGTCCCGGCACGGATCATCTCCAGGGCGGCGCTCCAGCGGAGCGTGTGGACCGCGAGTACCTCGTCGGCCTCGAGGGCGTCGGCCCCGGCAGTCAGGTCGGTCGCCAGAAAGAGATGGATGACTTCATCGGTGAAGCCCGGCGTGGTCCAGATGGAGGTGAGGGGCCGCATCTCCCCGGCGCGGTACCCCGTCTCCTCCCGCAGCTCGCGATGCGCGGTCGTCTCCGGGCTCTCGTCCGCGTCCCGCCGGCCCGCCGGGATCTCCCAGAGATAGTCCCCAGTGGCGTGCCGGTACTGCTTGATCAGAAGCACCCGCGGATCGGGATCACTCGGCGGGTCGAGGAAGGGCAACACCGCCGAGGCGCCCGGATGGCGGATCATCTCCAGCTCCCCAACGGTGCCGTTGGGGAACTCGACGGTGTCGACGTCGAGGGAGATGATGCGGCCCGTGTAAACACGAGAGGTGGATATCAAGGTCATTGGAGCTCCGGTGGGGGTAGTCGTGAGTCGTGAGTCGTGAGAGGGCCCTGCTCCTACTCCCTCTCGCGACTCACGACTCACGACTCACGACTCACTTCTCATACGTCTGCACCTCCACCGCCCCCAACCCCAACTTCTCGATTCCCGCGCGAATCTTCGCGAGGTCGCCGACCACGACGATGATCATCTTGGATGGGTCGAGCCGCTTCATCGCCATCTGCTGGACCTGGGCGGCGGTGACGGCGTTGATCCGGGCGAGTTCGGCGGGCACCGCGCTAAGCGGCAGGCCGAATTGGTTGGCGGTCGCGATGGCGCCGTTGATCTGTCCCGCCGTTTCGTAGCTGTCGAGCGAACCGAGGACGAGATAGTTCCGTGCGCGCTCGAGCTCGACCGGCGTGATGCCCTTGTCGCGCAGCGCGCGGATCTCGCGGAAGATCACGGCCAGCGAGGAATCGGTGACGTTGGTGCGGACCTGCGTGGAGACGGTGAACGCCCCGGGAACCGGGGAGAAGTTGTACCCCGAACCGGCGCCATAGGTGTAGCCGAGTTGCTCGCGCAGGATGTCGTTGAGGCGCGAGGAGAAGGAGCCGCCGAGGATGGTGTTCATCACCATGACGGCGGGATAGTCGGGATCGGTGCGCGACATGCCAGGGGCGCCGACCATGATCACCGACTGCGCGGCGTCTGGCTTGTCAACCAGGATGACGCGGGGTCGCCAATCGGTGGGCGCGACGATCGAGGCGGCCAGTGGTGCCGTGACCAGCTTGGTCGGCGCCTTCCAGCTGCCGAAGTGTTTGCTGGCCCACGCAATGCCCTCGGCGAGGGTGACATCGCCGGTGAGGATCAACGTGGCGCGACGCGGATTGGCCGCGGTTCGCCACCAATTGCGCACCGCGGCGGAATCGAAGGAGGCCACGGAGGCAGAGTCCCCGATCAGGTCGCGATGATAGGGGTGGCTCGCCGGGAAGACGTTGCGATTGAAGACCCGGTTGGCGACCGCACCCGGCGAATCCTTGGCGCTGATGAGCGAGGCCAGTCGCAGCGAGCGCATCCGCTGTACGTCGGCCGTCGCGAAGGTCGGCTGGAGCAGCACCTTCGCCATCAAGGTGAAACCGGCATCGACGGAACGCTTCGGCACACCGAGCGAGAGCGAGACATTCTCCCACCCGGCGCCGGCATTGAGCGAGGCCCCGATGAAGGAGGTCTCTTCCGCCAACTCGAGCGCACCCATGCCGCCGGCACCTTCCGTCAGCAGGGTGGCCGCAAACGACGCCAATCCCGACGGCGTTCCGGTGAGGCGTGCGCCGCCATCGATGGTCAGGCGAGCCTCGACCAGCGGCACTTCGGCGTTGCGCGCGACCTGCACGCGCATGCCATTGGGGAGTGTGGCGCTCTGGACCCTGGGGACCGAGAGCTTCGGCGCCGGCCCGAGGGCTGGTGCGGTGGTGACTTGCGCGGTGAGTGGCGTCGCAAGCAACAAGGAGGTCACGACTGCTGCGGCCCTAGCTGCGGCCTTCAGGCTGCAGACCCCATTCAGTCTGTTCATGGCGTCATCCCCCGCGGCTCGGCCGCCAATTCACGCTTTTCCATCGGCACCACCGAGATGATCGTGCGCGGTCCGACGAGATATTTCTTGACGACGCGCTGCACATCGGCAGCGGTCACGGCCTGCAACCGATCCAGATCCTTCTGGAAGGCATCGGGTGTGCCGGTCGCGAAGTAGTACTCGTTGAGTTGGTCGGCCTTGCCGCCGACGGTCTGCGTGCTGCGCAGGAAGGCAGCCTCCAGCGCATTCTTCGCCTGTTCCATCTCGCGTGCCGTGGGTGGACTCTCGGCGAGTTTGCGAAGCTCATCATCGATGGCACGCTGTACCGGCGCCAACGGCTTGCCGGGCTTGGAGCGCGCCGTGATGGTGAAGTCGCCGTCGTAGCGCTTGTGGTCGGGGTAGGTCGAGACCATGGTCGCGCTTTGCTCCTCGTACACCAGACGCTTGGTGAGGCGGGCGTTCTTGGCACCACTCAGGATCATCCGCGCGACCTGCAACGCCGCATCGTCCGGATCCCACGCCTTGACGGTCGGGAAGTCGTAGCGCAGCTGTGGCTGTGAGACGCGATCCTCGAGGACGAGCAACGTGTCACGCGTCATGGCGGGGCGCGTGGGGTTGATGGCAGCGATCGCCGGGCCCCGCGGAATCGCGTTGAAGTAGTGCTTGGTCAGCGCGAGCACGGAGTCGCGCTTCACGTCGCCCGCGACCGTGATGACGGCGTTGTTCGGCGCGTACCAAGTACGGAAGAAGTTCTTCACGTCATCGAGTGACGCGGCGGAGAGGTCCGCCATCGAACCGATCACCGGCCAAGAGTAGGGATGGCCCGCGGGATAGAGCATCGGCTGGATGTGGTCCGCTACCATGCCGTACGGCTGATTCTCGTAGCTCTGGCGGCGTTCGTTCTTCACGATGTCGCGCTGGGCGTCGACCTTCTGCGCGTCCATCGTTGGCAGCAGCCACCCCATCCGATCGGCTTCGAGCCAGAGCATCAACGGCAACGCCGATACGGGACCGGACTCGTAATAGTTGGTGCGATCCTCGGTGGTGGAGCCGTTGTTGTTGGCACCCGCCGCCTCGAGGAGGCGATCAAAGGCCGGATACGGCGCGTGTTCGGAGCCCATGAACATCAAATGTTCAAAGAGGTGCGCGAATCCCGTGCGTCCGGTCGTTTCCGATCCGGAACCGGTGTGGTACCAGACGTTGACGGTGACGATCGGCGCGGAATGATCTTCGTGGACGATCAGGCGCAGTCCATTGGGCAGCGTGTCCACCGTCGCGGGGACGCGGAGCGCTTGGGACGAGAGAGGTGCGGCGCCGAGACAGAGCGCGGCTACTAGGAAACGAAAATGCACGGATTGCCTCCGTAAGAGTGCGAAAAACGTCGTAGGTCGTAGGTCGTAAGTCGTAAGTCGTAGGTCACAAGTCATAAGTCGTATGTCGTGGTACTCGGAGCTGCCTACGACCTATGACTTACGACTTACGACTCATAGTTCAAACTTCTCCCCATGACTCGGCACAATCACCTCTCCTACGCCCTCTTCCTCCAGGAGTTTCTTCATCCCGGCCAGCGATTCCGGCTCGCCGTGGACGCAGAAGGCCCGCTTGACGGGGCCACCCAGATTCCGAACCCACTGGCGCAGCTCGTTCCGGTCGGCGTGGGCGGAGTAACCATTGATCTTGACGACTTCGGCGAGGATGTCGCGCTCTTCGCCGAGGATCCGGACCGGGTTCCGGCCTTCAAGGATTCGGCGACCGAGGGTGTGCTCGGCCTGGAAGCCGACGAAGAGGATCGCGTTGGCCGGGTTGCCGCAGTGATTCGAGAGGTGATGCAGGATCCGCCCGGCTTCGGCCATGCCGGACGCCGAGATGATGATGGCGGGGCCCGTGAGCGTGTTGAGCTTCTTCGACTCGTTCACGTCGCGGACGTAGCGCACCATCTTGTCGTCGAAGATCGGGCCGCCGAGCGAGATGAAATTCTCGTTCTGATCGAAAATTTCCGGATGCAGGCGGAAGACCGACGTGGCCTCGACCGCGAGCGGCGAGTCGATGTAGATCGGTACTTCGGGAATCCGTCCCTGGTGCAGCAATTCGTGGAGCGCGTAGACCAATTCCTGCGTCCGACCGACCGCGAACGACGGAATCAGGATCTTGCCACCGCGTGCCGCCACGCGCGTCACGATCTCGGCGAGCTTGGCCTTGGCGTCGTCCTGCGTGCCGTGATCCTTGAGGGCGTAGGTGCTCTCGATGATCAGCGTGTCGATCGGGCCGGTCGGGCTTTCGGGATCGCGGATGATCGGCTGATGCCATCTCCCGATGTCACCCGAGAAGACCACGCGATACGGCGTGTCGCCGAGACCGGTGATCGAGATGTCGACGTTGGCCGAGCCGAGGATGTGACCGGCGTCTCGGAAGGTGACGTTCAGGTCATCGGCAACACGGAACGGGCGCCGATACGGATGCGCCTCGATCAGTTCTTGCACATGAATCGCGTCGGCCATGGTGTAGAGCGGCTCGGAGGCCGGGCCGGCACGTCCTTTCTTCTGCAGCCAGCGGTAGTCGCTCTCCTGAATATGCGCGGAGTCGGGGAGCATGATCGCCGTGAGATCCCGCGTCGCGGGCGTGGCGTGGATGGGGCCGTCGAACTGGCGCGCGACCATCAACGGCAGACGCCCGCTGTGGTCGATGTGCGCGTGCGAGAGAATGATCGCGTCCAACGCGCGCGCGTTGAACGGGATCTCGGCGTTGAGCTTTCGCGAGGCTTCGCGGCGTCCTTGAAAGAGGCCGGCATCGAGGAGCACCTGGCGGCCACGCCACTCAAGGAGGTGGCACGAGCCGGTGACTTGTCCGGCGGCGCCCCAAAAGGTGAGCGAAGGTCCTGTCATCGGAAGAACCCCTGCAGAACGAGAATCGGAAGTTTCCAGGCTTCGGCCAGGAGATAGCGAACTTCGGTGCCGAAGTGGGTCGAGATCGGTGACGTACCGGTCGGCGACGTGAAGGCCTCGATACCGAGTCGGCGCGCCTCCAGTCTGAGTCGGGCAAGATGGAAGGGATCAGACACCAGGATGGCGCGGCGCAGGCCTTGGCCCTGCAGGTACTCGGCGACGGCATCCATCGAGCTCGCCGTGTTGCGACCTTCGGGCGTCACGGCCACGGCCGTGGCGGGGATCCCGGTGTTGACCAGATAGCGCTGGCCCGCGGTGGCCTCACTCATCCGGTCGCCGGCGACGATGCCACCAGTCACCACGATCAGATCGGCATAGCCGTCGCGAAAGAGCACGGCCGCGTGGTCCAATCGTGCCTGCAACACCGGCGAGGGGCGCCCGTTGTACTGCGCGGCACCGAGGACGACGATGGCATCCGCGTGGTAGCGCTGGTCGAGGCGTGAAATGACCAGCACCGCGAAGAAGGAGAGGAGGTAGATGCTCGCGGTGGTGGCGGCCAAGATGGCCGCCCAGGTACGGGGCCCGCGCTTCAGAAGGGGAACGATTCCCCCTCGCGCGGCACGATGACGTCGCGCACGCCTTCTTCGCGCAGGATGGTGACCATCATCGCGACGGCGAGATCATCGCCGTGGACGACGAAAGCGCGCTTGATTGGTCCAACCAGACCGCGGAGCCAGGTGCGCATCTCCTCGCCGTCGGCGTGACCGGAGTATGCCGTCATCGTTTCGATCGCGGCGTGGCGAGTGACTTTCTGGCCGAGGATCGAGACTTCATCGGCGCCCTCCTGCAGCAGGCGACCGACGGAGTCTTCTTCATTGGGCGCGAGGAAAATCACGGTGTGCTTGGTCGAGCCAAGGCAGCGCAACAGGTGGTGCGCCGACCGCCCGGCGTCCCCGCTTTCGTTCGGCGCGACGATGATCGCGGGGCCGGGCCGGGATTCCAGCGCCGTGCGATCCGCATCGGTGCGCACATAGTGGAGCAGTGCGCCATCGAAGGGGCCGCCATCATTGCCATACGCGCGTTCTGCGTTGGCGATCGAGTCGGGGTGGAGCCGCATCATCGTCGGGAGACAGACGTCGGTCGGCGAATCGATCCAGATCGGGATCTCCGGGATCTGGTCCCGACGCCACAACGCCTGGATGGTCCGAATCAATTCCTGCACAGGGCCGAGAGCCGACGCCGGCACAATGATCTGCCCACCCCGAGCGACGGTGTCGCGGATGACCTGGGCCAGTCGCTGCTGGGCATCCGCAAACATCGGGTGATGTTCGTGCGCGAAGGGTGATCCGAGGATCAAGGTGTCGACTTCGCCCGGCATCACTTCGGGATCGGGGAGGAGAATGGAGCCCGGACGACCGATGCAGCCGGAGTAGATGATCCGGTGCGATCCACCCTCGCCGGTGCGCAATTCGATGGACGTGGAGCCGAGGGTGTGTCCGGCGCCCGCAAACTCGAAGACGAGATTCCGGCGCAGGTGGAGCGGGCGGTGTCGGGGCTGTCCGACAAACTGCCGCTGCGTCTCGATCACGTCGCCCATGAGATAGAGCGGCTCTTCCTCGTTCGCGATCTCAAGCGCCGCCTCGGCGAGCAGGATCGCCGCCGTGTCGCGCGTGGCGGGCGTCCCGTAGATCGGTCCCGTGAAGCCGTGGCGCACCAACTGCGGCGTGCGACCGCTGTAGGTGAGGCCGGCCTGGGAGAGGAGGATCGCGTCCACCTTCCTGGGGTCGAGTGGCAGCGCGCGATTCTTGGCATCGGAGAGCGCCACATTCCCCTGAAAGAGACCGGCGTCGAGCAACACCCGCGCGCCAGCGGCCTCAAGGAGGATCATCGAGCCGGTGGACGTCGCGGCGCCACCAAAAAAAGTCAACGTGCGGGGAGCGCTCATCGGGTACCGAAGAGGCGGTCGCCGGCGTCGCCGAGACCTGGGAGGATGTAGCCGTTGTCATTCAGCTCACGATCGAGAGCAGCGACATAGACGGGTACGTCAGGGTGTGCGGCCGTGAAGGTCTCGACACCGATCGGTGCGGCAACCAGCGAAATCAGGGCGATGTCCGTGGCGCCGGCCCGCTTCAGTTCTGCCGCGGCCTCGACGGCGGAACCGCCCGTGGCCAGCATCGGATCCAACAGGAAGAAGCGATGCTCGGCGACCGGCGTCGGGACCTTGAAGTAATAGGAGACGGGGTTGAGCGTCTCGTGATCGCGATAGAGCCCGATATGCCCGACCCGCGCATTGGGGATCAACTGCACCACCGCTTCGACCATCCCGAGCCCGGCCCGGAGAATCGGGACCAGCGCGATCTTGTCGGCCAGGGTCGCGCCGGTCATCGTCTCGAGAGGGGTAGTGACCTCGATGGGGATGGTTGGCAGGTCGCGCGTGGCCTCATAGGTCATCAGTGCCGCGATTTCCCCCACCAGCTGCTTGAAGTCGCGCGAGCTGGTCTCCACCGCCCGAAGGAGCGCCATTTTGTGGCGAATCAGGGGGTGATCGAGGACAATCAGTCCGCGTGGCGCTGTCGGGGTCATCCCGTAATGATCTCGCCAAGTGTGGGTGTTGGCAACATGAGCTTTCTGGTGGATACTTCAGTGTACCCCAACCAATTGAACTGCAAGGAGTTCGCCATGCGTCCGTCCGCGGTCCTTCTCGCCCTGCTCAGCCTTGCCGTGACCGCCCCTGCGGCCGCTCAGGCCAACCCGTTCAAGCTCCCCTGGCGCGGCCTCCCCGCCTACACCGTCGATTACACCATGGGCGGCGACATGGCGGGCTCCGGCCGCTCGACCGCGGGTGGGGACCGGATGGCTTCGACCCAGACGGTGACGGCCAAGTTCTTCGGCAAGAGCACCACCACCTCGACCTGGTCGATGAACGACGCCGAAGTGCTGATGACGGCGGACCTCACCAAGAAGCGGGGGGAGAAGATGGTCAACCCGCTCCCGATGATGGCCAAGGCCTACGACGAGCTCGATGGCCCGAGCAAGGCGCGCCTGCATGACAACATGACGTCGATGGTCTCCTTCGTGACCCGTGCCCTCCCCGGCCTCCCGCTTGAGGGGACGAAGAAGGGCACCAAGACGATCGCTGGCGAGAAGTGCGAGGTGACCGAGATGGGCGCCTTCTCCTTCTGTACGATGACCGCGACGCCGATTGTGTTGCAGAGCATGGGGTCGATGCTCTGCGTCAACTTCGAGCAGACCGCGACGGCGGTGTCGCGCAGCACCGACGCCGCGATGTTCGATGAGCCGGCGGGGATCAAGTGGAGCGAGGAGTTGGATCGGCCGCGCGCCGACTCGGCCGCACACGCCTGGGTCAAGCAGCTGGCATCGAAGGAGCTGGCGGACTCACTCGCCAAGGCGCGCGCCGAGTATCAGGCCGCCGCGCCAGGGGAGCAGCCGCAGATGACCCCGGAGCAGCAGAAGGAAATGTGCGATGCGATCAAGAACTTCGATCTGGGCAAGGCGATGTCGAACGCGTTCAAGAGCGCGGTGGGCGACGCGGTGAAGGGCGGTATCAAGAGCGGCCTGCGCGGGTTGATCCGGAAGCCGTGAGCGAGGACACGCTCGACGCGCTCCGCGGCGTCTGGCGTCGCGACATGCCGATCACCGAGGCGCTCGGCATCACGGTGGAATCGGCGTCCGAGGCCGAATTGGTGCTGCGGATGCCGCTGGCGCCCAACCGAAATCACAAAGGGACCGCCTTCGCGGGGTCCCTCTCCGCGCTGGCGACGCTGACCGGCTGGAGCATCCTCTGGCGTACCATGAGAGAAGTCGGCGAGATGGCCCACGTGGTGATCCAGGACTCCACCATCCGCTACCTCCTCCCCGCCCGCAGCGACGTCCTCGCCTCCGCCCGCCTCCCCGCCGCCGGCGACATGGAGCGCCTCCTCACCGCGCTCCGCCGCCGCGGCAAGGGGCGGATCACCCTCGACGTGAACGTGCGGGATACCGCGGGGATCGTGGTGGCGACGTTTGAGGGGAGGTATGTGGTGCACCGAGAGGATCTTTTCGGGTGAGGGGTGAGGGGTGAGGGGTGAGGGGTGAGGGGGAACAGGGAACGGGACAACGCGTGGGCCGGGGTCGCGTCTCGCCTGGTCAGCCAATCGTCGGTCGCGCATCGGGGCCGCTTTCCCGTTCCCTGTTCCCTGTTCCCCGTTCCCTTCTTTTCCCCCTCACCCCTCACCCTGTTGGTATCTTCCCGTATGCGACTGTCTGCCGTTGTTCTCCTTGCTTTGGCCGCCTGCACCACGGCCCCGTCCACCACGGCCCCCGCCTTCGGTGCCGCCGAGCGGGCCGCGACGGTCGATTCGGTCCAGGCGATGCTCGATGCATGGCGGGGGGCGGTGGGGACGATGGATGTGGAGCGGATCGCGTCGTTCTACGCCACGGATTCCGCGTTCCGGTGGATTGAGGACGGCGCGACGCGCTACCTGAGCGCGCAGCAGATTGGCGACGCCATCCGCGAGACGAAGGGGTCGATGCAGTCGATGGAGCTGACCCTGGTGGAGCCCCAGATCACGCCGCTGGCGCCTGGGGTGGCGGTGGTGTCGACCGGATTCACCCAGAAGTTCACCGATACGGCCGGGGTGACCGGGGGATTTGCCGGCGTGATCACGATGACCGTGGTCCGGGCCGATTCGGGTTGGCGATTCCTGGTGGGGCACACCTCGGCGATCGCGCCGCGCCCAGCGCCTGGGCCGCGCCCGACGTCCCGCTAGCCCCGACGCCGCGAGTCGGCTAGGGTTCAGCGATCTGCGGGGGCCTTCTCCCCGCACCTCAATTCCTTTGAACGACGTGAGTGGCATGGCCGAGACCGAGACTTCCGAAAGCACGCCGGCTGGCGGCAACACGATCGCCAAGCGCCTCTTCGACGCGCGGATCGTGATCATTTCCGGCGAAGTGAACCAGAAGCTCGCCGCGCGCGTGATCGCCGAGCTGCTGGCGCTCTCCGTGGCGTCCGCCACCGAGCCGATCACCGTCTACATCAATTCGCAGG
>JAHECN010000062.1 GCA_024641735.1 Gemmatimonadota bacterium | reverse complement strand
GCGCCGGGCGGCGTCCTGCACGTGCGCTCGACCTTTCAACCGGTGCCGCTCCGTGAGGTCCTTGGTCGGCGTGGCTTCGAGTCGCAGAGCATCAGCTTTGCGGACGAGGATTGGTCGACCTGGTTCTGGCGATCGGATGCGGCACCCACCGCTCGGGCTGCTCCAGCGCTTCCCGAGGTCAATCTCGACGCAGATATCCTCGATCTGCGCGCACTCCCTCCGCCAGAGCCCTTGATCGTCATCATCGAGCGCGTCAACGCGAGCGATGCATCGTTTGACGTGATGTTGCCGTTCTTTCCGGAACCCCTCGTTGCCCTCCTGGAACCAGCACGCCGCCGGGTCGTGCTCCTGGAGAGCCGATCCGACGGCGTGGTCGTCCGCATCGAGGCCCCGGAGCGCTAGGGGCTCTGCGCGAGCGCCCGCGCCGCGGCGACGACGCGCCGTATCGCCTCCGCATCGAGTTCGCCGATCCATTGCCCGACGATCACGCCACGGGCGTCGAGCAACATCGTGATCGGCAAACCAATCAATCCATATGCCTGTGCCAGCCGACCACCACCGAGTCGGCTCGGGAAACCTGGCGCAAGATCGTCAACGAAGCGTTGTGCCACGCCCGGTGATGGGTCGTCGTTCATGCCGAGGACGATGATGCTGTCGCGCGCAAGGACGCGGCGCAACGAGTCAATTAGTGGGAGTTCACGACGACACGGCTCGCACCAACTCGCCCAGAAGTTCAAGACGACCGACTTGCCACGGAACTCTGCCAACGTGCGTGGCAGGGTGTCACCAAGCGAGGGGAGCGGCATGTCCGGAACTGCCGTCCGAGCGGGAGGCGCCCCAGCCAACAACGCCAACGACGCCAGGAGATGCACTCGTCCATCGTCGGCCACTGCGAGCGTCGGCCGTGTGCTCGGCAGTGTCGCCGTCGCGAGCAGGCGACCGGTCACGCGGTCGAGCTCATCGAGGCGACCACCGGGAAGGGTGTCCGCCGACGAGACCAGAAAGAGCGTGCCCTGCGGGCCGAGGGCGAGACCAAGATTGATGCGCTGATACTCCGGCGTGGGCCTGCCTCCCGACATGCCAAAACGCGGCTGGGTGGTGGTCGTGGCGTAGCCTCGACGGTACCGCCAGAGCGTATCTCCCTGGCGTGTGATGGCGACCACTTCGTCACGGATGAGTGGGGCGAAGTAGAGGGTGTCGCCGACCACCACGAGGCTCCCCGCATTGGCCAGATCCTGCATCACGATGTCGTCAGGCAGCCACGGGGAACCGATGGCTTCGAGCGTCCGGCCGTTCGGGTCGAGTCGCTCGAAGAGCGGAATCGTTTCACCCGGCATGCGATAGGTGACCCGCGTCGGGGAGCGCACCACCCAGAGCGCGGAGGTCGCGGGGTCTGCCACGACGTCCCCAAGCAGGATGCGCGGCCGGAGGACGGTGGAGTCGGCGAGCGACCGCAAGGCACCGACGCCGTCGATTCCCCACAGGACGCCGTCGCGCGTGCTGGCCAACGCGGCGACTGTCCCACCACGCAGCGCCAGCGGAACAGGCGTCGAGCGCAACGCCGTGTCGAAGGCCAGCCATCCTCCAGCACCGTCGGAGACGAGTTGGCGTGCTCCGCTCTGGTGTGCCGGGCGGCCATCGAGCCAGAGCAGTGTCGCCTCAGCGGGAAACACCGAATCAAGGACGATCGCCGCGGGTTGTCCCGGTACGTCCACGATCCGACCGGGGGAGCGGGATTCGCCGTGGCATCCGAGAAGCAGGACCAGAAGGAGGGGGCGTGGGATCCGCATGGCCAAATATGGCCCAGGACAGCTCGGGGAGGCTCGCGCAACCACCGCACGCCTCAGGAGGGGGGCCGCCACTCCAGCAGAAAGGTACGACGTTGCTCGGCGAATGTCCGCAATTCCACCAGTCCGCGGGAGTAGGCGTCGTCGGTCGCCAGCTTTTTCGTGTCTGTCTTCACATCCTCGGCAATCAAGGCGTCGTAGCGTTCCAGGAGGGGGACGAACCTCTCCGGGTCCAGCCATCGTGTCGCGATCTCCTGGACTAGCCGGAGATAGCGCTCCCGCAGCCCCGGGACCGCAAGGAGCTTGGAGAAGAGCGGCTTGGTTGGATCCGCCGCGGCCACGAGAGGGTCGAGGGTGATACCGCCCGGCATCTTGGCTCCGACTGCCATCCCCGCCCGCCGGGCCCCCGGAGGAGTCGCGAGACTGAAGCTCTCGTTGACATCCTGCGGCAGGACGTGAAAGCGGCCTGCCTGATCGCGGTAGAGGGAGTAGTCGCTCCCCCGAGTCCAGTACCCGTCGTTGTTCACGAAGACGACATCGAGGGCAAGAAAACGGAGCGTCCCCTCCAGATCCAAGATGGGGTCAAGCGCAGCCTCGAGTCGGTCCGCCGGCGTGGTATTGAGCACGCGTGTCAACGCAACCAGCGCCTCCCACGAGGCCGAGTCGTCCTTCGACTTGATCTCGAAGTGCTTCCGATACGGCGCAATCGTGTCGCCTTCGTATTCGAGTCCCCCGCGCGCCGCTGGAGCACCAGGCACCTTCCATCGCGCCCCGGCCGTTGTCGCGAAATGATCACGGAGAAAGGTCTTGTCGAATTGCTGGACCGAGGTGTAGAGGCCCCAACTCTCCCCATTGATTACCACCCGCACCAGATTGGTGCGCGGTGCCGCCAGGTAGTGTCCGGCGATCTGGTTGAAAAGCATCGATCGCAGAAACGTTGGATCATCGTGCCCGTTGAGCAGGTTGAGTGTGCGGACCCCATGAAAGGCCTGCGTCGTGTCCTGCCAATCGAGCGACACGTTAAGCGACCGCTTGCGTCCACGCGGTACACCTTTGTAAGACGACAGGCCACGAAAGTGCACCCCCGCGTCCTGATAGCGCACCCCATCGATCGTGACGGTCGCGGGCACCTCCACGTCGCTGTCCTTGAACACCTCCAATTCACGCTCCCAATCGCCGTCGGCGAAGTCGAGGAAGATGGTGCGGATCACGTTCTCGGCGTACGCGGGCAACTCAGGGTACTGCGAGACACCGTTCGGTGTGAGTTTCTGGCCAACCGCAGGGACCAGGGCAGCCTCCGGTGTCTCGCGCCATCGGCGTTGGGCCCGGACGAACGCCGCGGCGGCCACGCGCTCGGTTCGGTCCAGTCGCCCATTGCCATCGACGTCGAAGCGGAGAAGCAACGGAAGCTCGCGCGCGGGGTCAGGCCCTTGTGCCATGGCGGGCCACACGAGGCACAACCCCAAGACCACGTGAACGCAGAGCGCCCTCATCGACACCGCACGCGAATGCCCATCATCCCTCCGGGTGATAGTAGATGGTCAACCGCGCCGTCTCCTGCAGAAAGTCGACCTCTTGCACATCCACCCGGTGCACCGGGACACCAAGCCTCGCGGTCAGATCGGCGAGCAACGCCTCGCGTTGACCCGCGTGGACCAACGCGATGTTATCGTAGCGCACCCGCCGCGCAATCTCGCGGGGTGCCAGCACACCGGCTTCCAGCACCATGGTCAAACCGAGCACCAGCCCACCGAGGAGTGTCAACTCGACCCAGTTCCCTCCCCCGATTGCCATCAAGAGGCCGATCGCGATGACGAGGAAGAGGTAGGTCATGTCGTTAGCGGAGATCCCCTCGGTCCGATAGCGCAGCATGGAGAAGACTGCGAACAGTCCGAAGGCTGCGCCGAGCGTCAGGTCGACCTGGTTGAGGGCGTACGTCACCAGGAAGATGACCACGTTGACGGAAAAATAGGTCAGGAAGAGATGCGCCCGACGATAGGTGCGGTAGTAGATCCCGCGAATCAGGAGTGTGACACAGAGCAGGTCGATGCCCAGTCGGACAGCCACGTCCACCGTGCCGGCAGAGGGTGTCACGAGTGGGATGAAATCAGCGAGTTGCATCGGGACTCCGGATTCGGCACATCTCCGCATGGTAGCGGCGGGGGCTCACCTCAAACCTTGGAACCAAGGTGATGGAACGCAACGCAGGTAGCAACGGTGCAGGCACCAGTTCGGACGATACGGCCACCGCTGCGGCACGACTGACTGATGGTGTTCTCCCGGAGAGGAGTGGCTCTCCGGGCTAGATTCCCCCATTCCCTCCTCTGGAGCGTCTCGCGCATGCATCTCCCCTTCCTCGCGGCAGTCGTCCCACGAGGGGCCACGCGCGCCGACCGCGTGCTCTGCCTGAGCCTGCTTCTTGCCGCGCTGCCCGCGGAGTCTCCCGCGCAAGTCGCCACGCCGCGCCGCTTCACCACCGAGTCGCCGTGTACCGAGGCGCAGCGCGCGGCAGGCTGCCTGATCGTCCTGGGCTCCGGAACTCCAGTCCCTGAACCGGACCGCGCCGGCCCAGCGTACGCACTGCTCTTTCGGGATCAGCTCTTCCTCTTCGATGCGGGAGCCGGCATCATGCGGCGCGTTGCCGCGGCCGGGCTCCGAATCAACGGCGTGACTGGTGCGTTCCTGACGCACCTCCACAGCGATCACACGATCGGTCTCCCCGACCTGCTGCTGACGACCTGGGTCATGGGGCGCCGTAGCCCGTTCCCGCTGACGGGCCCTCCCGGCACGAAGGCCATGGTGGACCACCTCCTGATGGCGTTCGCCGAAGACACGCGCGTGCGCATCACGGGACTTGAGCGCGGACAACCGAACGGTCCGGGCGTCACCGTTCATGAGAGCATGGGTGGTGTGGTCCATGACAGTGCCGACGTCCGCATCACGGCGATCCCCGTGCCGCATTCTGAGTTTGCCATGAACTTCGGGTACCTGATCGAGTTGCCGACCCGACGCATCGTGCTCTCCGGTGACACCGGGCCGAGTCTGGCGATCGAGGCGGCCGCGAAAGGCGCCGACGTATTGGTGCACGAGAGCTATCCCGAGGTCCGACTGAAGCCAGAGGATCGCCCGGGTGGGGAGGAATGGCCCGCCTACATGCGGAAGGTGCATACCAGCGATGCGGAAGTTGGCGGGCTCGCACAGCGGGCCGGCGTCAAACTGGTGGTACTCTCCCACATCGTGCGGATGGGTGGCACCGATGCGGAACTGCTGGCCGGTGTCCGCCGCGGGGGATTTCAGGGCGCGGTGCGAATCGCGCGGGATCTCGACGCCTACTGAGTGCTAGGAGCCCGCGTCGACGGGCGAGATCAACCGTCGAACCGCTGCACCCACGTAGGCACCGATCACGGCGATCACCAGTGCGAGCAGCGCGCCGGTGTTGCCGTCGCGGGCGATTCCCGCCAACGGGATCCAAAGCCCCACGGCGAGCGCCCAACGCCAGGGCTTCTGCGGCGCGAGCGCGCCGAACACCCCGGCGCTGAGGAAGACAAGTCCCGCCAATACTCCGGTGTCATCGAAGCCAGGACGCGCATCGAGCCTAGCGAGCAATCCGCCGACAGTCAGCGCGAGGAGGAGGCGGACCTTTGGCATCAGCAACTCCTGAGAGAGGGGAGAAGAAGAGAATACTTCGCGGTCCCTGTTCGGTGGAGGGTACTCCGCTCCACCCCTCACCCCTCACCCATCACCCCACCACGTACGCTTCCATCGCGAAGTACTCCGCCAACCCCAATCGATCGAGCAGCGCTGCGGTGTCCTTGTTGCGCGCCTCAACGCGCTGCCAGAACTCGCGGTCGTCCTGTCCAGGGAAGGGCGCGGAATCCTTTTGGGATTGGTGCTTGAAGATCGCCTGCACTTTGAGCTTGAGTTCTTCCTGAGCCAGTGGCACCAGCCAGGTCGCCTCGGTGACCGGCCATTCCTGCCACGCACCGCGATAGAGCCACACCTCGGGCGTGAGACCCGTCGGTGCGACCTCGGCGAGCGCGGCGTCAATGGCATCCTTGCAGAGTCGGTGGGTACCGTGGGGATCGGATAGATCCCCAGCCACCAGCACGAGATCCGGACGCACCTCTTCGAGCAGGGCGCGGACGATTGCGATATCCGCGGGGCCCACCGGATCCTTCTTCACCTTGCCGGTCTGATAGAAGGGGAGGTTGAGGAATCGCGCATCATCGCGACAGAGTCCGAGGGTCTCGATCCCGCTCACGGCCTCGCCCTCGCGAATGATCCGCTTCAGGTCTTGCACCTCGGGCACATCGACCTCACCCGGGGCCTTCGACTCCAGCGCCTCGCGAACGCGGCTGGCCAGCGAGTCCACCGATCGACGTCCGAGGTGGGCGCCGGTCGCGAGACGCTCCAACACTTCGACGTAGCGGAGCGCATCATGATCGAAGACCGCAATGTTGCCGCTCGTCATGTACGCGACGATGATGCGGTTCTCGTTGAGCACCAACTTGCGGAGAATTCCGCCCGCCGAGATCACATCGTCGTCAGGGTGTGGCGAGAAGCAGATCACCGTCTTCCCTTTCGGCAGCTTGGACCGGCCACGGATCTTGCCGCCGAGGATGTTGAAGGCTCGGCCATTCACCTCCCCGGTCGCGCCATGCTTGGCGAGCAAGGACGAGAGATGATGCTCGACGTAGTCGCTCTCGGTCAGCTTGAGAATTGCCTTCTGCGCCGTCAACGAGAGCCACGCCACCGCGCGCAATTCCAGTGCATCATCCCAGACTACCTCGTCGACCAACCACGGGGTCGCCACCCGCGTCAGTTCGGCGGCGGCGGCCTCGTCGCAATACACGGTGGCGTTGGGATGCCGCTGCAGGAACGTCGCGGCCACATGATGGTCGATTTCACCCTCCACCGCCCGACGCACGATCCCCGCCTTGTGCTCTCCCGTGGCGAGCAGCACGATCTCACGGGCGTCCAGGATGGTGGCCACGCCCATCGTGATGGCCTGCCGGGGGACATTTCCTTCGCCGAAGAAGTCGGCAGCGGCATCGCGGCGGGTGATGGCATCGAGCGTAATCAGCCGCGTGCGCGAGTCGGCACCTGAGCCGGGTTCGTTGAATCCGATATGCCCCGTCTTACCGATCCCGAGGAGTTGCAGGTCGATGCCACCGACGTCCCGAATCATCTCCTCGTAGGAAGCACAGCGTGCCGCCACCTCCTCGCGCGGCACATCACCGGGGGGCAGGTGGCAGTTGGCGGGGTCCAAGTCGACCAACGTGAAGAGGTGCTCCTCCATGAACCGTCGATACGAATGCATCGAATCGGCCGCCATCGGCCAGTACTCATCGAGATTGAACGTCACAACGTTCCGGAACGAAAGTCCTTCCTCGCGATGCAGGCGGGCAAGTTCCGCGTAGACGCCGACCGGTGTGGAGCCGGTCGCGAGTCCGAGCACGGTCCGCTCCTCGCGAGCGTCCCGGGTGCGAATCAACTCGGCGATGCGGTGGGCGATCGCTCTGGCGAGCGCATCCGGTGTCGGGAGGATTTCGACAGCGAGTCGCTCACGGCGGCGGGAATCTGTGGTCACGGTACCCATTGGGAGAGAGGACATCCGAATATAGGAGATCCCACACGACGCGGGGCCGTGCTCCGAAGAGCACGGCCCCGAAGAGGCGCCGACCGGAGTCGAACCGGTGATGGAGGTTTTGCAGACCTCTGCCTTACCACTTGGCTACGGCGCCGGGGTTCCACTCAAACTGTTGTGGCACGGCAACTTGGTGGACAAATATGCCCGCGCCCCGGCGATTCGGCTACCCACCGTCGGCGGATTCGTGCGGTTCGCGTGTCGATCACCCGTTCGCCAGCATACGCTGTTGCGCCGAGGCCTCCTTTTCCAACCGTCCGCAGACGATGTCACAGAGGCGCAGCACATCCTGGTCTGCCAAGCTGTACCAGCTGAAGAGTCCGTCCTTCCGCCGCGCCACAAAGCCATGCCCATGCAGCACCTGCAGATGCTTTGAGACGTTCGCCTGTCCCATCCCGGTCACCTCGACCAGCTCAGAGACCGTCCGGTCCCCACCCCGCAGGGCGTGTAGCAACGCGAGGCGGGCCGGTTCGGCAAGCGCCTTGAACCGATCCGCGACACAGCGCATCAACTCGGGGGACATGGACTCAGAGGCCATCACGACTCCTATAGGGTATCAGTTACTCAACCAGATAGGAATATAGTGATACTGGTGGGGCGATGCCAGCGCTCAGGCCACCGCGATCGTCCGCGTCAGACCGCGCCGGCAGTCGCCGCAGCGGACCTCGAGGGGATCGTCTGGATGCCGAACCCCGATCCCTCCCCCGAGGGTGATCATGGCGCCGCACTTGGGGCAGGATACGTGGAGTGGAAGCAATCGGGCGGTCGCCCGGAATTGGCGGGTGGCGAGCACCATCCCCGAGATGATGATGGCGGGTGGCGCCAGGAGGTGGATGATCGGGATGGGGATGAACAGCGCGGCGACGAGGATCGACCCGAAACCGAACCCCGCAGCACGCACGATCCGAGTCGCTCGCGGAATCTCGATGAGCGTGCCCGCTGCGGCGCTGGCTTCGTCTCCGGAGGCCGTGAGCGTCACGATGACCGCGCGGTCAGCCATGGGCCTGGGCATCGCGAGCAGTGCCTCGGAAGAAGACCACTGCCATGGCGATCCAGAGCGGGATGTCCCCGACCACTTTCATCAACAGCCCCGCGAGCATGACGTCTTCGTTGGCGCTGAAGCGCACATCCACCCGCGGTGCAAGTTCATACAGCGCGTAGAGTGGCCACTCCGAGAAGACCATCATCATTGCGGGGATGGTCGGAATGATCGTCGCGCCGAAGAGGTACCCCATCTTGGGGAAGGTGCCGAGGCGTTCGAAGGGTGCCGGCGCCACCAGCGGCCACCAGAGAATCAATCCCCCGACCAACCAGGCGCCGTCCACGAGGAAGGAGCCGAGTTGGGTCCGCATCGCAGGGTCGACCACCGCGGGGAGGTGGGTCGTGATCACGATGATGTTGTAGCAGAGCAGTCCGGGAATCGCCCGCGCCATTGTCCGGAGTGCCCGGAAGCGACGCGAACCCTCGGGGGCGAGCACACTCCATCCATCCGCCGGAATGCTGCGCAAGAGCGCGGGTGCGATGAGCAGCGTCAGCAGCATGAATTGGAGTGTATGGACGGACGCGAGGTAGCCGGCGCCCAATTTTCCGATCGGCCAGTCGAGCGTGGCGAGCAATGCCACCCACGCCGTCACAAACCACCCCCACGGCCGCGTGGTCCATCCGTGCGCGCGCCCCAGCGACCACCAGCCCACTGCCAGCAGTACCAGGACCAGATGGACTCCTGGATACCATTGCCACCGCCAATCCCACGGCAATCCGGTTGCGGCACACCACCACTGCACCGACTACTCCTCGCCGCCGACCGCGCGCACCGGGACAATGAGCTCGACTCGGCGCCCGCTGCTGAAATAGAGCGAGAGCCAGATCGAGTCACCGGGAACGAGCGGCCGCTTGAAGCGCTCGAGCATCACGTGCTTGCCACCCGGCGCAAAGCGCACTTCCTCGCCAGCGGGAATCGCGAGCCAGGTCAACGGCATCATCATCACGGTGCCATCGCCATGATCCATCGATTCGTGTACCGACAGCGAGTCGGCAATATCACTGCCGAGTGCCGTCAGGGTGTCTGCTGTCGCACTGCTGTTGCGCAGTGTGAAGTAGGCCGACGCCGACACCGCAGCAACGGGCGCGATGCGCACTTCCGCGCCTTCGACCACGAGCCCATCCTGCGGGGCGGCGCAGCCCATCGCGGCCACGAGGGCGATGCCGCAGTACGCGCGCTTCATGGCGTCTCCTCGAATGCGATCAGTCGCGGCAGATCGTGGGCCCAGTCGCGCTGGCGTGTGCCGAAGGGATACTGGACGCGCCCGATGCCGTCGCGTGTGTGCGCAATCACGGAGGCCGCATGTCCCACCAAGTACGCTGCACCGGCGTTCGCAGCGACGGTGTCGCGCTGTGCCACCAGCAATCCTGAGGCGACTTGCGCCGCCTGGATCAGGGAGTCACTCCCCGTCAAGGCGATGAAACTCGGATGAAATCCAGTCACCCAGCGATACAGATCCGGCATCGTGTCGCGCGCGGGATCGACGGTCACGAAGATCACAGCAATCTGCCGCTGTTCCTCATCGGGCAGCTTGTCGAGGACGGCCGCGATATTCGCCAGGTGGACCGGGCAGATGTCGGGACAATGCATGTACCCGAAGAAGAGCAAGGTGACCTTGCCGCGCGTCGCGTCGGCGAGGTGGAACGGGGCGCCCAAGTGATCGGTCAAGGTGATATCGGGGAGCGGACGCGGCGTCAGCACCTCGGCACCAACAAAACCACTCGGGGACAACGGGCGGTCAGTCTGCTCGCCGCACGCCATCAGCCCCACCAGCAGCACCAGCGGCAGCCATCGCGTCATTCGATGACATCCACGGAAAAGCCATACGCACCGCGCACCACATGGCCATCGGCGGCCGCGGTCCGCCAGCGCACGACATAGCGCCCCGGCGGGAGCGGACGCGACAACGTGCCCTGTAGTGTATTGGGTTCCTTCGTAGCCGCGACGGTGAGCTTCATGACCTCCGTCGAGTCGGGACGGAGGATCGCGATTGCAGACAACCGTGCGTTCGCCTTGGCCGTGAAGGTGAGTGTTACCACGGCGGGAGGCGCCGAGAGGATGGCATCCTTTTCCGGTACGGCGCTCTTCAATTCGAGATGGAAGAGAAGCGCCGCCGGAACGACGACGACGCTGGAAAGAGCGAGCAAAAGCTTGGCAAACATGCAACGTGCTCCCGGAGAATCAGTCCCGGGCAATATAGCCGAAGGCTAGGGGGAGACGGTGACAGAATCGACGAAATAGGGAGTTTCGCCGAAGCACGTCGTCGGGACCCCACGATGCTCGGCGTAGTGGAGCACCACACGCTCCCCGACCGCGGCACTGATCTTGGCTGCCACAGACGGCTCCCGCACGGTGAAGGCCCAGATCACGGGCGCCACGCCCGGCACCGTCGACATCGCAATCTCCCCTTCCCATGTCTTGCACAGCCACCCCTTGTGAGAAAACTTCTGCAACACACCCGCGCGCTCACCGCGCGAGTAGGCGAAGTTGAGTGCCGCGCCGGCATAGATCGAGAAGAGCAGGAGGGGGACCACGACCACGGCGAGGGCGATCAACACCACGCGACGTTTCGTGCTGGCAGCGAGCGTCATGACACCCTGTCTGAAGAAGAAGTCGCCAACGTGACCGAGCTCTCGGGCCCTAGTGCCCGCCGCGCAGTCCGCTGGAAAACGCAAAACCCTTTCCGACCACGAAGACCCACCCCGACGACTCGCGATCGTTGCCGACCCGGTAGACGAGGTCGAGTCGGTTCGCTTCCAGATCCGGCGCGCGGGAGGCGCCCAACCGGAGTCCGACTCCCAGATCCCATCCCGTCCGCATCGGACTCCCGGCGTACCACGCCCCACCATGATCCACGAACGCGGCGACTCCAACGTCCACCACCTTGAGGAAGTCGACGGCGGCACCATAACGGTACTCTGCGGTCACGAAGAAGGCACGGTCCCCGGTGAAGGCGTGGTTTCGGAAGGCGCGTGGCCCCGCCCCGAGCCCGAGGTCGAACTCCGAGCCAGGGAGCGGCGCGCGCAGCATTCCACCGGAGGCATGCACGAAGGCGAGGTGACGCGCCGAGGGCATCCAGGCGGCGGTGGTCGCCAGCTGCACGGTTGCGGAGTCGAGCCCTTCGCTCGTGAGCATCCCGCCCAGATGCCATTCCAGTTGGGAAAAACCGCGACGAGATCCCCGACCCGTCCGTCCCGCGATGGCTGGGGCGATTCCGTCGTGCTGGTACCCGAAGACGGCGGGGGCCAGGAAGAGCGAGGCCCGGACGACGGTGCTGAGATCGACATCCTCATCGTGACTCAGGGAATTGAATCCCTGCACTTTCACGTAGCGGCCGCGCCGATGTTCAAGCCACCCGCCCACCGTCGCCGTGACGGAGCGCTCGCCGAAACCACCCACATCGTAGGCGGTCTGGGACAGGAAGTCATCGCGACGAATCTGCCCGACCAGCGCCCCGCGCAGATACCCCTCTGACGGGGTACGAAAGGCGGTCGCCAGCTCTCCGCGACCGAGCACATAGCGCCGCTGCAGCGTGTCCGTCGCGAGCTCGATCCCTTCCGAAAAGCGGAGGACGCGCTCCGTGCGCGTGTCGCCCACCAGTGACCATGAGGAACGTGACCCGAGATTGAAGAAGCGCTGCCCCAGTGCCACCGTGGCAAGTTCACCGTCGCTGCGGTCCTCCAACGCAGCCGTGATCCCAACCCGCCCGCCGATCAATCGCGGCTGCCGAAAGGCCAGGGTCGTGGTGCTGCGATCGGGGTTCTTGCGGTAGAGCAGCGAGGTCTGCGTCGCCGTGCCGAGGAGATTGTCCTCGATCAACGCCAGCGTGTAGGCGACTTCGCCGCCCGTGGACCGGAAGCGGAAATCGGGGCGCGTGCTCCAGCCGTCGCGGGTGGTCACCCGCACCACGAGCCCCGAATCAGTCGTGGCGGAATCGAGTCGGACGCTCCGGAACACGCCCAGCCGCCGAAGATTGCGCTCGGTCTCGGCAGCGCGTGTGCTGTCGTAGGCGTCCCCCGGCTGGACGAGGAGTTCGCGCCGAATGACGTAAGGGAGTGTCGTGATGTGAAGGCGATTGACGAGCTTGAGCAGCCAGAAGGTGCTCTCGTCAGGATCGAAGATGGAGCGGCGATCGAGCTCGACGGCAGTGACGACGGGAGACTGAGCGCTGAGGGGTATCGGCGCCAGGAGAAGCGCGAACAGCGACCCGCGGACCGCGAACCGCGTGAGTCCCGACCACGTTCCGGGTACCACCGTTCTCCGTGCTCCGTTCTCCGTGCTCCGTCTTGTCAGCTCAAGGACTCCAACAGTCGCCAGAGCTCCAAGGGCGAAAATTCGGCAAAGCGCGCCTTCACTTCCGGAACCTTCCACTCCCGGAAGATCCAGGCGGAAGACCGTCGCACGTCGCCCGCTACGAAATGGACACGCCCCACGGCAAGGGGGCCGTCCTGACGCGTCTCGAGATGGACAGACCAGGTCGTACCGCCACGAGCAAGGTCGCCCATGTGGTCGGCATTCGAGAGATCGATGGTGTCGGCTGGCGGTGTAGACATGGGCACCGGGGCGAGAGTCGATTCAAGGGTAGCCACGCGCCGCGGTCGGCGCCAGCAGGGTGGGCTATATTCAGGCGCCGCAACGGGCGGCGCCTGACCGTGTTCCCGGAGAATCAATGTCTCAAAATACTGCTTCCAATGCCAGCAAGCGCTTCTGCACGGGCTGCGGCGTTGCCCTGACCCCCGGCGTCCAGTTCTGCTCCGCCTGCGGCACTCCTATCGGCGGGACGGCGCGGGCCCCGGCGCAGACTTCGGGTGGCCAGAACCCGGCTCCGTGGATTGTTGCCGGTGTCCTGACCGTGATCGCGGTCGCCGCGGTGATCTACGCTGCGACGGACCGGACGGAGGTTCCTCCGCCCGCGGTCGGACTCCCGGCAGCCGCCGGCGGTGGCTTGGGCCAAGCCCCAGACATCTCGAACATGACACCCCGGGAGCAGTTCACGCGCCTCAGCGACCGCGTCACCTCCGCCTCCGAGAATGGCGACACGGCGACCGT
>JAHECN010000198.1 GCA_024641735.1 Gemmatimonadota bacterium | reverse complement strand
CGCGGGCCTCGCTCTACCTCGGTCCACTCTTCGAGGCGCACGGCTTCCGCTGTGTCGCGCGGGAGTACGAGGAGGGGAGTGAGGCGACGGCGATCGCCGAGTACGGGCTTGGCAATGTCCGGCTGCGACTCACCTGGGACGGCTACGAGCGGGTGCTCTTCATCGAGTGTGCACAGGCGTCGGGTGGCGCGATGATTTCGCGGTGGCTGGACATCGAGTGGGTCGTTGCCGGGGAACGACTCGATGTGGATCCCGATCTGACGGATGCACGGCTGGAACGGTTGGCAAAGGCCTTGGTGGCATTCCTGGCTCGCGGGCGCGAGCAGGATTCAACTCCCGAATGACTCCACTCGATCCGCGCGTTCGCATCGGCCATGTCCACCTCAAAGTGGCCGACTTGGAACGAGCACTCCATTTCTGGTGCGACATTCTCGGCTTCGAGTTGCAGCAACGGATGGGCGACTCCGCTGCCTTCGTGAGCGCCGGCGGATACCACCATCACATCGGACTCAACACGTGGGAGAGTGCGGGTGCCGCACCGCCGCCACGGCGAAGCACCGGGCTCTACCATGTTGCCATCCTCTTTCCTGACCGACCGAGCTTGGCCAGCGCCGTGCAGCGTGTGCTCGACGCGGGCGTCGTGCTGGAGGGTGCCTCGGATCATGGCGTGAGCGAGGCGATTTATCTCCGCGATCCTGATGGCAATGGCATCGAGCTCTACCGCGACCGCCCGGAGGCGGAGTGGCCGCGCTCGGCGGATGGTGCTTTGGTGATGACGTTGGAGCGCCTCGACCTCAACGCCCTGCTGGCGGAGGCCGGGTGAAGCGCCCGGTACTCATGATGGCAGTGGCGATGTGGCTCGCGCCGATCACCATGCCGGCGCAGGGCGTGCCGGACGTGGTCCTGGGACATCTGCGCATCGGACTCGATTCGGCGACGTGGCACGACGTCCAGCGCTCAGAGTTTCTGCATCGGCAGTTCGCCGCGTACCAGTGGGCGAGCACCCAGATCGGGGAGACGCGCCAACGGCGTCACCTCTTCTTTGGGCGGCGCCAGTGGTTGGAGTTCGCGGAGGGAGAGGACGCGCACTCGATCGTCCTCGGGCTTTCCACCGAGGAATCGCGACGCACACCGCAGCTGGTCGCAGCCTGGCGGCGCGGTGGCGTGGCCTTCGACAGCACGACGGTCTCTCGTGTCGTCGCCGATTCGTTGCGCCCGTGGTATTTCCGCTGGCGCGTGTCGAGTGGCAGCAACGCCATGCTGACGACGGAGCTCACCGCCTTCCACCCGCGCGTCTTCCATGACGCGGGAGTCCGGGATTCGCTGCCGGACGATTTCACGAATCGCGCTCGAGCACTCGCCAGCGAGTACCTGCCGGACCGCAGCTTCTCGGAACTTACGGGCGCCACCCTTGCGATTCCGGCGACGGAGATCCAACAATTGCGTGCCCTGCTCCGATCGGGCGGGGCAGAATTTGTGGATGAGGGGGAGGGGCTCGTCCTCCTGCTCGGCGCGGGTGTTCGTCTCCGTTTCATTCCGGCGTGGGAACGTCCAGGTGTTCGACGTCTGGAGTTCCATCTCACCGAAGCTGTCCCGGCCAACCCCACCTATCGGCTCGGTCCCAAGTCGCGATTGCAATTCGGCCCGGGGCGTGTCGCGGTGTGGGACTTCGATCTGCCCTGACCGGCGGCCACCACATTGATCAATGCGCGGGCTGACCACGAAACTTTTCGCGGGCGCTTTGAGTGGTACCAACACGATTGAGGGAGCTGGGGATGACCGAAGGCGTACGCGCGCAGGCCACATTGGGAGGAGGCTGCTTCTGGTGCCTGGAGGCGGTTTTTGAGCGGATCCACGGGGTGGAGTCCGTCGTGTCGGGATACGCGGGTGGGCATGTCACAGCCCCCAGCTATCAGGCCGTCTGTTCGGGGTCCACGGGGCATGCCGAGGCGGTGCAGCTGACCTTTGATCCGGCCGCGATCAGCTATCGCGAGCTGCTGGAGATCTTCTTCACCACCCACGATCCGACGACGCTCAATCGGCAGGGGCACGATGTCGGCACGCAATACCGCTCGGTGATCTTCACCGCGGACGCGGCGCAGGCAGCAGAGGCCACAGGTCTGATCACGGAGCTCACGACGGAGGCGGTCTTCCCGAGGCCAATCGTGACCGAGGTCACGCCGCTCGACCGCTTCTGGCCGGCTGACGCGTACCACCAGCAGTATTTCCGTCGGAATCCGGCACAGAATTACTGTGCCGCCGTGATCGCGCCGAAGGTGGCCGCCCTCCGCGCCCGGTGGGCCTCGAAACTCCGGAGTTCTCCCCCCGCCTCTTGAGCATCACTGCCCACGGGGCGATCCTCCAGCGGCGCAGGACGTGTTCCGCGGGTGGCAGTTTCCAGCAGGAGGGGTTGTGGCCGCAGGTCAGGCAGGGAAGAAGGCGATCGAGTGGGTCAAGGCGGCAGCCTGGGCGTTCGGCGCCTGGCTGGTGCTCAGCACCTTCGTGGTGCAGGCGTATTTCATCCCGTCACCGAGCATGGAGACCACGCTGATGGTGGGCGACGTGCTCTTCGTGAACAAGTTCCTCTTCGGTGCGAAGGTGCCGCTCGTGAATTGGCGCACGCCAGCTGTGCGGGAGCCGAAGCGCGGGGACATCGTGGTCTTCATGTCACCGATCGAAGACTCGATCTTGGTGAAGCGGCTGATCGCAGTTGGTGGCGACACGCTGGAGATGCGGCAGGGTGTGCTCTACCGCAACGGGGTTGCTCTGGAAGAACCGCATGCGCAATCCACGAGCCCCGATTGGACGCTCGACCTGGCGTCACGCCAAGAGATGCACGCAAGACAACTGCCCTACTTCATCGGAGCGGATCCGGAGCGGTACCTCCCGGATGTCCACGATTGGGGGCCGCTGCTGATTCCGCAGGGCAAGCTCTGGATGATGGGCGACAACCGCGATTCCTCGCGTGACTCCCGCTTCTGGGGCCTGGTCCCCCGCGAGAATGTGCGCGGAACTCCGGTGCTGATTTACTACTCCTGGGATGCCTCGAGTTATCGACCGTTCCCGTTCTTCACGGCGACGCGGTGGGGAAGGATTTTGAGGGTGCCCAGATAGAGGAGAGAGGAGAGAGGAGAGAGGAGGACAGGGAACTGGCAACGGGGGTGGTGTATGCGGTGGTCGGCGTCGGGTCGCTCGAGGAATCTTGAAGATCGTCGCGGTGGCGGTGGGGGCGGCGGGATGCTTCCCGGCGGCGGCAAGCTCGGTCTCGGGGGGATCCTGCTGATCGTCGTGATCTCGCTGGTGACCAAGCAGAATCCGCTCGCGTTGCTCGGCGCTCTCGAGGGCGGTGGGACGACGGCCGGGGTGGAGGCGCCGATCAATGACCCGGCGGAAGAGCGGGAAATTCTCTTCGTCTCCTCCGTCCTCGACAGTACCCAACAGCTCTGGTCGCGTCTGCTCCCCTCGCTCGGTGGCAACTATCGCGACGCCAAGCTGGTGGTCTTCCGTGATCGCACCAGCTCGGCGTGCGGTGCGGCACAATCAGCGACCGGGCCGTTCTACTGCCCCGGCGACGA
This sequence comes from Gemmatimonadota bacterium, assembly GCA_024641735.1. Lineage (GTDB taxonomy): Bacteria > Gemmatimonadota > Gemmatimonadetes > Gemmatimonadales > GWC2-71-9 > Palsa-1233. Next base: position 18 of record JAHECN010000198.1, on the reverse strand, counting down.
AAAGGTCTATATCGACCT
>JAHECN010000005.1:32804-51323 GCA_024641735.1 Gemmatimonadota bacterium | reverse complement strand
GATGCGCCGCGACACCGATCGGCCCCATCCCCGGGCCACCACCGCCGTGCGGAATACAAAACGTCTTGTGCAGGTTCAAGTGGCAGACATCCGCGCCAATGTCGCCCGGCCGGCAGAGCCCAACCTGCGCGTTCATGTTGGCGCCGTCCATGTACACCTGCCCGCCATGCTCATGCACGATCCGGCAGATCTCCGCGATCCCGTCCTCGAAGACGCCGTGCGTCGACGGGTACGTCACCATCAAGGAGGAGAGCTTGTCCGCGTGTTCCGCTGCCTTGGCCTTGAGGTCGGCGATGTCGATGTTGCCCTGCTCGTCGGCGCCCACCACCACCACACGCATCCCGGCCATCACGGCGCTCGCCGGATTGGTGCCATGTGCCGACGTCGGAATCAAGCAGACATCACGATGTGCGTCACCGCGCGCAATGTGGTAGGCACGAATCACCATCAATCCCGCGAATTCACCCTGTGACCCAGCGTTCGGCTGCAGCGACACCTTCGCAAACCCCGTGATCTCTGCGAGCTGCGCCTCGAGCTGCCGGAACATCTCGGCGTAGCCCTGCGCCTGATCGCGTGGCGCAAATGGATGCAGTGCGCCGAAGCCCGGCCAGGAGACCGGCATCATCTCGGCGGTGGCGTTGAGCTTCATGGTGCATGAGCCGAGCGGGATCATCGCGGCCGTCAGCGAGAGATCCTTCGCCTCGAGGCCACGCAGATAGCGCAGCATCTCGGTCTCGGAGCGGTGCCGGTGGAAGATCGGGTGCGCCATGAAGTCACTGGTACGGCGCAACGTTGCCGGGATCGCTTCATCCGACACCATCGCGGCGTCGAGCATGAACGGCAGCGACTCTTCCAGCGCGAAGCAGGAAATCAGATCGGCGAGATCGGCGAGCGTCACCGTTTCGTCGATCGCCACGACAATGCGATGCGTACCGAGCCGGCGGAGATTGATCCCGCGACCGAGTGCCGCTTCGATAACGCGATCCTGCTTCCAGCTCTCGACCTTCACCGAGATGGTGTCGAAGTAATGCTGATGCTCTACCACGTAGCCGAGGCGGTGCAGCGCGTGCGCCAACAGGACCGCACGGCTGTGCACCTGTGCCGCAATCTTTCGGATCCCTTCCGGGCCGTGATAGACCGCGTACATCGACGCCATCACGCCGAGCAGGACCTGTGCGGTGCAGACGTTACTGGTCGCCTTGTCGCGACGGATATGCTGTTCGCGCGTCTGGAGTGCCATGCGAAGCGCGGGCTCGCCACGGCTGTCCTTTGACAGGCCGATGATCCGTCCCGGAATGTGCCGCTTGTAGGCGTCGCGCGTCGCGAAGAACGCGGCGTGCGGTCCGCCGTATCCCATCGGCACGCCGAAGCGCTGCGAATTGCCCACGGCCACATCGGCGCCCCACTCACCCGGAGGCGTCAGCATCGCCAGCGCGAGCAGATCGGTCGCCGCCGTCACCAGTGCACCGGCCGCGTGCGCGGCTTCGGCGACACTCCGGTAATCGCGCACCGCACCATCGGTCGCGGGATACTGGAGCAAGCACCCCACTGCTGTCCCGTTCCCTGTTCCCTGTTCCCCAAACTTGAAATCGTTGGGGTCTCCGACAATCACCTTCACGCCCCGCGCTTCCGCCCGCGTCTCGACCACGGCGATGGTCTGCGGGTGACACCCTGCATCGATGTAGTAGACCGGGGTCCCCTCGTGCTTCACCACGCCGACCGTCATCGCCATCGCTTCGGCGGCGGCTGTGCCTTCGTCGAGCAACGACGAATTGGCAATCTCGAGCCCGGTGAGATCGCTCACCATCGTCTGGAAATTCAGCAGCGCCTCGAGACGTCCCTGCGCGATCTCCGCCTGATACGGCGTGTAGGCCGTGTACCACCCCGGATTCTCGAGGATGTTCCGCTGGATCACGGGCGGCGTGAAGGTGCCGTAGTACCCCATACCCAAATAGGAACGGAACACCTTGTTCCGTTCTGCGAGTCCCTTGGCGATCCCGAGCACGGCACGCTCGTCGAGACCCGGCGCAAGCGCCAGCGGCCGACGAAGCCGGATCCCTTCCGGCACCACGTCGTCGATGAAGCCGTCGAGGGAGTCGTAGCCGAGCACCCCGAGCATCGCCTGGATCTCGTCGGCGCGAGGGCCGACGTGCCGGACGGAGAACTCATTGGGGGGAAGACACGACGAATGGGGTGCAGACTCACCGCCTTGGGCGGTGCGGACTTCACGGGGTACAGATGCAGTCGTCATCACGGACTCTCAAGGAAAGGCAACAGGGCCCAGTGGGCCCCGTCGTGTGTGTCGAATCAGCTGGCGGCGATCATGGCCTGATAAGCGGTCGAATCACGGAGTGCATGCACTTCGTCGGGCTTGGTCAGCTCGATCTTGACGAGCCAGCCGGCGCCATACGGATCGCTCGCGACGGTTTCTGGCGCGTCGGCGAGGCTCTCATTGATGGCAATCACCTTGCCGGAAGCTGGTGCGAAGAGCTCACTCACGGCCTTGACCGACTCAATCACGCCGAACGGCTTGCTCGCTTCGACCATGCTGCCGATCGCGGGGAGTTCAACGAAGACGATGTCACCAATCTGTTCCACGGCGAACGCCGTGATGCCAACGGTGCCATCGGTCGCGAGCCACTCGTGCTCGACGGAATACTTGAGATTATCGGGATACTCCACGAGAAGACTCCAGGGCTCAGGTCGAACGACGATAAAACGGCATGGCGATCACTTCGGCCGCAACGCGCTGCGTGCGGATACCCACTTCCACTTCGGTCCCGAGTGCATTGTGCCCGACCGGGAGATAGGCCATGGCGATGGCCATGCCGAGCGTCGGGGAGGAGGTACCGCTGGTCACGATGCCCGCCGCGTCGGTAGCTCCGGGAAGATAGACGGGATAGCCGGTCCGGGCGATCCCGCGACCCGTGAGGCGAAGCCCAACCAGCACCTTCCGTGGAGTCTCCCGCGCGGCTTCCAGCGCGGCCCGCCCCACAAAATCCCCCGGCTTGTCAAACTTCACGACGCGGCCGAGGCCCGCCTCGAAGGGCGTGGTGGCACGGTCCAACTCCTGGCCGTAGAGCGGCATCCCGGCCTCAAGGCGCAGGGTGTCGCGCGAACCGAGTCCTGCGGGGATGAGACCGTGGCCGGCACCCGCCGTCATCAGGGTATCCCACACCACGCCGGCGTCGTCCCAGGCGGTGAACAGCTCGAAGCCATCCTCTCCGGTGTAGCCCGTGCGCGCCAGCAGGACAGGAACGCCGCACGCAATTGCCTCGACGCCACTGTAATACTTGACCGTGGTCAGGTCGACGTTGATATGCGCCTGTAGAATTTCCGCCGCCTTCGGCCCCTGAATCGCCACGAGTGAGGTGCGCATCGAGGCGTCATCGAGGGTCACATCAAAGTCGACGATCCGCTCACGCAGGGCGTCAGCCACGACCCCAGCGTTTGAGGCGTTGGCCACCACGAGGTACCGCAACTCGGCGAGACGATAAACGATCAGGTCGTCCATGACCGAGCCATCTGCTGCACAAATCATCGAGTAATGCGCCTTCCCGACGGCCATCTTGCCGGGCGCGGTCACCAGCGCGAAGTCCAGCGCACGACCGGCATCCGGGCCCTCGAGGTAGAGCTCACCCATATGGGAGAGATCGAAGAGGCCCGCCGCCGTTCGCACGGCGATGTGCTCCTCGACGAGTCCGGTGTATTGCACCGGCATCTCCCAACCAGCGAAGGGAACCATGCGGGCGCCGAGGGCGACGTGGCGATCGAGGAGGGCAGTCTTGAGCATTCCAGGGTCCGGGAAGAGGTCAGATCGGAAAGATAACGCGAACAGAGATCCTCGGTTCCTCAGCACCACGGGGCGATACTACAGGCAGCTGATCCCTCCTCTTCGACTCGGAGTCGTCCTGATGCAGCAACGCCACCTCGCCATCGCCCTCGGACTTTCGCTTGCGGCCGCCCCCCTGAGTGCCCAGACGTCCCTTTCCATCGGCGCCCGGGCAAGCACCCTCGGCTTCGGCGCCGAGGTCTCCAAGCTGATTTCGCCACACCTGGGTGCCCGGGTTGCCGCCTATCGCTACTCGCACACCTTCGATCGGGTGGAATCGGACGTCCAGTTCAATGTGGACCTCAAGTTCAAGGGAATGAGCGCGTTGATCGACCTCTACCCGTCGGCGAACGGCTCCTTTCACCTCACTGGTGGCCTCCTGACAGCGCCAGCCGAAGTGGATGGCGTGGGTCAACCGACCGGCGGCACCTATGACTTCAATGGCACCACCTATACCGCGGCCCAGGTCGGCACCGTCAACGGCACCGCCCGCTGGGACGACAAGATGCCGTACGTCGGCCTCGGTTGGGGCACCCCCGCCTCCCGGAAGGGTGGCCTGTCCTTCCTCTTCGATCTCGGCGCGGGTATCGGCAAGCCCACCATCGGCCTGAGCGCCTCCTCCGCAATCCCCGGCTCCACGCTCGCGCAGGATGTGGCCGCGGAGCAGCAGAACATTCAGAAGGACGTGGACAAGTACGCCAAGGTGTATCCGGTGATTTCGTTTGGGTTGGCGTGGAGGTTTTAGGAGAGGGGAGTCGTTGGTAGGGAGTCGTGAGAGGTCGTAGGTCGAAGGTCATGAGTCGTAAGTCGTCTTAGGGGCGAGGCATGCCTCGCCCCGGTCGTAGAAGTCGTAGGTTGTCCCGTTCCCTGTTCCCCCTCACCCCTCACCCCTCACCGATGTAAGCTTCGTTCTCCACCCACCATGAGGGCGCCCTGCATGTCACGTGTCCCGCGCGTCATTCGGCTCGTCCTGATTCTGGGAACCGCGCTCCCCCAGCTCCTGCATGCCCAGCAGGATTCACGCGAGGTGACAGAACTCCGTCGCCGCATCGTCGAGATCCGCAAGCAGCTCCCCGCGATCACCGAATCCGCGGAGTATGCGGCGGGCCACTTCAAAGACGACTCCACCAAACGCCTCCTCGTCCCCAAGGCGAACGACCCAGGCTTCTGGCTCGAGTTCCGGTATCGCGCAGGTGGACCACCGGAGACGCAGGACGCGGGGGATCCCAATGCGCGCGGCCTCGTATTGCTCCCCGTTCGTCATTGGCAGGGAATCGGGCTCGGGGTCGCCATGCAGGCGGAGCAGTTCCAGTTGCAGGGGCGCCCGGTCATCTCGATCGGGCCGATGGTGGACCGTCCCTCGCTCCCGCTCGGCAGACGGTTCCTCGACAACGGGGCGCCGAACGGCGATCGAGTGCACGCCGAGATCAATGCCATCGCGAACATGATCGTGGGCTGGACCTGGTACGCCGAGGTGGTCGCGGCCGCGACCCGTGACGGGTGGTGGACGGGGACGTACTTGTCGGTGCTGGTCCCGGGTGCCACGCAACACAACGCCGACGTCCGCTTTCGGATGTCCACGCCCCCCCCGGCCATCCTGGCCGCCGGCACTCTGGGTACCGCCTACTTGGATGCGGTGGACGCCCTGCTCGCCGCTGCGGAGACGCCGGCGCAAGGCCGTCTGGTCCGGCAGGCCGCCGACTCGCTCCTCGCGCGCAAACGCGACGGTGGCCAGCTCTTCGTGGCAAGCTGCGGCCATTACCTCCTGGAGGAATTACCGCGCGACACCCTCTCCACCCCGTTCCGTCCGGTGGACTGGCGCTGGGATGTCGGCGGAAAACTGCGCGCAGGCGGGGCCAATGCGGGTGACGCCATGCTCTGGTTCGGATATGGCGGCTACGACTGTCCGAACGTCGAGGTGTCGAACTCCTTCCGCGACGCCGGCCTCGGTGTCGTCGTCGTGAGCGACAAGATGCCGACCGGTCCCCTGCCCAAGGGGGTCGCGTCGTTTCTCCCGCTCCACTGGAGACTGCCGGACGCCGGCGCCCCCATCCCCTTCGCCCCAGGCGCGGTCGGGGCGCTCGCCTCGATCGACATGGCGGTGCACTATCTGTGGTTGAAGCGGCTGGTCGGTCAGTAGTCGTGAGTCCTGAGTCGTGAGATGTCGTAGGGTCGTAGGGGCGCGGCAAGCCGCGCCCCCTGTCGTAGGAGTCGTAGTCCTGTTCCCTGTCCCCCCTCACGCCCCGTCCATCATCCATCATCCATCATCCCCCTAGCCCGTTCTCGGTTCTCCGTCCTGTGCTCTCCGTAAACCCCTCCCCCACAACCACTTAGGAATCCGCTCCCCGCTTGGTTTCGGGGCCGAATCAGGGTATATTTGGCTGTTTCCGTCCAACGGCATCGGACACCGCCATTCCCCGCGTCTCCCGGACTCATGACAGCACCTATTTCGCGTGAACGGATCCTCCCGCGCCTGATCGAAGACGAGCTGCAGCAATCGTTCATCAACTACTCGATGAGCGTCATTGTCTCGCGTGCTCTCCCCGATGTGCGCGACGGCCTCAAGCCGGTCCATCGTCGCATCCTCTACGCGATGAACGAACTCGGCCTCATGCCCAATCGGGCATACAAGAAGTCGGCGACGGTGGTCGGTGACGTGCTCGGCAAGTACCACCCGCACGGCGACTCCTCGGTGTACGAGGCGATGGTGCGGATGGTCCAGGAGTTCTCGCTCCGCTATCCGATGGTGGACGGGCAAGGAAACTTCGGCTCCGTGGACGGCGATCGCGCTGCGGCCTATCGATACACCGAGGCCCGCCTCACGCGCCTCGCTCTTGAGATGCTCGAGGACATCGACAAGAACACCGTCGACTTCCAGCCCAACTTCGATGACCAGCGGGAAGAGCCGACGGTTCTCCCCTCCAAGATCCCGAGCCTGCTGATCAACGGCTCGAGCGGCATTGCCGTCGGCATGGCGACCAACATCCCGCCGCACAATCTGCGGGAAGTCACCAACGCCATCGCTGCGCTGGTCAAGAACCCCGACCTCACCGTAGACGACCTTCTCACCCACGTGAAGGGTCCGGACTTCCCGACCGGCGGCTACATCTACGGCGAGGCAGGGATCCGCGACGCCTACGAGACAGGTCGAGGCCGGATCATCATGCGCGCCAAGGTCAAGATCGAGGAGAATGAGCGCACCGGTCGAAACGCACTCATTATCACCGAGCTTCCCTACCAGGTGAACAAGGCCAACCTCCACAGCACCATCGTGGACCTGGCCACCGACAAGAAGATCGACGGTATCAGCGGCGTGCGGGACGAGTCGGACCGCGAGGGCATGCGCCTGGTGATCGAGTTGAAGCGGGACGCCATTGGGCAGGTCGTGCTCAACCAGCTGTACAAGCACACGACGATGCAATCCACCTTCGGCGTCATCAACCTCGCCCTGGTGAATGGCGCCCCGAAGGTGATGGCGCTCAAGGAGATCCTCGAGCACTTCATCGAGCATCGCCACACCGTGATCGTGCGTCGGACCGAGTTCGATCTCGCCGAAGCCAAGAAGCGCGAGCATATCCTCGAAGGCTTGAAGATTGCCGTCGACAACATCGACGAAGTGATCGCGATCATTCGGTCATCCGGCGACACCGGAGAGGCCGATCGCCGACTGCGCGAGCGCTTCGCGCTGAGCGAAGCGCAAGCCGACGCGATCATGAACATGCGGTTGGCCAAGCTCACGGGCCTCGAGATTGACAAGCTCGAAGCCGAGCTCACCGAAGTCCGGGCCACGGTCGCGGAACTCGAGGGCATCCTCGCCTCCCGTGAGCGCCGGATGACCATTCTGGTCACCGAGCTCCAGGACGTCGCAACGACCTACGGCGACGATCGCCGCACCGCCATCCTGAAGGATCAGGGCGAGTTCTCGATCGAGGACTTGATCGCCGAAGAGGACATGGTCATCACCATCTCCCACACCGGCTACATCAAGCGGATCCCGGTCACCACCTACCGCAAGCAGCGGCGTGGCGGTCGCGGACTGACCGGGATGGACACCAAGGACACCGACTGGGTCGAGCATCTCTTCATCGCGTCGACGCACGACTACCTGATGTTCTTCTCCGATCGCGGCACCGTGTATTGGCTCAAGGTGCATGAAATCCCGCAGGGCGGCCGGGCGGCACGCGGCAAGCCGGTCATCCAGTGCATCAACATGCGTGAAGGGGAACGGATCGCGGCGCTGGTCCCGGTCCGCACCTTTGGTGACGACGAATGGCTGATGTTCGCCACGCGCAACGGTACCGTGAAGAAGACGGTCATGTCCGCCTACGGCAACGTGCGCACCGTCGGCATCAACGCCATCAACATCGACGACGACGACGAACTGATCGACGTCCAGGTCACGCGCGGCAATGACGACATCGTGCTCGCGACATCGGCCGGCATGTCGATTCGGTTCCATGAGAGCGACGTCCGCGAAATGGGACGCGCCACGGCTGGCGTGAAGGGCATCTCACTCGGTGCGAAGGACCACCTGATCGGCATGGTCGTCGTGAAGGAGCGTGCCGAATTGCTGGTCGTCTCCGAGAAGGGCATCGGCAAGCGTTCGCCGCTGGCGGATTACCGCGTGCAGAAGCGCGGCGGCAAGGGGATCATCACGATGCAGCAGGCCCCGAAGACCGGCCGCCTGATCGCCCTGAAGGACGTCCTCCCCGAGGACGAGATGATGATGATCACCAAGGGTGGCGTGATCATTCGCTGCTCGGTCGAAGGAATCCGCGTCAGCGGCCGCAACACGCAGGGCGTCAAGCTCATGAACCTCGACAAGGACGACCGGATCGTCGACGTCGCGCGCGTCCAGCGTGAAGACGACGACGGCGACGAACAGGAAAGCCTCGAGGAATACGAGGAGGCGGAAGGCAGCGCGGAATCCGCTGGAGACGACACCGAGGAGTGAGCGGACCGCACCTCAGTGACTTCCGCGACGCGCAGGCCGGGCTCGTGGGCGTTGCAGAGCGCACCCCGCTCCTGACGCTCCCCGGGCGGCGGTCAGTCCGCCTGAAGGCAGAGTTTCTGCAGCCGATCGGGGCGTTCAAAATCCGAGGCGCGTGGAACGCGATCCACCGCCTCGACCCGGCGATCCGAGCCCGTGGTGTCGTCACATCGTCCAGTGGCAACCACGGGCTTGGTGTTGCCCACGCCGCGCAGCTCCTCGGCATCCCAGCGGTGATCGTCATGCCCGAGTCGGCGCCAGCCGTGAAGGTCGCCGGCGTGCGCGCGCTCGGCGGTGAGGTCGTACTGGTCGGGCGCACCCGGGGTCCGGAACAGCAGACCGCCGCCGAAGCCTTGGTAAACGCGCGCGGCCTGACCTTCATCCCGCCATACGATCACCTGGATGTGATCACGGGTCAGGGAACCTGCGCCTTGGAGATTCTCGAAGATTGGCCCGAGGTCGAGACTCTGGTACTCCCGGTCGGGGGAGGGGGCCTGCTGGCCGGGAGCTGTGCCTGCGTGCGGGCATTCCGCCCGAACATTCGGGTGATCGCAGTCGAGCCAGCCGGGCTTCCGAAGCTCTCGGCCGCACGGGCCGCGGGTCATCCGGTCAATCTGGCGGATGGCACGAGTCTGGCCGATGGATTGTTGACTCGATCGGTGGGCAACCTGACTTGGCCACTGATCGCCCCGACCGTTCATGAGGTGGTGGCTGTGACCGATGACGAAATCCGGCAGGCGATGCGGTGGTTGGCAGACCTGGAGCTCCGGGTCGAGCCCTCTGGCGCCGTGACCACCGCCGCGTGGCTGACGGGCCGGATTCCGGGCGAGGGGCCTCTTGCCTTGGTCGCGACCGGCGGCAACGTCGATCCCGCCCGCTACGACGAGCTCGTCGGCTGATGCTCCCACTCAACCCGAGATTCCTCCTCGCGACCGAGGACAATGCCCTCGCGCGGACGCTCTCGTGGGTACTGAAGGAGAATGGCTACGACGTGGTCACCGCCCTCGGTGGCCCGCAGTTGATCGAACGGCTCGATCAGGAAGAGTACGACCTGATGATCCTCGATCTCGGCAGCGGCGAGCAAACCACGCTCGATCGGCTGACCCGTGTGCGCGAGGACGCGCGACATACCGACGTCCCGATGCTCCTCCTCACCGACCCGGACTTTGATGCGGAGCGGCTGGAGCCCGAGAGTCTCGGCGCCGCCGATATTGTCCAGCGACCCTATCGCGTGCGCGAGCTGCTGGCGCGCATCAAGGCACATCTTCGCGTCGGGCGAGCGCTCAACAAGGCCCGCGCCGAGGCGCGGTCACGGAATGAGCTGGTCGCGATCCTGCGCGAGGTCACCGCCTCGCTCAATCCCGATGAGATTTACCAGATTCTGGTGCGGCGCGTGGCGACAGGGCTCCGCATCGCCCGGTGCTCCGTCGTGCTCGCAGGCCCAGACGACAATGAAGGGATCGTCGTCGCGGCATTCGAGAACCCGACCCTGCGCAACCTCCCGGTCCAACTCTCCAAGTATCCAGAAATCCGGCGCGCGCTCCAGACGGGCGAAACCGTCTTGGTCGAGGACATCGAAGCAGATCCCCTCTACCGTGAAGTGAAGACGACCTGGGAAGGACTGGTGGGCGACTCGCGGACGCGCTCCGTCATCGCCCTGCCGTTCCTCTTGAAGGCGAAGACGGCCGGCGTCTTCTTCCTCCGGACCACCGCCGACGACCCACCGCTCAATCGCCTCGACCTCGGCTTCGCCGAGCAGGTGATCGAAGCCGCCGTGACCGCGCTGGAGAAGGCCTACGACCTCGAAAAGGCCACCGATGGCGCCGCCGAACTGCGCGAACTGGCCGACACCGATCCGCTCACGGGCTGCGGCAACCGGCGACTGCTCGAGGAACGCCTGACGGAAGAACTCGATCGCGCCAAACGATACGACCAAGTCGTCACGGCCGTCGTCCTCGACGTGGACGACTTCAAACGCATCAATGACAGCCGCGGGCATCAGGGCGGCGATCGCGTCCTCGTCGACCTGGTCACCCTGCTTCGTCGGGAACTCCGCACCATGGACTTCCTGGCCCGCTTCGGCGGGGAGGAATTCGTCATCCTGCTCCCCGAAACCGGCTCGACGGGAGCACGCATCTTCACAGACCGGATTCTGCGTCGGGTTGCCAATCACAAGTTCGGCACACCCGCCGCACCGATCTCCGTCACCGTCAGCGCAGGCCTCGCGACCTTCCCGGACGAACGCGCCACCGACGCCGCCTCATTGCTGAAACTGGCGGATGAGAATTTGTACAAGGCGAAGCAGGCGGGGCGGAATCGGTATAGGGACTAGTCGTTGGTCGTGAGTCGTGAGAGGTCTACGGCGCTACCTTTCGAACGTCACCTCGCGCGACTCACGACTCGCGACTCTCGACTGCAGAGACCGTCGCCCGCCTTGCACCGGAGATCTCAATCATGCCCCGCATCCTCCCCCTCCTCATGCTCGTCACCGGTGCTGCTGCCGGTGTGCTCATTGCGCGCCGCGATGGCCCGACGCCGACACTCGACGCCGTCACGACGCACGGCGAATGGGTGGCGTTCCCCAACGCCAAGGGAGACACGGTGCGTGCTTACGTGGCCTATCCCGAGCGGCAAGGGAAAGCTCCCGCGATCATCGTGATCCACGAGATCTTCGGGCTGACCGACTGGGAGCCCACCGTGGGTGATGACTACGCCAAGAAGGGCTACGTCGCGATCGTCCCCGACCTCCTCTCTTCGCGCTATGGCTCGACGCGCGCGCTCGGAGACTCCGCCCGCCGGCTGGTTGGGACGCTCAATGGCGATGACGTGGTCCGCGACCTCGACGCCTCCTACAAGTACATCACCGCGCAGCCGGCAACCAATGCAGCGCGCGTCGGCGTGATCGGGTTCTGCTGGGGGGGCGGCACCGTGTGGCGCTATGCCGCAGCCAATCCTCAGTTGAAGGCCGCAGTCGTCTGCTATGGACCACTTGCTGACACCATGATGCTCCGCACCGTGCAGGCACCCGTGCTCGGGGTCTACGGCGAGAACGACGGCCGCGTCACCAACGCACTTCCCGAGATCAGCGCCACCATGAAAGCCCTCGGCAAGTCCTTCGTTGCCGACTCGTATCCCGGCACAGGACACGGCTTCCTGAAGCCCGGACGGACCGGCTCAGGGACCCCGGCGGCCGCCAAGGCACAATCGGTGATTGACGCCTTCTTCACCAAGCATCTCGAGGGGAAGTGAAGCGACTCCCTCTCGTCGCGCTCCTCACCGTGTGCGGCTGTAACCTCTCCCCCCTCATGAACCGAATCGAGATCGGCGAGGACCCGATTCTCGTCGTCACGGGAGAAGGAAAAGATGGCCGCACCGACCTCTTCGCCGTCCACGCTGGAGGGGGATCCCTCTCGCAACTGACGTTCACCAATCAGGTGGAACGCGGCCCCCGGCTCACCGTGGATGGTGGCGTGCTGGCCTTCCTGCGGATGCGGGACACCCTTCCGGCAACGGAACGCGAAGTTGTGATGATGAACCTGGTGAGCGGAACGGAACGGAAGTACCTGCTCCCAGAGGACGCGGGCCAACCCCAACTCCTGGGATGGAGCGACGACGCACGCACCCTCTACGTCCAGACCGATCGCGGCCGCTGGGCCATCACGGCACCGCCGGGCGACGGCGCGATGCGTGAGGTCGCGGCGGAGGATGCCGCGGCAGATACCGCGCTCACGCTCTGGCTTGGGATGCCGCGCTTTGCCAAGGGAATCAGCTGCGGGAGCGGCATTTGCGCCGTCACGGCACGAGGCGACACCATGACGTTGACGCCCCAGGGACGCGATCCGTTCCGGTGGGGCACCGATTCGTTGGCATGGTTTGAAGGGGAGAACCTGACGGTGCGGTCACTCGGCCCGGGCGTCACGCGTCGAGTGGAGTGGAGCAGTGCGCCGTCCGGGGTGCGGGACGGCGCCTATGCGGCCGGCGCCCGGAAGGCGCCGACGCCCTAGCTCCGCGTGTAGAAGACGAATCCTTCCAACTGCTGGATCGTCGCGGCCTTCTCGGCAAGTTCATTCGCGAGCAGGTCGCCGGTCGTGATGACACCAACCACCTTCTCGCCTTCGACGACGGGGAGGTGGCGAATGCGGCGCTCGCTCATCAATCCGCCACAACTCGCCAGCGTCACTGCGGGACTCGCAGTGACCAGCGCGGTGGTCATGACATCACCGACCGGCGTCGACCCCGGGAGACGATCCTTGGCCACGACACGACGCATCAAGTCACGCTCAGTGAAGATGCCGGCCAGAATCCCGTTTTCGCCCACCAACACGCTGCCGACCCCGGCCTCATCCATCTCGCGTGCGGCATCGAGCACCGACATCGTCGGCGGCACCATCAGCGGCTCGCGGTCCCCATGGCTACTGAGATATTCCTGCACGGTCACCATTGACTGGTCCTGGTTGTGGGTGATCTTCGATAGTACATCCCTCCCGACCAACCTGCCAGAGGCTCCGTGTCAATCTTGTCCCGGTTGGGCGACTAGATTCCCTCGGCAGAGCGCAACCTGACGCCGCCGACCCACACCCGGACGACGCTGCCCATGACCCGTTTGCTCGAATGCGTCCCCAATTTCTCCGAAGGACGCGACCCCCGCATCATCCAGCAGATCACCGACCGGATCGCCGCGGTCGAGGGCGTCCGGCTCCTCAATGTCGACCCGGGCAAGGCGACCAACCGCACCGTGTTCACCTTCGTCGGTGAACCGGAGCCGGTGATCGAGGCCGCATTTCAGGCGATCCAGCTCGCCGGCGAGTTGATCGACATGCGGCACCACAGCGGCGAACACCCGCGCATGGGCGCGACGGATGTCTGTCCATTGGTGCCGATCAGCGGGATCACCATGGCCGAGGCGGCCAAGTACGCGACAACGCTCGCGGAGCGCGTAGGGCGTGAATTGAATATCCCGGTGTACCTCTACGAAGCGGCACAACCGAAGCGCGAGCGGAGCAATCTCGCCGTGATCCGCGCTGGCGAGTACGAGGGAATGGCACAGAAGGTCCTTCTCCCCGAGTGGAAGCCGGACTTCGGCCCGGCGAGCTTCGACGCCGTCCGGGGTTGCACCGCGATCGGCGCCCGGGATTTTCTCGTGGCCTACAACATCAATCTCAACACTACCTCCACGCGCCGCGCCTACGCGATCGCGTTCGACGTGCGCGAGGCCGGCCGGACCGTGAAGCAGCCCGACGGCAGCGAAGTGCAGCAGCCCGGCACGCTGAAGTCCGTCAAGGCAATCGGCTGGTACATCCCGGAGTACGGTGTATCGCAGGTGTCGATGAACCTCACCGACATCAGCACCACGCCGGTGCACGTGGCCTTCGACGAAGTCTGTCGTGCCGCCGCCGAACGCGGTGTGCGGGTCACCGGCTCTGAACTCGTCGGACTGGTTCCGCTGCAATCACTCCTGGACGCAGGGCGTTACTTCCTCGAGAAGCAGCAGCGTTCCGTCGGCGTCTCGGAACGTGAGCTGGTGAAGATTGCAGTCCGTTCCCTCGGGCTCGACGAGCTCGCACCATTCGACCCCGAGGAGCGAGTGATCGAATATCTCTTGCGCGAACCGACCGCGACGCGCCTCGTGGACATGACCCTCGCCGACTTCACCGCCGAGACCGCCTCGGAAGCCGCTGCCCCGGGTGGCGGCTCGGTCGCCGCCGCGATCGGCGCCATGGGTGCCGCGCTCGGCACGATGGTCGCCAACCTATCCTCCCACAAGCGCGGCTGGGACGAACGGTGGCAGGAGTTCTCGGCCCACGCGGAAGGCGGCCAGCGGGCCGTAAAGGAATTGCTCTTCCTCGTGGACGAAGACACGCGTGCCTTCGATCGCGTCATGGCCGGCTTCGGCATGCCACGCACCACCGACGAGGAAAAGGCCGCACGCCGCACCGTGATCGACACCGCCACCCTCGACGCCACTCGCGTCCCGTTCCGCGTGATGGAAGTCGTCCTTGGCGTGATGCCCCTGATCCGGGCGATGGCGGAGCATGGCCAAGCCTCCTCTGTCTCCGACGCCGGTGTCGGCGCTCTCTGCGCACGCAGTGCGGTGATGGGCGCGTATCTCAACGTGCAGATCAACGCCGCCTCCCTGAAGGGAAATGCGGAGGCCGGTGATCTCGTGGCCCGAGGCGCCGAGATGGTGAGAAAGGCGCAGGAGATGGAAGCGGAGATTTTGGTGTTGGTGCAGGCACGAATGTAGACGAGTCGCGGGTCGTGAGTTGTGAGTCGCGAGAGACGCGCCTTGGGATTCCCGACCCGCAACAACCCCCTCTCACGACTCACGACTAGCGACTCATGACTATTTCTGCTCCTCGCGGCCCCAACCGCACTGCCAAAGGCTGGATCCAGGAAGCCGCCAAGCGGATGCTCATGAACAACCTCGACGCGGAGGTTGCCGAACATCCGGAGTCGC
This sequence comes from Gemmatimonadota bacterium, assembly GCA_024641735.1. Taxonomy (GTDB): domain Bacteria; phylum Gemmatimonadota; class Gemmatimonadetes; order Gemmatimonadales; family GWC2-71-9; genus Palsa-1233. The sequence goes on along the minus strand of JAHECN010000005.1, from coordinate 36,044 downwards.
TCGTTGTGTATGGTGGACGCGGCAAGGCGGCGCGGAACTGGGAAGCGTATCATCAGATCATCGCGACGCTCGATCGTCTCGAGAACGATGAGACACTGCTGATCCAAAGCGGCAAGCCGGTCGCGGTGCTCAAGACCCACGCGATGGCGCCACGGGTGCTGCTCGCCAACTCGAACCTCGTCCCCAAGTGGGCGACGTGGGAGGAATTCGACCGCCTCGACCAACTCGGCTTGATGATGTACGGCCAGATGACCGCCGGATCGTGGATCTACATCGGCACGCAGGGGATCCTGCAGGGGACGTACGAGACCTTCGCGAGCGCAGCGACCAAGCATTTCAATGGTTCGCTCGCGGGGACGATCACCGTCACCGCGGGTCTCGGCGGGATGGGTGGCGCACAGCCGCTCGCGGTGACGCTCGCGGGTGGCGTGGCGATCTGCATTGAAATCGATCCGACCCGCGTCCAGCGGCGAATCGAGACGCGCTACCTCGACATCACGACCGGCTCACTGGAAGAGGCGCTCCGGTTGGCCGAGAAGGCGAAGAAGGAAAAGCGCGCACTGTCGATCGGCGTACCGGGAAATGCGGCGGAACTCCTCCCCGAAATGGTGGCGCTTGGTTTTACACCAGACCTGGTGACCGACCAGACCTCCGCACACGACCCGATGTGGGGCTACATCCCTCCGGTCACGAAGGAAGACGAAGACCTCGACGCACTCCGCACCAACGCACCCGATGAGTATCTCGCGCGTGCGCGCGCCGGCATGGTCGCGCACGTGCAGGCGATCCTCACCATGCAGGAGCGTGGCGCGATCGCGTTCGATTACGGCAACAACCTGCGCGCACAGGCAGAGATCGGTGGCCTTGCCGGAGCGACGACGGCATATCCTGGCTTCGTGCCGGCGTTCATTCGCGATTCGTTCTGCGAAGGGCGCGGACCGTTCCGCTGGGTCGCCCTTTCCGGCGATCCTGCCGACATCGCCGCCACCGACAAGGCGCTGCTCGAGATGTTCCCGAATGACGAACGCCTCCAGAAGTGGCTCGGTTGGGCCGGGGAGCGGATTGCCTTCCAGGGACTTCCGGCCCGCATCTGCTGGCTCGGCTACCGCGAACGTGACAAGGCAGGGCTCCTCTTCAATCAGATGGTCCGCGATGGCCGGGTCAGTGCACCGATTGTCATCGGGCGCGATCACCTCGACGCGGGATCGGTGGCCTCCCCATATCGTGAAACGGAAGCGATGCTCGACAGCTCCGACGCCGTCTCGGATTGGCCCCTCCTCAACTTCGCTGCCGGCATCGCCAGCGGCGCGGGATGGATGTCCTTCCACCATGGCGGCGGCGTCGGCATGGGCTACTCGCAGCATGCCGGACTCGTGGCGGTGGCGGACGGTAGCGACGAGGCCGAGCAGCGGCTCAAGCTCTGCCTCACCAATGACCCGGCGATGGGGGTCATTCGGCACGCGGACGCGGGATATCAGCTGGCGAAGGATGTGGCGCGTGAGCGGGGCGTGGATATGCCATCCTTGGAGTCGTGAGTCATGAGTCCTGAGTCGTGAGGGAGTCCACTCGGCCTTCCGGCTCGCGGCAGTAGATTCCCATCCATGACTGCTGACCACCTCTATACCGGGATCGCCCAGCTCGTCTCCCCCAGCGGGAGCGGCGCCTCGCGCGGCCTCGCCATGAATGAGTTGGAAATCCACGAGCACGCTGCCATCGCCGTCACCGGTGACCGCATTTCGTGGATGGGACGCGCTGCGGATTGGGCCGGACGCGCCACGCACACCACGGATCTCGGTGGCCGCGCCGTCGTCCCGGCCTTGGTGGATTCCCACACCCACATTGTCTGGGCCGGGGATCGCCTCGCCGACTTCGAAGCGCGCGCGTCGAATGTTCCGTACGAACAAATTCTCGCAGCAGGTGGTGGCATCCGACGGACGATGGAGCAGACCGCCGCCGCGACCGTGGAAGAATTGGTTCAGTTCGCAGCGCCGCGTGCCCACGCGTTGATCCGTGGTGGTGCGGGCACGATCGAGATCAAGAGCGGGTACGGCTTCACGGCGGAAGCCGAGCTTGCTGCCCTGGAAGCTATCCAGCGACTCGCCGAACAGATTCCCGCGAACGTCGTTCCGACCCTCCTGATTCATGTCCCACCGCGCGAGGCATCCCAGCGCCCCGCCTATCTGGACATGGTCACGACCACACTGATCCCGGAAGCCACTCGCCGCCGTACCGCCCGCGCGGTGGACGTCTTCATCGAGCGGGAGTCGTTCACCACCGATGATGCCCGCATCATCTTCGCGGCAGCACGCGCGCACGGCCTCGCCGTGAAGGCACACGTCGATCAATTCCACGCCATTGGTGGCGTCGAACTCGCGATCGAATTCGGCGCGATCTCAGTGGATCATCTGGAGGTCTCCGGCAGGTCTCAGGTCGAAGCACTCGCCGCCTCCACCACCGTCGGGACCATTCTCCCCGGGGTGACGCTGCACCTCGGCATCCCGGCCGCACCGGGCCGCGCGCTGATTGACGCGGGCGCGGCGGTCGCAGTCGCCACGGATTGCAATCCGGGCTCGTCCCCGCTCTTCTCGCCCCAGTTGGCGATGGCCTATGCCGTTCGCCTCAATGGGCTGACCCCGGCGGAGGCCCTCACGGCCGGTACGGCCAACGCGGCGGCGGCGCTCGATCGCGACGACATCGGCCGCCTCCGGGTCGGCATGCGCGCCGATCTCTTGGTACTCGCCTCCGCCGACTGGCGCGACCTTCCCTACACCCTCGGCGGCTCGCCCATCGATCGCATGATCCTCGGCGGCCGGGAGTATTCCTCGTGACACCGCGCTCCCTGCTGATCGGACGACCCCTCTCACTCGCGGATGTCGTCGCCGTCGCACGCGACGGCGCGACCGTCGCGCTCGACGATGACGCCCGCGCGCGCATTCTCGAGAGCCGCGCCTATATCGAGCAGATCGTGGCTGAGGGACGCCGAGTGTACGGGATCACGACCGGCTTCGGGAAGTTGGCGAATGTGCGGATCGCGCCGGAAGATGTGCAACAACTGCAGCGCAACTTGATCGTCTCCCACGCGATGGGGGTGGGCACTCCGCTCTCCACGGAAGTGGTGCGTGCCATGTTGCTGTTGCGGGCACAGTCGCTCGCCCACGGCAACAGTGGCATTCGTGTCGAGGTGATTGAGCTCCTGATGGCATTGCTCAACAACGGCGTCCATCCGATCATTCCGGCACA
>JAHECN010000005.1:16910-32704 GCA_024641735.1 Gemmatimonadota bacterium | reverse complement strand
GCCGCCTCGCTGGTCAGCGAGAACAAGGTGTTGGCGCACCCTGCGAGTGTGGACTCGATTCCGACCTCCGCGAATCAGGAAGATCACGTCTCGATGGGGACCACCTCCGCGCGGCAATGCGCCATCATTCTCGACAACGCGAGCTGGGTGATCGCCATCGAATTGCTCAACGCCGCGCAGGCGCTCGACTTCCACGCGCCGCTGCAACCGGGTCCTGCCGTTGGTGCGGCCGTGCGGCTGTTGCGTTCGGTCGTGCCCCCGCTCGATGCGGATCGCGTCATGACGGGTGACTTGGCAGCCGCACGTTCGCTCGTGACGAGCAATGCCCTGCGTGATGCCGTGGAAGCGGCGATCGGCCCACTGCAGTAGCCCTGACCCGACCCTGCAAACCATCAGCCGCACCGCCGTGACCCGAATCGGCAGACGCTAGCCGCGTCTGCCTTCCAAGCGGCTGAGCCTATCGGGCGCCGCCTCGCAGATCCTGCGGCGGCGGGTTGTTCGGTGCCGTGATCGTGATGGCGAAGCTGACAGGCGATTGACCCTCAATCGTGGCCCGCACACTCAGCAGCCCAGGAGTGAACCCGGCGTTCGCCACGACGCTCGCCTCTCCGGCCGCGTTCGTCGTGGTCGTGTTCGCCACCAGCGAACCGGTCACTGTCGAGGTGATGGCCCAGGTGACCGTCACCCCGACCATCGGCTTGAAGCTCTGATCGAGCACGCGAACCACCAGCGGCGCCGACGAGCCACCCGCGGTGACCGATTGCGGGCTACCGCTGACCATCACGAAGCTGTTGGCGACCGGCTCCGTCGAAACGCCGTCGTCCCCACAGGCGGACAGGGTGAAGGCGGCCAGCGTAAACACGGCGAGTGCGCGACGGGACAGGAATCTGTACATGGGTGCGATCCTCGTTCGGGGCGTGACACGGACCATCATGGGAGATACGAGTGGAGACGAGCAGGCGTTGGGGCATTGGACACCGTTGACCGTACCCTGACGGACGCTACCCCTCGGCCAGAACCTTCTTTGCCGCCTCGACCGCTTGCCGTGTTCCGACCAGGACGACCGTATCCCCCGGTTCCACCCGCTCGAGCTTGCTCGGTGCCGGAATCCCTAGGCCGCCCCGGGTGATGGCGAGTACGGTAGCCCCGGTCCGACCGCGCAATCCAATCTCGGCGAGGCTCTGCCCTGCGGAACGATGGTGCGCTTCAATCCGGAACGGTGTCGGAGCGCCGACTCCGGGAAGCAACTGGGTTGCGGTCAGCAATCGCTCCGCGGCCCAATCGTCCACCGGGATGGTTTCCGTCTCGCCCACAGCAGCAAACTCTGCCGTGGCCTGCTCAGGCGGCAGCGTGGATCGCAACGCCTCGATCAAGACCTGCGCGCCTGCGGCAACGTGCCCTTCCAGGTTCGTCGCACTCTGCCACGCCCCGATGCCAAGCAGCAGCAGTATCGCACCAAAGACCAACAGACTGGGTCCGAGGGGAAGGAAGGGCTGCGTTGCCAACAAGACCGGCAAGCCGAGCAGGAAGACGATCGCAATCTCAAGGGACATGACCAAGGCGCGGCGCGGTGCCACGGCGCGATCAAAGCGCTCGTGTGCCGGGAGGGCCAAGCCGGCGAGCAGTGAGGCCAACCCTCCCGCCAGACGGAAAACGCCGAGCAGAAAGGGCGCCGCGAGTGCGATGGTCAGCAGATAGAGCAGGACCGCTCCAATCACCTCGGTTACCCCGAGCTGTGCCTCGAAGAACGCTTGCACCCGCGGACCGGCGACGGCCATTCCGATGATCACCGCCACGACGCACGCCGCATCTACCAGCAGCCAGCGCACCAAGTACCGTGCGCGATTGCCAACGGTGCGCCTCGTTGGGGCACGGCGCATATCCTCGACCCAGGTGGCGTAGAGTGCGGCGTACGTCTGCAGTGGCTTCGGCAACTTGCGATCCACCAACGACGCCACGCCAGGTGCCCAGCGCACCATGGACGGCGTCAGCAGCGTCGTGATGGCGGCCACCGCCACGGCAACCGGGTAGAGGAAGTCACCCACCGCGCCAGTGTACAAACCCAGCGAGGCAATGATGAACGAGAACTCGCCGATCTGCGCCATGCTCATTCCCGCCTCGATGGACGTGCGCGTACCCTGCCCGGCGAGGAAGGCGCCGAGCGAGACCGAGACGAGCTTGCCGAACACGACGACTGCCACGAGCAGGGCAATCGCGCCGGCGTGCTCCACCATGAGCGCCGGGTCGATCAGCATGCCGACCGAGACGAAGAAGACGGCCGCAAAGATGTCGCGCACCGGACGCACCAACTCCATGACCTGATGACCCTTGCCGGACTCGCTGATGAGCGACCCGGCGATGAACGCCCCCAGCGCCACCGAATATCCCAGAGCCTTCGCCAGGAGTGCAAAGGCGAAGCAGATTCCAACTGACGCCACCAGCGTCGTCTCCGGTCGCTTCATGCGCACCACGAAACGCATCACGCGAGGCACCACCAGCAGGCCACCCACTACCCAGACCGAAAGCAGGCCCAGCAGCCGCAACGCAGTCGCCAGCAGACCTGCCCCGGAGGCATCCTCCCCCGCGACCAGCGTGGTGAGACCTGCCAGGAAGAGCACCGCGGCGAGGTCCTCGACGATCAAGACTCCGAAGACGAGATCTCGCAGTCGGCGCGTGACCCCATGTTCCTCGAAGGTCTTGGCGATGACCGTCGTGCTCGAAATCGCAAACATCGCACCGGCGAACAACACCTCGTGCGACGACCAGCCAAGCAGTCGTGCGGCACCCATCCCCAGAAATGCCATCAGGGAAAGGTCGAGCAGGGCAGTGACCGTGACGCTCGGACCGACGCGCACCAGTCGCCGGATCGAGAACTCGAGGCCGATCGCGAAGAGCAGGAGGATGACGCCGAGTTCGGCGAGGGTCTCCGTGGTCGCGTGATCCGCGACCGCAGGAACGAGGGGGACATGTGGCCCGATGAGCAGTCCAGCGAGCAGATAGCCGAGGATGACCGGTTGCTTCAGCCGCTGGAAGAGGACGGTGGTGACCGCCGCAGTGCAGAGCACCAGGGCGAAGGTGGTCAGGAAGGCGTGTGGCGCTTCCACCGATCAGGACTCGACGGGCAGGGTCGGGACAGCGGGGGCAGGCGCGGGCGGTGCCGTGGTGATCGGACGCCACGCGATCGCCTCCCACGCGGCGTCGAGGGTGGCGAGGGCGTGCGGATGCGTCGGTCCCCACTCGCGCGTGGCCACCCGCTCCGCCGCGAAGCCAACCAACGCCAACCAGACTGACGTCCACAGTTCCACGACCCCGGCCCGAACGCTCCCTTCCTGCTTGCCGGCCGCGACGAGTTGCTCCAAGCCGAGCCGGAGTTCGTTGGCGGCGACACGGGACGATTCATCCAGCTCTTTCGACATCCGCCACCCGAGGAGCAGGCGGACTCTCGCCGGATCGCTTTCGGCGTGCTCCAGCCAGAGGCGCCCCAGCGCCCCAAGACGGTCACCAGCGCCCTTGCCACCCGCCAGCACGATGTCACGAATGGCGGCAGTCCCCCACCGCTGACAATCCTGATAGGCCGCGTTGAGGAGCGCCTTCTTGCTCGGGAAGTGCCGGTAGATCGTCCCTTCCGCGACCCCGGCGCGCTTCGCCAGAATCGGAGTTGTGGTCGCATGGTACCCCAGCGTCGTAAACAGCTCCCTGGCAGCCTCCAGGAGGCGGTCGCGGGTCGTCGGCGCACTGTCGGCCATCATCTTCCTCGGCAAGGGCTCGCCCTCGTCCTGGGGCGGTTAATCTTCTCGGGGTCCAACGGAGTACGACTCGTTCCTGAGGAATATCGGATGAAGCTCCTCGTCCTCGGCGCCGGCTTGCAGGGGTGCGCCACTGCCTTCGACTTGCTCGGCGATCCCGACGTCACCGGTGTCACCCTGGCGGACATCAACCCGTCTCGGATGGCACCCTTCCTGGCACAATCAGCTGACGCGCGCCTCCGCCCCCTCGCGCTCGATGTCACGGATCACGACGCGGTCCGGGCCAGCATGCAGGACCACGACGCCGTTCTCAGTGCCATACCTTACTACTTCAACGGCCAGATGGCGACACTCGCTGTCCAAACCGGGTGCCATTTCGCGGACCTCGGTGGCAACACCGAGATCGTGCTGGCCCAGAAGAAGCTCGACCCCGAGGCCCGTGCCAAGGGGTTGTCAATCATGCCAGACTGCGGCCTCGCCCCGGGGATGGTCAACATTCTTGCGGCCGAAGGGATCCGGCGACTCGACCGGGCGGACCGGGTCAGAATCTACGTCGGCGGCCTGCCACAACATCCAGAGCCCCCTCTCAACTATCAGATTGTCTATTCCCTCGAAGGGGCACTCGACTATTACACCACCCCCTCGTGGATCCTCCGAGACGGCAAGAGCACCACGGTCGATGCGCTGAGCGAACTCGAGGCCGTCCCCTTCGGTGAGCCGATCGGGACCTTGGAAGCCTTTCACACCGCAGGTGGACTCTCGACGATGGCCTTCTCGTGGGAAGGGAAGGTCCGCGAGATGGAATACAAGACCCTCCGCTACCCCGGCCATGCCGTGCTCATGAAGGCGATCCGTGATCTCGGCCTGCTCGACAAGACTCCGATCGACGTGAAGGGGAAGGACGTCGTGCCACGCGATGCCTTCATCGCCGCCGTTTCGCCAAAGCTGACCAAACCCGGTGGCCACGACCTCGTCGCGCTCCGCGTGATCGTCAGCGGGGAGAAGGATGGCGCCCCCGCCACAACGACCTTCGACCTGATCGACTACTTCGACGAGCATCGCGGTGTCTCGGCAATGATGCGCTGCACTGGCTACTCGCTCGCGCTCACCGGGCTGATCCAACTCCGCGGCCAGACCCTCCGGACAGGCGTCACCACCCCCGATGAGGGGATGCCGTATGATCGGTATGTGGAGGGGATGGGGAAGCGGGGCGTGAAGATCACAGAGAGATGAGAAAGGAGAGAGGAGAAAGGAGCGGTTAACAGCGACTGTCTCTTCTCTCTTCTCTCTTCTCTCTTCGTTTCTACCAGCTCCACCCACTACTGACATACCACCGCATCGACCCATTCGCCTTGGCCGCGGTGACATTGAGTTGCGCCGCGCGCAGGACGCGGATGCCGAGCCCGCCGCCGGCGCTGACGGTCCAGTCCTCAAGTGTCCAGCGCAGCCTGCCTGACGGGATCGTTGTGCCGGGCGCGGGGTCCAGCAGTGGGGAAGGATCACGAAAACTCCGCCCACCATCCACGAACGCCAGTCCGGTGATGGCGCCGAGGCCTCCGAAGTCGAGCAGGGTGTGGCGGAGTTCGACGCCACCCAGCAGCAGGCCGCGGCTTACGACCGCACCAACCGGCAACCCGCGCTGCGATGTGCCGCCGCCGAGGGTCGTGATCGACTGCTCCCAGGCTGGGATTTCGTGACGAATCCCGATGGCGGTCGTGCGTGAGTGGGCTCGGAACGCCAGCCGTGCCGTGACCCGGGTCAACCGATGCAGCGACACCCATCCACGGGCCACACCATAGGCTCCATGATACCCGTCGCCGGCACTGCCAGCGAACGCGCCGACTTCTGCCAGCACCCCACGCTGGGGATCGTACTCCTTGTCGCGGCTGTCGAAGACGAGTGCTGCACGAAGTTGCGCGTCGTTCTGGGTGAGCTGCTGTGACACACCACTCCCGGGACAGGGCGTGGTGATGCAGACGATGAGCCCGTCAGTCGAGACGGTCTCTGGATAGCGGTCGCTCAGCTCGTAGTAGTCCCCCCGGTAGACCTGTCGATCAACCGCACCGCGCACTGCCACGTGGAGCCTTCCGGCGATTCGGCGCGTGACATCCACGCTCCCGAGTTGACGCTCTCGACGGAGGAACTCTCGCTCGTCCGGCGGCGGGATGGGATCACTCTCGCCGAACCGCACCTCACGTGTCGCTTCGGCGTGCGCGCGCACGCGCCAGCCCTGATCCATCATGAGGCGGCGGTAGTCACCCCGTACCAGATACGAGCCGCGCGTGGAGTAGCCGGCATCCAGGGACTGCTCCACGAAATTCGTCACTCGCGCATCCCAGGGCGCCTGCTGGTAGCGAAGCATGCGCGCCACGCCGAAGAGCCCATCATTGGGCGTCGAGGTCACGTACGGGAAATACGACGTACGGAACGGCACATTCGGCGCAACTTCCTCGGGGTCCTGTGCGAGGAGCGGTGTCGCCGTGCCGAGCGCGAGCAGGAGCAGCAACCGCTTCATGAGAAGAGTGTGGCGCACTGTTCGATCCGTGCTCCCTTCTCGTCGCACACCGCGAACGGCGACCGCGTCATCGCCGCGGCACCGTACTGGCCCTTCTTGTTGACCGCATAGAACTGCAGTTGGTAGTTCGGTCGTCCGCGCTCATCCAGCAGGCGCGGCGGCGTCATGGCCACCACACGCTTGAGTGTTGCGAGTGCCGCATCCGTCGGCGACATCCCCTGGCGCATATGCTCCACCGTGAGAAATCCGCCGCAGGCCATGATGTTCATCTCGCCGAGGCCGGTGCTGCCGGCCGCACCGATCTCGTTGTCGGTGTACTGCCCGGCGCCCACCGCGGCCGAGTCGCCCACGCGGCCGGGCACCTTCCAGGAAAGGCCGGAGGTCGTCGTCACCGAGGAGATGTCCCCCGCAGCGTTCACGACGTTCATGTTGATCGTTCCGGTGGTGTGGCGCATAGGTCCCTTCACGTCCGGCGACAACCAGTTGTCGTTCGCGCCCCGATTGGCACGCCACTGCAGCCACGCCTCGCGGGATTCCGGCGTGAGCAGGTCCTCCAGCTGAAATCCGTAGGAGAGCGCAAAGCGCTGGGCATCCTTCCCGACCAACATGATGTGCGGTGTGTACTTCATCACCAGCCGCGCCACCTCGCTTGGCGTCTTGATCCCCTCGAGCGCGCCCACCGCCCCGGCGCGCTTGGTCGGCCCGTGCATGCAGGAGGCGTCCAACTGCACGACCCCCTCCTCGTTGGGCAGGCCGCCGTAGCCCACCGAGCTGTCCTTGGGATCGAGCTCCTGGATCTTCACGCCTTCGATCCCTGCGTCGAGCGTGTCGGTTCCGGCCAAGACCAGTTCCACAGCCCGGGCCACGCCGCGCAGCCCGTTACTGGACGAGATCGCCACCGGTGCCGCGAACGAACGCCGGAGAATGGCCGGTGCGGCGACGACAGGGCGCGGCGTCAACGCAGTCCCGGCAACGACTGCACCGGCGGTTCCGAGGAAGGTGCGACGGGAGAGGGGGCTGTCGGACACGAGCAAAGCTCCGGTGAAGGTCAAGATCAATGATAAGGGGGAGGAGAACGGAGAACAGAGAGCCGAGAACGGTTCTCTGTTCTCCGTTCTCCGTTCTCCGTACATTCCGGCATGACCCCTCCCCCTCGCCCCCGCCTCGATCCGGCCATCTTCAACCTGCCGATCGACAAGATGCGGGCCGGCTACTACTCCGATAAGTACTTCGTCCGGGCGCGGGAGATCCTGCTCAAGGACGACCACTCGCCCAACGTGACCGTCCAGGTCTTCGGGAAACACGAGGCCTTCCTCGGTGGCATCGACGAGGCCATCGCGATCCTCAAGCTCTGCAGTGATGACTGGTCAGCGCTCACCGTGCGCGCGCTCCATGACGGCGACGCGATCGCGCCCTGGGAGGTCGTCCTCGAGATCGAGGGCCCCTACGCCTCCTTCGCACACCTTGAGACCCTCTACCTCGGCGTGCTGGCGCGCCGGACTCGGGTCGGCACCAACACCCGCCGCGTCGTCGAGGCGGCTGCCCCCAAGGACGTCATGTTCTTTCCGGCACGGCACGACCACTGGTTGGTGCAAACTGGTGACGGCTATGCCGCGCACATCGCCGGCGCGATTGGTGTCTCCACCGATGCCCAGGCCTCGTGGTGGGGGAGCGAAGGCGTCGGCACCGTTCCGCATGGCTTGATTGCCGCGTACGGCGGCGACACCGTCCTCGCCTCGCAGAAATTCCTTGAGCACGTCACCGATGACGTCCGCCTGATTTCGCTGGTGGATTTCGACAACGACTGCGTCGGCACCTCGCTCGCCCTCGCTGCCGCCCTCGGCGATCGCCTCTACGGCGTGCGACTCGATACGTCCGAGATGTTGGTCGATCGGTCCGTCATTCCCATGATGGGATATTCCAAGCCCACCGGGGTGAACCCGCAACTCGTCGCGAATGTCCGCCGCGCGCTCGACGACGCGGGACATCCGCAGGTACGAATCATTGTCTCCGGCGGCTTCACGGTCGAGAAGATTCTTGAATTCGAGCGCGCCGGCGTGCCAGTGGACAGCTACGGCGTCGGCTCGTCCCTCTTCCAGGGACGCTTTGACTTCACCGCCGACATCGTGCGCAACAACGGGCAGCCCTGCGCCAAGGTGGGGCGGGCGTGGCGGGAGAGCGGGCGATTGGAGCGAGTGGAATAGTCGTGAGTCGTGAGTCGCGAGAGTGGCAATTGGCGGCCCCGTGGTTGCGTCCCAATGCTCGGAACCGAACCGGTCGCTCTCACGACTCGCGACTCACGACTCACGACTAACATGGAATTTCGACGAATGCACCACACCGTCTTCTGGGACATCGACACCCAGCACGACTTCATTGCCGCGGACGGGCTCCTCAGTGTCCCCGGTGCGGAGGCAATCCGGGCAACGTTGAGGCGCCTCACCGAGTACGCCCACGAGCATGGCATCCGGACCGTCGCGACCGCGGATGATCATGATCTGGGACACGCCGAGATCAGCGATCACCCCGACTGGAAGACGACCTTTCCGCCGCACTGCATGCGTGGGACCGAAGGACAGGTCAAGATCGCAGAGACCGCGCTCCGTTCCCCGCTGATCGTCCACGCCGTGCCGCACGATGCCGCGCGGCTCGCAGCGCAGGTCACCACACACGACGGTGACATCCTGCTCATGAAGCCGGGCACCGACGTCTTCCAGTGGAACCCAAACGCGGCCACCGTGCTCGCGGCGCTCGCACCCGCTCGCGTGGTCTGCTACGGGGTGGCGACCGACATCTGCGTCGTGGCCGCCGTGGAGGGCATCGCCCGCCTTGCACCCAAGGCCGAACTCGTCGTGGTCGCCGACGCCGTCGCCGCGCTCGACGCAGGACGCGCTCAGGCGCTCTTTGCGGAATGGGAGGCGTGCGGAATTCGTGTCCTTCCGGCGACGGCCGTGCTCGCATGACCCTTTCCGGGCACTACTTCCTCCCCGGACCGGTCGAGGTCCATCCTGACGTCACGCAGGCGATGCGTCATGCGCCGATCGGTCATCGGAGCGAGGAAGGGCGCGCGCTGCTCGCGCGTGTGCAGCGCGGACTTGCCGACCTGATGCAGACGCGCCGCCCGGTCCTCCTGGCCACCGCCTCCGCCACCGGGATGATGGAAGCCGCGATCCGTGCGGGCGTAGATGAGAGCATCCTCTGCGTCATCACCGGAACATTCAGTGAACGCTTCGCCCAGATCGCGGAGCGCTGTGGCAAGGAAGTGATCCGCCTGCATGTCCCGCGTGGCCAGGCCTTGGAGCCGGAGCTGTTGCGCCTCGCACTCGACGGCCCCCCGGTGGATGCGGTCTCCCTTGTCATGGTGGAGACCTCGACCGGCGTAGTCCAACCCGTCCCCGAACTCCTCCGCATCCTCTCCTCGCTCAAGGAGATCGTGACGATCGTCGATGGCGTGTCGGCCGTCGGCGGCATGCCGGTCGACCCCGATCGATGGGGCGCGGATTTCTTCCTCGGGGCGACCCAAAAGGCGCTCGGTGTTCCACCTGGCCTCTCGTTCGGCGTCGTCTCGGAACGATTCCTCCACCGCGCCGAATCGATCGAAGATCGTGGGCTCTATCTCGATCCCGTGGCCTTGCATCGGGACGCCAGCCAGGGCCGCTTCCCGCAAACGCCGGCGCTCCCGATCGTGCACGCCCTCGACACACAACTCCAGCGCATCGCGGCGGAAGGCGCGGAGGTTCGCTTCGCGCGGCATCAGGCGATGCGCGAACGTGTCGAAGCGTGGGTGGCGGAGCATGGGCGGTGCACCATGTTCGCGCCGGCGGGGCGGCGAGCCGACACGGTGTCCGCCTTGCGACTTCGCCCGGAGCAATCCGCAGTCACGCTGGTGAACGAACTCGCGGGGATTGGGTGGCAGGTCGCTACCGGCATGGACGAAGACGAGGACCGAGTGGTTCGTATCGGACACATGGGCGATCTTTCGCTGACCGAACTCAATCCGCTCCTCGCCATGCTCGAGCAGAGACTATGACGCTGCCCCTTGAACCACCTCCCACCCAAGTGCAACGGGTCCTCCGATTTATCGGACGAAACTTTGTCCGTGGCCTCGCGATCGCGTTGCCGGTGGTGTTGACCGTCTATGTGGCGTGGCAGTCGGTCACTTGGGTGGATAGCTGGTTGGGGATTCCACTGCCCGGCATCGGCATCCTGGTGGTTGTCCTGATCATCACCCTGATCGGCGCCCTAGCGACGAACGTCGTTACCCGGGCCGCGCTGGCCACACTGGACCACCTCTTCGAACGTTTGCCCTTGGTGCGCCTCCTCTACACCGCAGCCAAGGACCTCATGGGCGCGTTCGTCGGCAACAAGCGACGCTTCAACCGGGCCGTCCGGGTCCAGCCCGACCCCACCATCGAACTCTGGTTCCTCGGCTTCGTCACCGCCGACGATGGCGAACGCCTCGGCCTCCCGGGCTTCGTGGCGGTCTACCTCCCCCAGTCCTACAACATCGCGGGGAACCTGGTGCTGGTCCCGGCGGACCGGGTGGTCCATATCGACGGAGACAGCTCAGATGTCATGAGCTTTATCGTCTCGGGCGGGGTGGCGGGGTTGAGTGGGAGGAGGGAGGTCGAGAGGTGAGAGTCGTGAGTCGTGAGTCGATAGAGGTGTCGTAGGGGCGAGGCATGCCTCGCCCCCTGTCGTAAAGGTCATAATGTCGTAGGGGTCGTAGGTTGTCCTGTTCCCTGTTCCCTGTTCCCCCTCACCCCTCACCCAATCTGTGTTAACACCGCCCCCCCGTGGACGTCTCCAGTGTGACCGCCGATACTATGGCGGAGCTTCCCTCACTCAGGACGACCCTTATGCGTTCCACTTTGAACACTGCTGCCGCGCTTCTCCTGCTGGCGGCTTGTAACAGCAGCCCGACCGGGGGCTCCATTCTGACTGCCCGGATCTCTGACGATGTGGCCACCGTCGCCGCCGACGCCACCGCCGAGGACGTCGACCTGATGGTTGGCATGAACGGTCTCCCGGGCAACATGCTGTTCATGACCCCGCCGGTTGGCATGACCAATGGCTGCGGTTTCGGGGGCGGTCGCTTTACCTGCCCGCCGAACTCGGCCAACGGCCTCACCTCAACGCGTACGGTGGCGTTCTTCGACGCGGGTGGTGCAGCGCAGCAGGGCTATGATCCCGCCCTGACCGCGCGCATCGAAGTCCAGATGCGGATCCAGGGTGATGTGACTCGCGGACCGTGGTCGGCCACGATTGATCGCAGCCGCGACATGACCTTCACCGGACTGCTCGGCGCCGAGACCACCCGGACGGCGAACGGGACCGCGACCGGTCAGGCGTCCCGTGTTCGGGTCAAGGACGGCCAGGATACTCGCTCGCACGAGATGAGCGAGACGGCGACGATCGTCGATGTCGTGATCCCGGTGCGCGGCGAAGGCGTTGCCCCGTGGCCGCTCTCCGGCACCATCACCCGGATTGTGACGATCACCACGGACGGCGGCACGCCAGTGACTCGTACGGTCATCATCACCTTCAACGGCACCGCCACGCCTCCGGCCACCGTGAATGGTGAGCCGTTCACGATTGATTTGGCGAATCGGAAGGCGATGCGGCGATAGAAGGCAGAGAACGGAGAGAGGAGAGAGGAGAGAGGCGGGATGTCGGAGGAGGAAGTAGCTTCCCTCTGACGCCCTCGCTTCTCTCCTCTCTCTTTTCTCCTCTCTCCTTTCTTGTGGGAGCGCCCATGCGTAGTGCCTTCCTCCTGCTTCTCCTCGCTGCAGGCTCTGCGGCGGCCCAGGCGCCCGGAAAGAGTTGGCCGACGGCCACTGCCAGCTCCGTTGGACTCAACGGCGCGGTGCTCGATTCGATCGATCGCGAGATCAAGTCCGGACGCTATGGCTACGTCGATCGCTTCGTGGTCATCCGGCACGGGAAGATCGCCTTCGACGGCAGCTATCCGCAGGACTATGACAAGGCGTACGCCGACTCGGTGAATGTCGAGAGTCCCCTGAACGCGGGTGACCTCACCGGACCCTACAACTACTACAACCCGTGGTGGCATCCGACCTACCGCCGGGGCGATCTCCACTCGCTGCAGTCGGTCACCAAGACCGTCGCATCGGTGGTGATCGGCACCGCCGTCACGCGCGGCGACTTCCCATCGATCGACACGCCGATCCTCACCTTCTTCGACACCACCAAGATCGCCAACATCGACGATCGGAAACGGCGGATGACCATCCGGCATCTGATGACGATGACGGGTGGCATCGACTGGAATGAGGGACTGCCGTACACCGACCCACGGAACACGGCAATTGGATTGGAGGCGAGTCACGACTGGGTGGCCTACACGATCAATCGCCCGATGATGCGGGAACCAGGCACCGTCTTCAACTACAACAGCGGTGAAAGCGCCATCTTGGCGCACGTATTCCGGAAGGCCACCGGAATGGACATCGAGGAATACGCCGCGCGTCACCTCTTCACCCCAATCGGCATTGAGCGCTGGTATTGGAAGCGTTCACCGACCGGATTGATCGACACCGAAGGCGGTCTCTACCTCGAGGCACGTGACCTCGCCCGGATCTGGTACCTCTTCTCCCAGAACGGGGTCTGGAATGGCACGCGGGTGGTCTCGGCCGACTGGATCCATCAATCGATCACTCCGGCAGTCGACGTCGGCAGTGCCACCAGCGGCCGCAAGTACGGCCTCAAATGGTGGCTCTACGCCAACCCCACGGATCCCGGCAAGTGGATCTGGGGCGGCTCCGGCTTCGGCGGCCAGTTCCCGCTCTACTTCCCCGACCAAGACATGGTGGTGGTGTTCAACGCCTGGAACATCCTCGGCGGGCGGCCATCGCTGCCGCTCCGGACGACAATGGAACGACTGATCAAGGCAGTGAACTAGCCCCTCACAACTCACGACCAACGACTCGCCTCTCTTATATTGCCCCGTTCCACCTGAAACCGGACCCCTAGGCGATGAGCGAGACCCCGACGTACGAGCCGAACGCAATCGAGGCCAAGTGGCAGGCCCGCTGGCAGGAACAGGGCACCAACGAGCCCGATCTCGACGGCGCGACCCGGCCCTATTACAACCTGATGATGTTCCCCTACCCCTCCGCCGAGGGATTGCATGTGGGGAATCTCTTCGCGTTCACGGGGGCGGATGTCTTCGGGCGCTTCAAGCGGATGCAGGGGTACCAGGTCTTCGAGCCGATCGGCTTTGATGCCTTCGGCATCCACTCCGAGAATTACGCCATCAAGGTCGGCGCGCATCCCGCGACCCTGATCCCACAGAACATCGCCAACTTCACCCGGCAGCTGACGCGGATGGGCGGGATGTTCCCGTGGCGGAATGTCCTCTCCACCACGGAGCCCTCCTACTACAAGTGGACCCAATGGGTCTTCCTGCAGCTCTTCAAGCGCGGTCTGGCGTACAAGAAGAACGGCGCGGTCAACTGGTGTCCGAGCTGCAAGACGGTGCTTTCCAATGAGCAGGTCGTCGCGGGCGCGTGTGAACGTTGCGGCAGCGTGGTCGAAGCGCGCGTCCTGGAGCAGTGGTATTTCCGGATCACCGATTACGCCGAGCGGTTGTTGAACAACTTGGATGACCGCAGCAAGATGGATTGGTCCGACACCACGGTGATGGCGCAGAAGAACTGGCTCGGCCGTTCTGAAGGCGCCGACATCACATTCACTGTTGCCGGTGGTGACGCCGCCATCACGGTCTACACCACCCGACCCGACACGCTCTTCGGCGCCACCTTCATGGTGCTCGCGCCGGAACATCCGCTGGTCGACGCGCTCACCAGTGACGTGCAGCGTGACGCCGTGCAGGCGTACCGTGCGCAGGCCGCTGCCAAGGACCTCACGTCACGGAAGATCGGCGACAAGGAAAAGAGCGGTGTCTTCACCGGCGGCCACGCCATCAACCCGGCAACCGGCAAGCAGATTCCCGTCTGGATCGCCGACTATGTCCTGATGGAGTACGGCACCGGCGCGATCATGGCGGTCCCCGGACATGATGAGCGCGACTTCGCGTTCGCGACCAAGTTCGCCCTGCCGATCGTGCGTGTCGTGGCCGGGCCCGGAGAGGATGCCTCCACGCCGTTGGCGGAAGCGTTCACCGAAGTCGATGCCGGCGGCGTGATGGTGAACTCCGGCGACTTCGATGGCCGCGCACCGCTTGACGTGAAGAGCGCGCTCACCGCGTGGCTGGAAGGAGAGGGAAGCGGCACCAAGCGGGTGCAGTACCGCCTCTATGATTGGTGCATCTCGCGGCAGCGCTATTGGGGTCCACCGATTCCGATCATCTACTGCGACGACTGTGGTCCGGTCGCCGTGCCCGACGATCAGCTCCCGGTGGAGCTCCCGCTGATCGACGACTTCCGTCCGGACGACTCAGGCGTCTCGCCGCTGGCGCGTCACGCGGAGTGGTACTTCACGCCCTGCCCCACCTGTGGCAAGAAGTCCCGTCGCGAGACCGACGTCTCCGACACCTTTCTCGATTCGGCCTGGTATTTCCTCCGCTATCCGAACACCGAATTCAACGACGTCGCGTTCGACCCGGCCCGCACCAAGACCTGGTTGCCGGTCGACAGCTACATCGGTGGCAACGAGCACGCGGTCCTGCATTTGCTCTATTCGCGCTTCATCACCATGGTGCTGCACGACGCCGGGATGCTCGACTTCGAGGAGCCATTCAAGAAGTTCCGCGCGCACGGGCTGATCGTGAAGGACGGCGCCAAGATGTCGAAGTCGAAGGGGAACGTCGTCAACCCCGATCAGTACATGGAACATTGGGGTGCCGACACCTTCCGCACCTACCTGATGTTCCTCGGCCCGTTCCAGGAAGGCGGCGACTTCCGCGACGCCGGGATCTCCGGTCCGCGCCGCTTCCTCGACAAGGTGTGGGATCTTGTCACGCAGGCGATCGACCCGGACTGCCGCGACGCCGAAATTCGGCATGAAGTGCTGATCAAGTGGCACCAGTCGAAGAAGCGGGTCACCGAGGAAGTCGAGCAGCTCCGCTACAACACCGCGATCGCGGCGTTGATGGAATTGGTCAACGTGCTGCGCGAGCAGAACTGCGCTGAGCGTACCGTGATCAGCGAGTTGGTGCAGATGACGGCACCTTTCGCGCCGCACTTCGCCGAAGAGTGTTGGGAACGCCTCGGCCATGCGACCACAATCTTCGATTCGCCGTGGCCGACCTTCGACCATGATCTCACCGTGGAGAACACCATTACCATCGGTGTCCAGGTCAACGGCAAGACGCGCGGCACGATCACGATTGCGCGGGAAGCGGATGAGTCGGTGGCGCGCGCGGCTGCCGAGGCGGAGGAGAGCGTGTCGAAGTACCTCACCGGACAAGAGATCCGAAAGGTGATCTGGGTGCCGGGGCGGATGTTGAATTACGTCGTTGGGTGAGGGGGAATAGTGGTGCTTCAGCTGCGGCCGTCAGGCCGCAGAACACTTCACACCGCCGCTCACCTCGAGTGTAGGGGCCGGGCCCG
>JAHECN010000005.1:0-16810 GCA_024641735.1 Gemmatimonadota bacterium | reverse complement strand
CCCGGTTGGACTCCAGGCTGACCGACTACGACCATTACGACCGGGGGCGACGCATGCGTCGCCCCTACGACCTAGGACCCACGACCCACGACCTACGACTTACGACTTACGACCCCGCGGGGACCCCCACGCCATGGCGAATCCTTCTCAAGACTCCCCACTCACGACCCACGACTTCGACCGCGTCGACATCCGCGTCGGCCGCGTTCTCACGGCCGCTCTGAACCCGAAGGCACACAAGCCCTCGTATGTCCTCACCGTGGATTTCGGCGCTGAACTTGGGATCAAGACCTCAAGCGCCCAGCTCACCGTCTACTACACCGCCGAGGAACTGGTCGGTCGGCAGGTGGTCGCGGTCGTGAACTTCGAGCCGAAGCGTGTCGCAGGCGTCAAGTCCGAGGTCCTCGTCCTCGGGGTCCCGGACGCTGATGGAGCAGTCGTCCTCCTCCAGCCCACCACCGAAGTCCCCCTCGGCGGCAGGCTTTTCTGACACAGAAGGGCGAGGCATGCCTCGCCCCTACGACCTGCGGCCTGACGGCCGCAGCTGATAATCTGCCGTTCGCCCCTCGCTGTTCCCCCTGACCCCTCACCCACCTCCCATCTCCTACTTCTCCACTCCCCCTCACCCGTTCGCCATTCTCCGTTCTCCGTTCTCCGTTCTCCGTTCTCTGCCTACCTAGCAAATCGTTCCGCGCCATCGTATGCTCCACGCACTATGACAACTGAAACCTCCTTCCTCGCGCAGGTGGACGCCGCCTTCGATCGCGCCGCCGCCTACACTTCGCACGACCGTACCCTCCTCAACCAGATCAAAGCCTGTAACGCGGTGTATTACATCTCGTTCCCGCTGCGTCGGGATGACGGGACGATCGAGGTCATCCACGCCTATCGCGCAGAGCACAGCCATCACCGGATGCCCACCAAGGGCGGCATCCGCTATTCGATGGGAGTGAACTCGGATGAGGTGATGGCGCTGGCCGCCCTGATGACCTACAAGTGTGCGCTGCTGGACGTCCCGTTCGGTGGGGCCAAGGGCGGCATCCGCATCGACAGCAATGCCTACTCCGTGGGGGAGTTGGAGCGGATCACGCGGCGCTATGCCTTCGAGCTCTGGAAGAAGAATTTCATCGGACCCGGCCTTGATGTGCCCGCTCCGGACTACGGCACCGGCTCGCGAGAAATGGCGTGGATCGCCGACACCTATCAGTCGCTCTCGGGCGGCGACCTCAACGCCATGGCATGCGTCACCGCCAAGCCGGTGAACCAAGGCGGTATCCGTGGCCGCAACGAAGCCACCGGACGCGGTGTCATGTTCGGACTCCGCGAGGCGTGTCGGGTCACCGAGGACATGAAGGCCCTCGGCCTGACCCCTGGTCTCTCCGGGAAGCGCGTCGTGGTGCAAGGGCTCGGCAACGTTGGCTACCACGCGGCCAAGTTTTTGTCGGAAGAAGGAGCGATTCTCGTCGGCTTGGCTGAGTACGAAGGGTCAATTTCGAACCCCAATGGACTCGATCTGGAGATGGTGGTCGCGCACCGGAAAGCCACCGGCTCCATCCTCGGCTTTCCCGGGGCGAAGGACCTCCCCAACTCGCTTGCCGCCCTCGAACTGGACTGCGACATCCTCGTCCCAGCGGCGCTCGAAAACGTCATCACGGCGGAGAACGCCCCGCGCATCAAGGCCAAGATCATCGGCGAGGGCGCCAACGGACCGACCAATGACGCAGCCGACCAGATTCTCCGGGGGCGAGGCGTCTACATCCTTCCGGACTTCTACCTCAATGCCGGCGGTGTCACCGTATCGTACTTCGAGTGGCTCAAGAATCTTTCGCATGTGCGCTTCGGCCGGATGGAGCGACGCTTCGAAGAGCAGTCCAATCGCGGTATCCTCGACGTCATCGGGCGCGCGAGTGGCCAAGTCCTCGGAGAGGATGAGATGCTCAAGATTGCACACGGTGCCAGCGAAGAGGAGTTGGTCAATTCCGGACTCGAAGATTCGATGATTGAGGCGTATCACGAGATTCGCGCCGTGCAGAAGGGGCTCGGCAAGGATATCGATCTCCGCACTGCCGCCCTGGTGAGCTCGATCAATAAGGTGGCGTCCAGTTACATGGCACTTGGCATCTTCCCGTGAACATCTGAGCAGTCCCCATGTATAACTCCCCGCTTCGGTTGCACCGGAGCGGGGAGTTTTCATTGTGGCGACCAAACTAGTCCCGGCGCTACTTCGGCATGGTTCCTTCCAACCGCGCCTTCAAGGCCTTGAGATCCACCTCAGCGCTCGCGCGCATCGCCCCGACCATGAACTTGTTGGATGCGCCAAGAATCGAACCACCGACTTTGCTGCTGTCCTTGATTGCGCTCGCCATCGAATCGAACATCGGCGAGGCGAACGTTGAGAAGAGCGTGGTGGAGTCGCCGGCCGCCACGAGCGAGTCGCGGCGCACCATCATCACGTGACTCGTTCCCGCGGAGTCTACTCGCATCTCCATCACCAACAAGGTTGGAGCGGAGGCCTCCCGAATGATCCACTGCGCCCGGCGCGCGATGCCGACACCGCTGCTGTCCTTCGTCGTCACGGAGACATCGGCCCCGCCACCGAGGCGGAGTGTGTCCCCCGCGACGAGGAGGCCGCGACCGAACGGCCCCTCCACCTTCGCGGAGACCATCCACTGCACCATCGAATCCGGCGTGGCAAGCTGCGCGAACAGGGCCTCCGGAGATCCTGCGAACGTCATGGCGATCGAGTCACCACCTGCCGTCAACTTCTTGTAGCCGACAAAACAGGTCCCGGCGAGGGCGAGGATGATGATCAGGATGCCGCCGAGGATCCACTTCAGCATTACTCCGCTCCTGCCGCTTCCGGCACGCGTGCACCGAACATCTGATCGAGCATCAGAATCGCCGAGGGATTGTTGGCTGCCATCTTGAGCTGGTCGATCGCCGTCGTCGCGTTCGCCTCTTCCTCCACCTGTTCATTGATGAACCACTGCAACATGACCTGGGTCGGGTAATCGATTTCGGCCTGCGCCAACCCATAGAGCGTGTTGATCGACGCGGTGACCGTCTGCTCATGGTGCAGCGCGTCCTCGAACACCGCGAGCGGCGTCTCGTAGTCGTGACGCGGCTCCGCGATCGGCTTCAAGACCACCTTGCCACCACGCTCGCAGAGATAGTCGAAGAGCTTCATCGCATGGGAGGTCTCTTCGTTGGCCTGGATCCGCATCCAGTTGGCCATGCCAGGGAGGGAATTGGCTTCAAAGTGGGCCGCCATCGCCAGATAGGCGTACGAGGAGGCCATCTCGAGATTGATTTGGGAGTTGATCGCGTCCTGCAACTTCTGGGAGAGCATGGGGAAGGTCCTTTGATGAGAGTCAGGGGAAATCTAATGAGAGAGGAGAGAGGAGAGAGGAGCAACACCGGGTAGCACCGGCCCCGGAGGGAAGCTGCGCCCATCCTCTCCTCTCTCTTCTCTCGTCTCTCCGCCTGCGACCCTCTCCCCCCAACCGGCATCTATACTTGTGCCATGACACGAGCCTTGACGATGGATGGAATGACGCTTCCCAACGCTGACGCGGTGATCGCCCGAGCAAAACAGGGTGACCCCGTGGCGCTGGAGGCGCTGTACCGGGCCTACAGCGGTCCGGCCTACAATCTGGCCCGCCGGATCTGCCGGACGACGGAAGACGCTGAAGATGTGCTCCAGGAGACCTTCTTCGAGGTTTGTCGTAGTATTCGCAACTACCGTGGCGATGGGTCGATCTGGGGCTGGATCCGGACCGTGACCTCCTCCAAGGCCCTGATGCGGCTGCGGCGGAACAAGTACCGGGTGACTGACGACCTCCATGAGGATCACGCTCCGGGCCAGAACTCATCGATTGCCCTCCGGATGGACCTCGAATCGGCACTCGACCAATTGACCGACACCGCCCGCGCCGTTGTATGGCTGCACGACGTGGAAGGCTTCACCCACGAGGAAATCGGTACCCAGATGGGGAAGACGGCGTCCTTTTCGAAATCGCAACTCTCCAGGGCCCACCAACGGCTTCGGCTCTGGCTGGGTGAGGAGGCGATGACATGAGCACCCAACATCTGACCATGGACCAACTGCTGGCCGTTCGCGATGGCGACCGGAGCGAGCCCGCATTCGCGGAAGCGCATCGGCACCTCGGGGCCTGCCCGCCGTGCCAGCAGGAACTCGATCGGCTCCACCAGCGGACTGCCCGGCTGCGCTCGCTCGCGACCCTGGCACCCGTGACAGATCAGTTTCCAGCGGTCCGTGCGCGCCTCCACTGGGAGGCGTCTCACAGCCGGCGTCGCAAGCTCGCCAGCGTCGGCGTGGCGATCGCCGCGACACTCCTGCTCTTTGTGGCGGGTGACCACTTGATCTCCCCGCCGGCACTCGACGCCGAACAGCAACTCGAGACCGCGATGACCCGCTCGCAACTGCTCGAACAGCAGTTGCGTGAATGGTCCTCCGGGTCACGGGTCGTCGATGGCCAGACCGCAGCGGTGGTGATTCAGCTGGAAGATCGGATTGCCGCCCTCGATCGCGAACTTTCCCAAAGCGCCTCTCGCGAAGCAAGTGAGAGGCTGCCCCATGAACTGGCCCTCTGGCAGCAGCGCGTGGGCTTGATGAATGCCCTGGTGGAAGTGCATGTCACCCGGGCCAGCAACGTGGACCTGTAATGGTCCCCCTGAAGGAGTGTCGTATGCGCACCACCCTGAAGTTCATGATTGCGGGTCTCGTGTTCGCCGCGCCACTGGCGGCGCAGGACACCACCGTCGTGATCACCAACGATGTGTGCACGGTGAAAGTTGACGGCAAGCGCCTCGCCGAGAAGCAGGAGAAGGCCGCTTGCGAGCGGATGCGGGTCTCCAGCGAGAAACTGCGTGCGGAGATGGGTGTGCTGCGCGGTCGGTTGCTCAATCAATCGGAAGCCCTCCGCATGCAGGGCGACGCCGTCGAAGGCCAAAAGCGGTTGTTCGGCAAGTTGCAGGAGATGGACCTGCCCGAACTGACGAGCAAGATGGAAGCTCAGGAGCGCGAGATTTCCCGTTTCAGTTCGACCGAAATGCCAGAGATGGTGGCGCGTCTTCGCGACGAAGCCGGGAAGCTGCGTGAGTTGAGCATCACGTCCCGGCCCCTCGCGGCCCTGGCCGCACGGCCCCTTTTCGGTATCACCATCGACACCCGGCCGCGTGAAACCGACCGCTATGGCGCCTACGTTTCCGCGGTGACCCCCGGTGGTCCTGCCGACAAGGCCGGGATTCAGAGCGGTGACGTGATCACCAAAGTGGCAGGCGAGGCCGTGTCGAAGTCCGGGAGCGACGAAACCCCGGGCGTCCGGCTCATCGCCCTCATCGGGAAGCTCGAGGTCGGCAAGGCGGTCGATGTGGAGCTGCGCCGGAAGAATGACACCAAGACGGTGAAGGTCACCCCAGAGAACGACGACAGCTTCTTCGCCGGCACCATCGGCGAGGGACCATCCCGTGCCTTCATGATCCAGGGAGCACCCGGTGGTGGAACCTGGACCACAGAGGCCGCCCCACTGGAGCGGTTGCTCGAGTTCCCTTCGCGCCCAGGTACCGCCCGATTCAACATGGACCCGATGACCGAGGGCTCGTATCAGTTCAACTCGGCAACTGGTGCCTACTCCTTCTCCATCCTGGGGGGGATCGAGATGGTCGCCATGAACCCCGACCTCGGCACCTACTTCGGTACCAGCGATGGGGTCCTGATCCTCAATGTCGGCAAGAATGAGAGCCTCGGCCTCAAAGCCGGTGACGTGGTGCTCTCCGTCGATGGCCGGAAAGTCACCTCGCCCTCGGCCCTGTCCCGCATCATCCGCAGCTACGAGAAGGGCGACACCTTCAAGCTGCAGGTCATGCGGCAGAAGAAGAACGAGACGGTGACCTCCAAAATCTAGGACACCACCGAAACGAATCCTCACGACCCGGGAAAGGGCTCCCCAATGCGGGGAGCCCTTTTACATTGACAGAAGTGCGAAAGTGAGCGATCATTTACATATGAAAAAGTTTTCACGCCGGGCTTCCGCACGCCCGGCAGAGCTCCTCGAGTCCGCGCTGACGCATTTTTACGTGTCGGGCTTTTCTGCTACAAAGATCGAGCAGGTTGCGATCTCTGCCGGGGTCACGGTTGGCACGGTGTATCGATATTTCCCCTCGAAGGAGTCGCTGTACCACGCCGTGATCGAGTCACACTTGGACTCAAGCTGGTGCCGGGGACGCGAGATCGCCGAGGCGTACGGGAGCATGACGGCCCGCGAGGTGATTGCCATGCTCCTGGCTCGCTGGGCCGCTGTCCTCCGCGAGCCGGGCCCCCGGCGGGTGGCCGTGCTGGTATTCCGTGAAGCTCCTCTCTTCCCGGACGCAGCCGAGTTGTATGAATCGGAACTACTAACGAAGGGCCGGCTCGCCTTCGAGCGGGCAATCCGGCACGGCATCGACCGGGGAGAATTCCCACTCCTCCCCATCGAGGCGACAGCCCGCACACTCCTCGGTGCGGTGTTGGAACGGGTGATCTGGCAGGAGACATTCGGCGATGCCGCGCCGGAAGTTGCCGAGGAGGGCGACCTGATCGACCTGCTGGTTCGGGGGATCCCCAAGTTGGATACTCCGATCCAGAATAGGGCTCCAATCCAACTCACCGACTCCCCGGTCGAATCCGCCGAGAGTGTCTCGAGTCACGTGCCCGGACTCCGAATCACCACGCTCAGGCCACCCGGCTCCCGTTAACTTGTCCCGATGACCCGACGAAATACCGTCCTCCTGCGTGGCATCCGCCTCCGCTGCCCACATTGTGGTGGCGGAGGGCTCTTCCGTCATTGGCTGCAGATGGCCGACAACTGCCCCAGCTGCGGCTACTCGCTGGCCGCGGGAAATCGGGTGGGAGCCAACCTGCTCAATTTGGTGGTGGCGGAGTTCGTTCTGTTCGTGGGGATCGCTGTGGTGGTGGGGAAGAGCTGGCCCGACATCCCGTGGACCCTGCTGCAATGGGGGGCGCCTGCGATGATGGTGGTCACCCCGCTCCTCTTCTACCCCTTCTCCAAGATGATCTTCGTGGCCTTTGACCTCGCGGCGCATCCGGATGCCCAGCCCGACCTGAAGGTGCACGGGGTCGAGTAGACCGGCGGCCAGCTAGGCGACGTCCCCACATTCCGTGAGGCCCCACCGGGACCAGATCAGCGCCACCATCCAGTAGCCGACCACCGCCGCCACGGTCACGTCCGAGAGGAAGTGCGCGTGCGCCTGCACGCGGCTGTAGGCACAGCCAGCCGCAAGGCCAATCCAGACTGGCCAGGCCTTCGGGCAGAAGCGGCAGAGCAACCAGACACCGGCGAATGCCACCAGGGCATGGGACGACGGCAACCCGATATCCCGGGTATAGAACGGCTGATCCGCGAAGGAACGAAAGAAGTACGCCCCATCGTGGAGTCCCGGACGTTCTCGGCGAAGCAGGATCTTCAGCACTTCAGCCAGCAACCCGCCCATCGCCGGGGTCAGCGCGAGCAGCAGCGCCTGCCGGCGATCCCGCGTCTGGAGCCAGAGGGCCACCCCGAGCAGGAGCCAGACCGGGAGGTAGCCGACGACGCGGAACATCCGGCCAAGATCGTTGTCGTAGACTCCCGCCTTCTCCAGATGGAGCCAGGCGTACTGATCGCCGAGGTGGGCAAGAAGAATGACCACGGCGGACAGGAGGAGGATTCGAACGGTGGGGCGCATCCCGAAGGAATAGCAGTGAGGCGCTACCTTTCCCAAATGCGATCCCTCCCCCTGCTGATCGTCCTCGCGTGTGCCGTCGCCCCGCTCCGCGCTCAGGACATCCCCCCGTATGTACCGCTGAACCCTGCGCTTTCATCGCGGAGCGCCCTTTACGCCCAGCCGATCATCTCGCCGTCGACGCGGTGGCGCGTGCGAATCGTCACCGACTACACCAACGCGATCGAGAGTGAGAAGTCGGCGGACAATCGTGACTATCTCTTCGATGCCGAAGTGATGCAGAACGACATCTGGGTCACCAAGGACCTCTCGCCGACCACTTTCGTCCTCGGCAACATCGCGGTGCGTGGCGGCTATGACGGAATGCTCGACTCGTTCCTGAACTGGTATCACGATGTGATCGGGCTGCACGTGCCGGCGCGCAACCGTCGTCCCAAGGACACCTTCGGGTGGGAGCAGACACTCCCGGACGGCCGCACCATCACACGCGAGCGTCCCGGGACGTTCCTCTCCGATCTGCGGCTCGGTGCGGGCGTCCGCTTCGGACGGTCACAACTTGTGGGCACCATCACGCTACCCACGACCACGACCGATCAGGAAGGATGGGGACGTGGCGTGGTCGGCACCGCGCTCAACTTCACGTCGCGTCTCGCCGAGACGAATCGGATCATCGTGGATGGCGGCATGAGTGTGGGATGGACCCCGACGACTGGCCCGCTCGCGATCTATCAGAAGAGCAGTTTCTACGGTGGGATGCTCGGTGCCCGGTGGCGCTTCTCCGGCAGTCAGGCCGTCTTCGGCAATGTGGCGTTTCAGTCGGGCAACTGGCAGGAGACAGGGTGGACCGCGCTGGACGGCCGGGAGACCACGCTCGACTTCGGTGGTCTCTTCCGGCTCAAGCGCTCCTGGCCGGAATTGCAGGTGGGGATGTCGCAGGACATCGCGCCGCACGGTCCGGCGCTGGATGTCGGCTTCAAGCTCGGGCTGCGCTGGTAGCTCGACACCCTGTCAGCGTCGCAGTAGCGCTTATCCGCTGCTTCCTCGTCTAGAGTTGCGGCGCTACGCTTCCTGCGTTTCAAGTGCGCCGGACGCAACTCCGGATGCCGGCCGCAAGCATGTGTGCGGTGAGTTTCGCTTGATCCATCCCCGAGAGGTTTTCGTGCGGCTCTTCTGCTGCGTTGCCATCTCACTTGTCGCTTTGCCCCTGCCGGCGCACGCCCAAGGAAGGCCGCTCCGTGACGCGGCCATCCTCGCCGAGTTCGCGAAGTCCGATCCATGCCCACGCACGATTCCTGGCGCCTGGCTGCAACTCGACTCAGCAATGGCAAAGTCGCCTCTCTGTTCCCTCCTTGCGGTGACGGCCAGACACCTGAGCACCAGCGAGAACCCTCGCTTTCGTTCCGCCGCTGCCCATCCGGTGTGCGTCCTCATCGCACCATTCGATTTTGCCGATAGCGACGGGAAGTCCGATGGCTTTGCGTACTGGTCTGTCGAGTTCTATGTAGACTCACTCGGGGGGGGCCGCGGCGTTGTGGATCGCCGCACGGGAGAAATCTGGATTGTGCCCTCCAATAACGAATTCGGGGCCCCACTCGAAGAATTGTGTGGACCTCGTGGTCGCTGGAGCGGCAAGGAGGCATCTCCCAAGTTCGTCGGCGTGGTCCACAGCGTCGAGGAACTGGTGCCGAGTGGGATAGTAGACATGGTCGGGTCAGCGTCAGGTGACCTGTACTTTCGCACCCTCTTCCCCTTCGGCCTCTGGCACATTGACTCGGCGGGCGCTGCGAACCGTTTGACCGGCGCGGATTCAATCGCATCAGCGCTGGGAGGCCAGCTTTCGGGACCCTTCCTGCAACGGGACGGCTCACTGGTGCTCTGGCACGATGCGACCGGGACACGAATCACCGTCGGCCCAGACGATCGACTGCTCGACGTCCGGGCGTTGTCGGGGGTCGCCAAGCTCCCGGGGAGGCCGTTCGCGATCTCTTCGGATGGCGTCGTCCACACCCAACGCGACAGCGTAGCTGGTCGAACGATCGTGCTCAGCGGGAGCGATGGCCCACACGTCGATACGCTCTGGCTTCCGGAAGCGAGGTACCGCGTACTGCGTTCTTGCATCACCGATGGGCCCGTCACGGTGTGTCAAAGATCTCCATTCCAACCCGAGATGCAGTGGGTTGCGGGGAGTGGATCTCTATTCGTCTGGTCCGATGGTGCCGATTCATGCATCCGGACGATCTCAGGTCGGGAGCAATTGAATCCCTTTGCCTGCATTGGAGCTGGCGCCAGGGCGCCGGTCTCTGAGGACGAGCGGAGCAATGAGGCAGAGATCATTGCCTGGGCCAATCGACACAATGATCCAACATGGGTCGGACCGACCCCGACGATTCCTGCGACCAAGGCGGCGGTCGAGCGGCTCTCCTTCGACCAAGCGGACAGACTTTGGGTCGTGCATCCGACTGCGTCGGTCGCCGTGCCGCCGGCAGAACAACGCCCATACTTCCCCGACCAACCGTCGCCCGCCAAGCGTTGGCGA
Source organism: Gemmatimonadota bacterium (assembly GCA_024641735.1). GTDB lineage: Bacteria > Gemmatimonadota > Gemmatimonadetes > Gemmatimonadales > GWC2-71-9 > Palsa-1233. The sequence continues at coordinate 6,534 of JAHECN010000005.1, read as the reverse complement.
CGGATGTGGGAGCTGCTCGTCTACTCCAAGTTCGGCGAGCCGCTTGCCAAGATCGCCCTCCCCGCGGGCTTTGAACCGAGCCAGTGGGCGGCGGGAGGCGGTATCCTCTGGGCACTGAGGGTTGATGCCTCCGGGACGCGGATGGAGCTGGCGAAGTTCACCATCCCCACGCTCCCGAGTGAACACGCGCCCGATGTCGGCTTCAAGCTCGGGCTGCGCTGGTAGCACCACTCAGATCACGATCACAAGCAGACTGCGCGGTCCCTGCGCCCCGATCACCAGCGCGCGCTCGATGTCGGCGGTCTTCGATGGACCCGACACCAACACCCCGAACCCCGGCGTGTCGTGCTCCAATTGGAGCACGGCATACGCGCCATGCATGTCCGCCACGAGCTGATCGGCGCGAAGGAGCAAGACGAGGTGTGTCGTGACGAACGGCAGCGCCCGATGCGGCAGCGCGTCATCGGCAAGCCAGACGGCCCCGTTCTCCACCACGCCGAGTGACCCCCGTAACACCACCAGATCAATGTGCTGCAGTGCCTCGCGCGGCGTGTCGTGATCGACCTGGACGGTCGAACGCGGATACTCGTCCACCGTGGAGAGGATCTCCCTGGCGTCCGGGTAGGCGTGGTCGATCATCGCGGCCAGCTCCGACCCTGACGGTGCGTGCACCGCACGTCCGCCCACACTCTCGACCATCGCCACGAAGCGCGGGATCGCGTCCGCGGTGAGCGGCCCGGCCACCGGCAGGTCGGGAAGGGCGCGCCGATCGGGGCGATTGGCGCGGACCGCCTGAAGGATGCGTTCACGACTGCTCATGTGTCACGATTCCGGCGATACCAGTCACGAAAGCTCTCCCGCGGTGCCACGGGGAGTTCGCGCTCTCGGCCCCACGCCGTACGGCGCACCAACCAGGGGACCGCCGGCGCCAAGCGCAGCATCATGCGGCCGATCGCCCCGGCCCACTCATAGTAGCGGCGCGAGCCGAGGATCCGACCCAGACACCCCATCGCGCGGCGCTTGGGCACATCGAGGTGACCACCGCGCGCCACCAGCTGCCGCCAGCGATAGAGCTGGCCGGGAATATCGATCTTCACCGGACAGACGTCACCGCACGACCCGCAGAGTGTGGACGCGAAGGGGAGTGAGGCGTGCTTCGCGAGGTCGATCCCCGGGGAGAGAATGGCGCCGATCGGTCCGGGAATCGTGGCGCCGTAGCTGTGCCCGCCGCTCCGCCGATAGACCGGGCAAGTATTGAGGCAGGCGCCGCAGCGAATGCAAGCGAGCGCCTCACGGAAATCCGGCCGGCCAAGATGTTCACTGCGGCCGTTGTCCACGATGACGACGTGGAACTGCCCGGGAGTCCGCGGTCGGACAAAGTGCGAGGTGTAGGCCGTGATCGGCTGGCCAGTGGCGCTCCGCGCGAGGAGCCGCAAGAAGACCCCCAGATCGGCGACGCGCGGGATGAGCTTTTCGATTCCCATGCAGGCGATGTGCACCGGTGCGAGATGGCAGCCAAGATCGGCGTTCCCCTCATTGGTGCAGACCACGATCCCACCAGTCTCCGCAATCGCGAAGTTCACACCCGTAAGCGCGGCATCGGCGCCGAAGAGTGCGCGACGCAGCGGCCCGCGCGCTGCGTCCGCAAGGCGATTGGGATCGTCCTCCTCGGGCGAGGTCCCGAAGTGCTGCGCAAAGAGCGCCCCCACCTCCGCCTTCCGCTTGTGGATCGCCGGCATCACGATGTGACTCGGCGCCTCATGCCCCAGTTGAACGATCCGCTCCCCAAGATCACTATCGACCACCGTGATCCCTTGCGCCTCGAGATAGTGGTTGAGACCGCATTCCTCCGTCAGCATCGACTTGCTCTTGACCAGACGTGTGGCCCCGCGCTCGCGCAGAATGCCGAGGATGATTCGATTGTGCTCATCCGCGTCGGTAGCCCAGTGCACGGTGACACCGTGCGCCACGGCATTGCGCTCGAATTCCTCGAGATAGTCGTCGAGCAGTGACAGAGTGTGCGCCTTGATCCCGGACGCGATGGTGCGGAGCGCCTCCCACTCGGGGATCGCGTGGGTAACCTCGTCGCGCTTGGCCCGCACGAACCAGAGCGCCTCGTCATGCCACGCGGTTCGTTCCGCATCGGCAGTGAACGCTTCGGCGGCCCCTGCGTGATCGCGAATGGTCACGGGCGCTCCCCATTGAGGAGTTGCGCCACATGCATCACCGGGAGCGGCGGTCCCTGCCGTCGGATGATCCCCTCGAGATGCATCAGGCACGACATGTCGGCGCTCACCATCACCTCGGCGCCATGCCGACGATGGTCCGCCACCCGGTCACTTCCCATCCGCGCAGACACCGCGGGCTCATCCACCGCGAAGGAGCCACCGAAACCACAACACTCGTCAGCGCGATCCAGCGGGACCAGTGTGATGCCAGGCATCCGGCGCAGCAGCGTGTGGAGCGGCCCATCGCCACTGGCGCCGAGCTCTGATGGCGTCCCTTGGTGGAGCGTGCGCAACGTATGACAGCCGACATGGACGCCGACGCGGTACGGGAACTCGACCACTGGCGCTTCGGGCAGGGTCAGGAGGTACTCACAGAGTTCGACAGTTCGCGCTCGCACTCGCCGCACCGCGTCCGTCGGCGGGAGCTGATCGAAGTGGTGGCGCACGTGCGCCACACAACTTCCCGATGGCGCCACGATCGTGTCGTATGCGCTGAAGGTGCGCACGAAGCGCTCGGACGCGGCACGTGCGTCATCCTGACAGCCGGCGTTGGCCATCGGTTGGCCGCAGCAGGTCTGCTCCATCGGGAAGACCACCTCCACGCCCCGCGCCTCGAGGACCGCCAGGGTGGCGCGTGCCACCTGCGGGTAGCACTGGTCCACGTAGCAGGGGATGAAGAGGGCCACGGTCATAAGGTGAAAATCGGCTCCATCAGCATCCACTTCTCGCCGGGAGCAGCCCACGGGAGCGGCTCCTGATAGTCCCACATCAGCTGCTCCCACGCCTGCACCTTCGGGTCGGCCTGATCGGCCGCCGACTTCGCCGCGAACGAGAAGGTGTCGGTCACGTCCATGATCATGCAGAGCCGGTTCTCGAGCCGATAGATCGTCATCGACTCGATGCCCGACTGGCGGATGCTGGCGAGGATCTCGGGCCAGACCGCACGGTGCCACTCGTCGTACTGGGCGATCAATTCGGGATCGTCTTTGAGGTCCAGGGTCAGGCAATAGCGTCGTGCCATGAGGCCTCCTCAGGCTCGTACTGCGTCATCGAGCGGGCGACCGGTCATTGTGCGCCGATACCCGCGGAATCCGAAATGGAACACCACCATGTAACAGATGGCCGGGATGATGAAGGCGGTCTGAATGTCGCGCGCGTCCGAGAGGTAGCCCATTGCCGCCGGCAGGATCGCGCCACCGACAATCGACATCACCAGCAGCGAGGAGCCGAGCTTGGTGTGGCCACCGAGTCCGTCGAGGGAAAGCGCGAAGATGGTGGGGAACATGATCGAGTGGAAGAAACCGATCGCGACCAGCATCCAGATGGCGACCGCCCCGGTGGTGTTGATGGCGGTGATGGCGGCCGCGAGTGAGCCCGCGGCAAACAGGCTCAATAGCGTTGGTGCCGGGATCTTCTTCATGGTCGCGGCCCCGAGGAAGCGGCCGATCATGAAGCCGAGGAGGTGGTACTTGAGGTAGCCGGCTGCGGCCTTCTCCGGTGTGCCGGGAAGGACGTGCTGGGCAAAGCGAATCACGAAACTCGCCACCCCGACCTGCGCGCCGACATAGCAGAACTGCGCGAACACGCCGCGCACCAGATTGCCGTGCGCGAAGATGCTGCCGACCGCCGGCGCCTCGACCCCTTCCTCCGCACGCACTTCGGGGAGGCGCGTCCGCCAGATCAGAAACGCCACCAGCAAGAAGAGCGCAGTGATCGCGAGATAGGGGCCGCGCACCGCATCCGCCTCAGTGATCCGATAGAGCTCCACCGCCTCGGGGCCCATCGCGGAGAGTTGTGCCTTGGTGTACTCAACGCCGGAGAGAATGAACGTCGCGCCGATGAACGGCGTCACCAACGCGCCCACCGAGTTGAACGCTTGGGCGGTGTTGAGCCGCCAAGCCGCCGTCTCCGGGGGACCGAGAATGGTGACATACGGATTGGCGGCGACCTCGAGGAAACACTGCCCGCACGCCATCACGAAGAGCGCGAAGAGAAAGAAGCCGTATTCTCGGGACGTGGCCGCGGGGAGAAAGAGCAGTGTGCCGGTAGCACAGATGAGTAGCCCGGTCAGGATGCCACGCTTGTAGCCCACTCGGCGCATCAACCACCCTGCGGGGAGCGCGGCGAGGAAGTAGCCGCCGAAGAACGCGGTTTGAATCAGCGACGACTGAAAGTCGGTGAGATCGAGCGCCTTCTTGAGATGCGGGATCAGAATGTCGTTGAGGTTGACCCCGAGCGCCCAGAGAAAGAAGAGCGAGGTGATCAACACCAACGGGATCAGAAAGCGTCGTTCCGTGAGCGGGGCCGTCTGGCGGGTCATGGGAGGCCTGTGCGCAGGGTGGTCGGGCGATGGCGCATGAAAATCAGCGGATGGCGCGGTCGAGGTGGACGTAGCCGCCGTCCACATGCAGCTGCTGGCCGGTGGTGTGTCCGGATTTGGAAGACAGCAAGAAGAGCACGGCGGCAGCGATTTCGTCCGCCGTGGTCATGCGGTGCCCGAGCGGGATCTTGGACACGATGTCCTGCAGCTTCCCGGCAGGATCGGCATGGGTGGCGAGCCACTGTTCATAGAGCGGAGTCATCACTTCGGCCGGAATCACCGCATTGACACGGATGCCGACCGGAAGCAGCTCCACCGCCCATTCGCGGGTGAGCGCCATGATGGCACCCTTGGCCGCCGCGTACCCGGACGTGCCGCCCTGCCCTGTCACAGCGACCTTCGACGCGATGTTGACGATGTTGCCCCGCCATTCCGTCAGGGCAGGCAACGCGTAATGCGCCATCGCGAAGTAATGGGAGAGGTTGCGATCGAGTGACGCCGCGAACTCGGCCGGCGAGCCGCTTGCCAACCCAACGCCGTCGTTCACCCCGGCGTTGTTGATCAACGCGTCGATTCGTCCGCACCTCGCGACGACCTCGGCCACTGCGGCCGCGCATGCCGCCGCCGTTTCGAGCGACGCAATGACGACGTGCACGGTGTGCCCTGCCGCTCGCAGCTGGGCGGCAAACGCCTGACTCACCGCCTCGTCGCGATCGACGATGGCGACCGTCATTCCTTCGGCGGTGGCAGCACGGACAATCGCAGCGCCGATTCCCTTCGCGCCGCCCGTGACGATCGCAACCTTGCCGTCGAGTCCCAGATCCATCGGTTACCCCTCGAGTCCGTAACAGGTGACGGCGTTGCCACCGAAGATTGCTTCGCGCTCGGCCACGCTGAAGCGCACCAAATACTCGGCAATTACTTCGTGGGCCTGTGCGTAGCTCCCGGCGAGGAGACAGACCGGCCAATCCGAACCCCACAGCAACCGCTCGACCCCGAACGACTCGACCACCACGTCGATGTACCCCCGAAGGTCACTGGGCTGCCACGCGGCCCAGTCGGCCTCGGTGATCAGCCCTGACAGCTTGCAGTAGACATTCGGATGCAGGGCCAGTGCGCCGAGGTCGCTGGCCCACGGCTCAAGCACGCCGTCCTTGATCAGCGGTTTGGCGATGTGATCGAGGACAAAGCGCTGGTTCGGGAGTTGCGCGGCGAGTTGGGCGGCGGCCGGGAGCTGCCGCGGAACGAGGAGCAGATCGTAGGTCAGCCCCAACGGGGTCAACGCGCTGATCCCTCGCACCACATCGGGTTCGAGCAGGAACGCATCATTCGGTTCGCCCTGTACCAGATGGCGCACGCCGCGAAAACATGGATTGGTGGCGAGTTCGGCGAGCCGCTCCGCAACGTCGGGAGAGCGGAGGTCGACCCAACCGACCACACCGCGAATCCAGGGATACTGTGATGCGAGATCGAGCAGGAAGTGTGTCTCTGCATCCGACTGATCGGCCTGCACCGCCACGCAGCCATCGAGGAGATGTTCTTCGAGGAGTGGCGCGAGGTCCGCGGGAAGAAAGTCGCGCCGCAGGACCGCCATCGCGTCGCTTATCCAACTGTCGCGAACGGGGTCATACCGCCAGAAGTGCTGGTGGGCGTCGATGCGTGGCATCAGGCGCTCGGCGTGCCGGGTGTGGCCACGGCGCGCTGCCGTGAGCTGCCGAGTCCGTCAATACCGAGTTCCACGACATCGCCGGGGACGAGATAGCGTGGGGGGGTGAAGCCGAGCCCGACACCAGCTGGCGTGCCGGTGGAGATCACGTCGCCCGGGAGCAGCGTCATGAACTGCGAGACATAGGAGACGATGACCGGAATATTGAAGATCAGGTCGTCGGTATTGCTTTGCTGCAGCCGCTCGCCGTTCACGGTGAGCCAGAGATTCAGTGCATGCGGGTCGGGGATCTCGTCCCGCGTCGCCATGAAGGGGCCGAG
>JAHECN010000197.1 GCA_024641735.1 Gemmatimonadota bacterium | reverse complement strand
GCCTTCGAGCGAGCGCACCAGAGCACGCTCCTGCTCGACGAAATTTCCGAGATGCGGCTGGATCTGCAGTCCAAATTGCTTCGGGTCATTCAGGAACAGGAATTCGAGCGCGTCGGTGGTCGCCAGCCGGTGCAAGTCGACGTTCGGATCATCGCGACCACCAACCGGGATCTCCGCACCGAGGTCGCTGAGGGGCGCTTCCGCGCCGACCTCTATTACCGGCTCCAAGTCGTGCCGGTGCGGACGCCTCCCCTGCGTGAGCGGCGTGAAGACATCCCGCTGCTCGTCCAGCACTTCCTCCGGACCGCCGCGGAGAATCTGGGTGTCCCGGAGCCGGACGTCCCGACAGACACGATGGAATACCTCTCCCGCTATTCCTGGCCAGGGAACGTGCGCGAACTCGCCAACGCGATGGAGCGCGCCGTCATCCTCGCCCGCGGCCGGCCGATGTCCACGACCCTCTTCGCCGAGCATCTCCATCTACTGGAGACCCCTCCCGCCCGTGCCGGTGGTGTCGCCGCCAGCGAGCAGGCCGAGTTGCCGATCAACTTGGCGGACCTCGAGGCGATCGCGATCGAGCGAGCCTTGGAGGCAACCGGTGGCAACCGAACACAAGCCTCCCGGTTGCTCGGCATTTCTGAGCGCACCCTCCGCAACAAGTTGAACTCTCCGAACGCGGCCTGATCCGACCAGTCGGAAAGGATGACCGAGTGCGGGGGGGAACTTTCTGCCGCCCCGTGGGGTGCCTTGCCGCCCCATGATCACACAAGCTGTTCACCTGTAACAACTTAGGTGCCACTTGGCGCCCCGGTATGACGTTTGCTCCCGGAGGGAGCGACGACTCTTCCGGGAGCAGTGATGATCAGCGGACTTTTTGGGGCAGGGAGCGTGAGCCACACCCTCCGCGGGGGGCTCGAAGAGCAGAGTGCGACCCATCGCGCCATCGCGAACCGGGTGGCCAACGCGCTGGATATGAGCGCTACCACAGGGTTCGCGGACCAGCTCGATGCGACCCTCGCGGCGCGGGATTCCGAACTTGCCCAGGACATGGCCGCCCTCGCGGACACCCAGCTCCGCTATGAGGCGACGGCCAAGCTCCTCCAGAAGTCCTACGGCGACCTCCGGACCGCGATGCGTGACCGTGGCTGAGGTGGGCGGGGGCTTCCCGATCGTGCCGCGCCCGATCCGACAGCTGCTCGGACCGCTCGGCGTGAGCGCCAGCGGCATGTCGCGGCAGCAGAAGTTCATCGAGGTCATCGCCAACAACATCGCCAACGCCGAGACCACCCGAACGGCGGCAGGTGGGCCCTACCAACGTCAGGTCGCCGTGGCGGGGATCGACCCGGCGACAGGCGCCCCCACGACCGAAATCGTGACCGATCCGTCTGCGGGGCGGCTGGTCTACGATCCCGGGCATCCCGATGCGGATGCGACCGGCTATGTCCGATATCCCAACGTGGATCTCGCCACCGAGACCGTCGATTTGATGGTCGCGCGGCGGATGCACGATGCCAATGCCACCGTATTCCAGGCCGCCAAGGCGATGCTGCGCCGGGCACTCGACATCTGACTGATTCTTTGGAGCGGCTCGCGTGACCATTTCTCGGGTTCCCAATTACCCGATCTACCCGACGCCACCAACCGGTGGCGCCATCCGGCCTGCTGCGCCACAGGCGCCGCAGGCCTCGGCCGCTGCACCTCCCTCGGGTGGGCCTCCGCCGCTGTGGAGCGTCCTGACCGACGCGGAGCGGGCCTTCTTTCTCGGCACTGCGGCACTCGGCTCGCTTGGCTATGGGCCGAATGGCGCCGTGGCCCGTGACGCCGAAGCACCGATCGGCCAACGTATCGACGTGAGGGCCTGACCATGAGCACTCCGATTCTCCCGATCAGCGCGGGCATCGCGCCGATCACCTCGGCAGGGAGTCGTCTCCCGATCGGGATCGGCACCGGGGACGCGCCGTTCAGTGATCTGCTCAAACGCGCGCTCGGTGATGTGACCGGGATGCAGGAACAGAAGGAAGACCTGATTAGTGCCTTCCTTCGTGGCGAACCGGTCGAACTGCACCAAGTGATGGCGGCTGCGGAAGAGGCGTCGCTTTCGCTCGAGCTGTTGGTCGAGACGCGCAACAAACTGACCGACGCGTATCGGTCGATCATGAACATGTCGGTCTGACGGCGTGTTCGACGCGTTTCGCGGCCTCGACGCCAATCGGCGCTTCCTCGTCCTCAGCTTGGCTGTTGTGCTGCTGGTGGCTGCGGTCTTCCTTGGCCGCATCGCCAGTGCGCCGGAATATGTGCCGCTCTATCAGGGAGTCGCCCTCTCCGACATGGCGAAGATGACCGACGGCCTGACCAAGGCCGCGATCCCCTACCAGCTCAGCGCTGAAGGGAACTCCATTCTTGTCCCACGTGGCGACGCAGCGCGCGCACGCGTGGCGTTGGCACAGAATGGCCTTCCCGCGGATGGACGTCCAGGATTGGAGCTCTTCGATCAACCGTCGTGGGGCATGACAGACTTCACGCAGCACGTGACGTATCGCCGGGCGCTGGAAGGCGAGCTGGCCCGCACCATCGGGAACCTGCGGGGCGTGGAGCGTGCGCAGGTCCATATCGGATTGCCAGAATCGTCGCCGTTGCGTCGCCTCGAACGTCCCGCGCAAGCTGCTGTGGTCTTGTCGCTCACCGGCACCGAACCGCTCAGCGGAGAACAGGTGCGCGGGATCGCGCAGTTGGTCGCCAATTCCGTGGAACGGCTGGCGGTCGATGATGTCGCCGTGCTGGACGACAGTGGTCGTCCCCTCACCGGGCTCGGCGGCAGCGAGAGCAGCGGGATGGCACTCTCGTCGCGGCAGCTCGAATTGCAGCAAAGCGTCGAGAAGCATCTCGCCACAAAGGTGGAACAGATGCTGACCACGGCGGTCGGCGTAGGCGATGTCCGCGTGCAAGTCGCCGCACAATTGAACTTCGATCAGCTCGATCGGACTACCGAGGCCTACGATCCCAACGGCCGGGTCCTGGAGAAGGAGAGCCGGAGCGATGGTGGCGATTCCGCCAGTGCTCCCGTTGGAGCCCCCCGCATCGTGAACCTCGAGTACAAGACGTCACGCACCGTGGAGAAGGTCATCAGTGGCACGGGCAATGTGGTCAAGCTCTCCGTGTCGGCCATGGTGAATTCGCGTGCGCTTGATGGGGGAGCGGGATTGCCGGAAGAACAGCGCGTGCAATTGGAACAGCTTGCGCGAACGGCCGTCGGCTTCGATTCGTTGCGTGGAGATCAGGTCACGGTGCTGGCCGTGCCGTTCGGGGGACCGACGCCGGAGCGTGTGATTCCGGTGACCAAGGAAGAGGTCCCGACGACCAGCCTCATCGACACCGCGACCCGGTTGACCTACCCGGTCGCATCGGTCTTGGCCGTGCTGGTTGCGCTGATGCTCGGTATGCGGGCGCTGAAGCCCGGCCCGGCTGCCCCAGCCAGAGCGTCCGCACTCCCTGGACAGGACGTGGCCTCGGGAGTGCTCCCGGCTGCAGCCACACCAGAAGCGGCGCAGCTCCGGGTTCGCGCACAGGGAGATTCTCTCGCCGCGCCAGAGGCCTCGGCGCGGGTCGTGCGCAGCTGGCTGGCTGAGCCGACATCATGAGCCCCGT
>JAHECN010000196.1 GCA_024641735.1 Gemmatimonadota bacterium | reverse complement strand
GCCAGCGGGGCTGCGAGGAGCGTCCACGAAAAGACGAGCGACAGCGCTGTGCGCATGGTGATTCCTCTTTGTGAGATGCATGGGGTGTTCATGGGGCGGCCGCCTCGCGCGCCAACTCCACCAACGTCCAATAGGCCGGTGGGTAGCCGTGCTCCGCGTGCCAGGCTGCGGCCAATTGGCGAACGCGCCCCACCAGCACGTCGTGTCGTGCGGAATAGGACTTGTTCCGGAGCGCGGCGGACGCCGTCATCCCCTCGGGGATCGGGCCACGCTTTCCGAAGTGCCCGACCACCCATCCATATCCCTTCGCAAGGCGAGCCAGTGGAAGCTGGTACCACGCCGCCCGAAGCGGGTCACCGCGTTCGGCACCCTCCAGCATCACGTCCGTGACGGCATTCCCGATGTGATCATCGAAGAGGAGTTCTGGGTCGCGCCATTCCGCGACCACGGTGAGTTGCGGGTCGTATTCCAGGTCGGATGGCTCCTGCGTCTCGAAGTGCGTTACGCCAAAACCCCCGAGCCAGCGCCGCAATCCAGGATTGGAAATGGTCGAGATGCCGGCCCAGAGGTCGAGGCCTTGGTCGTGATAGGCGGAAGAGGCGACCTCCGAACAGAAGAGCTTCGAGGGATCACGATAGTCCATCGCGAAGTCGTAGGGGATGTGCTCTGCCATGGCGCGGTCACGCATCGCGGTCGCGGCGAGGTGTGGCAGCATCGGGTTGCGTTGCAGGGCAGGAAGGTCTGCCCGTGGCCGCAGCACCATGACACGCAACTTCTTGTCGGCGAGGTACGCGTCGGCACTCGAAATGGCGACGCCGAGTTCGATGTGGGCTTCGATCACGGAGATCTCTTGCGTCACCGCGTCGATGTGGACCAAGCCGACGTGCGAGAAGTTTCCGGGATAGTCATTGCCGCGCGCAATCAGGGCGGAAGTCGGAAAGCCCCCGCGTGAGACCAGCATGTCCCCGGAATGGAGCGCGACGCCATGCGAGAGCGCGACGGGTGTGGCGGAGGGTTCATTGGTGCCGGCCACGAGCGTCACGGCGCGCTCGCCGTGCTGCAACATCACTTCTTCGACGGCAGCGCGTCCGCCGTAGAGGGCGCGGTAGAGACGACTGCGAGTTTTGACGCCATCCATGTCCCAGTTCCGGGACTGCCATTTGATGGCCTCGCGCATGGCGGTGTAGCTGGCGACGTACGGCTCAAGCAGCTCCGCGCAGGCGGCGGCATGTGGCGCGAGTGCGAAGAACTCTGTTTCGAGAGAATCCAGCACCGACGCGACCGACGGCAGGGGTGCGCCCTGTACTGAGGCGATCCGTGCGTTGAGTGCCGCGAACTCTCGGGTTGTCCTCGCCGTGTCGGCACATCCCGAGGCACGTGCCGCGACGAAGCCACGTTCGAGGGACTGCCAGAGCGCGTCCTGATTCCAGACAAAGGCGCGTCCCGCCGGCGCGGCAGGTGGGATTGCGGGCTCGGAGGATGGGATCGCGAGGAGGAGGAAGACCGCAGAGCTGAGGCCGATGATACGGATAGCGGTGCGATGCGATGGACGAGATTTCATGAACCGATTTCCAAGATGGGAGCGCTCGTGGCGGGGATGGCGAAGAGTAGTCTGTTGGGAGTGGCTCGGGACATCTCCGTGGTCCGCGGCGTTCGGGGAGAAACACAATCGACCCCCGATACTCGGGGGCCGTCGTGTGTCCGCTCACGCCATCGTCGATCAGAGCGTCAGGCGGCATCCCCCTGACCCTGAGTTGATCCAGTTCTGCTGCACCAGGAAGTGCTTTCCGCCGACCAACATATTGGCGGTCTGGCCGCCCACGGAGTAGGTGCTGCCAAAGTTCCACGCACACTTGTCAGCGTTTTCGTAGCCGCGGCGATCGTACCAGGCATTGAGGTCCGGGTCGGTCGCGAACTCCTCGATCTCGTGCGCCAACGTGTTTACCTCGGCATCGGCCGCGGCGTCCCCGTTGGGCGACGACCCCGCCGTACAGCCACCGGGATAGTCGTTGTTGTACGGCATCGCAGCGTACTTCACGTCGTTGCCGTTCCAGGTGAAGTGGCCATGGTAGGCGCAGTACTGGCTCCCGAATCCTCCACCCAAGTTGATGCCCGGACCGCTGAAGACGGCGTAGACGGTCGAGGGGTCGTAGGAGAGGTGGTTGCCAGTGAAGGCCGCGATGACTTGTGCCTGCACGGCGGCGTCGGAGACGTTCGAACTCGGGCCCGTGGGTGTCGCCCAGTATCCGGTATACGTGAGGCTCCCACCCACCTTCCCGGCACCGCCGTCGGTATAGGTCGTATTGATCTGCCAGTAGGCGCTGCTGCCGAGGTTGCGCATGAAGTGGCCGACCAATGAGCCGTCACCGGCGCCGGTGCCAACGGAGCCCGATGCTGGACCACCGGCATAGATCGGCTGGTTCGACCAATAGATGGCCGCGACCTTCGGCGTGTAGATGATGTTGCCGCCATGAAAGAAGATGCCGGTGTTCCCGCCGCCGCCGCCCCCGCTGGGCTTGCCTCCCCCCTTCGCCCAGCCCTCCAAATATTGCGCCTTGGTCGGCATCACCTGGATGTGATTGCCCGGTGAGGCGAACTCCTGGCTGAAGGAGGGTTGCAGGCCGGTGGTCGAGGGCGCCTCTGGGAGGCTGGGCGATTCGGCGCAGGCGGCGAGGCCGAGGGCTGCGACCGCGAGCAGTGCCTTGCTGGTCATTCTCATGGAGATGCTCCGTTGGGGGAACAGATACACCAATCATCTGGCCTAGGCAGGCGCTGGTGCCAGATGTCCTTCGGGATGGTCGGGTGCCAGAAAAAGATGTGGTCCGGTGAGCCAGTCGGCAAGACGGCCCCAGGAGGACGTGAGTCTGACGCCGGATCGCCCGAACGGCCTCAGGGTGCCAGGAGGTCCCGGATGATCTGTCGCACCCTGCGATCGTTCATCATGAACGTGTGTCGGACCGGGAGCTCGATCACCGGGTCCCCCGGCGCGCAGCGTGTTTCGCTGACCGCGACGATCATGTCGTTAGGCTCGCCACCGAAGGGGCTCCAGGTTCCTCGGGGACCCCCAGTGCCGGCGATGATAGTGTGTGGGATACGTGGCGCTGGAATCGTGGCCAAGAACTCAGAATCCGCGAGCAGTTGTCCCGCCTCACCACTCAGCCATTGATAGGGCCAGAAGCGGCGGACCCTCCCGGCGAGTCGGGGAGATTGGTTGGGCGTACCAAGCATGATGAGATGACGTGGCAGGGAGGGGAGTTCGGGTGTGCGCGCGAGTGCGGCCCGCAACAGGACGCCGCCGAGTGAATGTCCGATGACGACATACGGCGCCTCCTCGGTGGCCAGTTGCGCCAAACGCGCGTGGAGGCGCGCGACGATCTGATCGACCGGCTCCCACGCGGCGACATAGCCGGCCGAGGACACCGCGTGGCCATCACCCCGAAGCTCGTGCGCCAGCCCGAGCATGGAGAGTGGCGTGCGACCCATGCCGTGCACCAACAGGACGTGCAATCCCACGCGACGCGGGTCGACCGCCACGGTTCTCCTCCCGAGATTCTTACCGTACCTTCCAATATGACATCCCTCTTCCGCTTTGCCCCAATGCTCTTCATGGCCTGTGTGGTCGAGGCGCCGCCTCCCGCCGTGACCGCCACG
>JAHECN010000061.1 GCA_024641735.1 Gemmatimonadota bacterium | reverse complement strand
ATCTCGTTGCGGGTGCTTCACGGCCACCATCACCACGATCTGAATGTCCGTGGTGCCTATCTCCACATCATGAGCGATGTCCTCGGCTCGATCGGGGCAATCGTCGCCGCCCTGGTGATCCACTTCTACGGGTGGCTGCCGGCGGACGCGATCATCTCGGTGCTGGTGGCCCTGCTGATCCTCCGGAGCGCCTGGCGGCTGGTCAAGGAAAGCGGGACAATTCTTCTCGATCGGGTTCCGCCCCACGTCTCCGTGGACGAAGTCGAGGCCCAGATCCTGGGCGTGGCCGGCGTGGCGCGGGTGCACGACATCCATATCTGGACCGTGACCAGCGGTCTGGTGGCCATGAGCGCGCACGCGGTGGTGCCCGATTTGTCACAGCATCCTGAGGTGCTGCGGCAGATGGAGCGCGCCATGGGATCGCTCGAAATTCGACATGTGACGATTCAGTTGGAGACGGGCGACGCCTGCGATGCCGAATGGTGCGGGCATGAGGACCACGCCTCGGCGGCCGCGCACGCCCCCTGATTGCCTTGCGGCCACTAGGCGTGCCGGGTATATATGCCGCCCTGAAGTGACCTATTGGGCTCGTGGACAGGGAAGTGTTGTGGAAATTCGGAATCTTGCCATTATCGCGCACGTAGACCACGGGAAGACGACCCTCGTGGACCAGATGCTTCGTCAGGCTGGTGCCTTTCGCGCACACCAGCATGTCGAAGAGCGCGTGATGGACTCCAACCCGCTCGAAAAGGAACGGGGCATCACCATTCTCGCCAAGAACACGGCGATCACGTGGCACGGCGTGAAGATGAACATTGTCGATACCCCGGGCCACGCCGACTTCGGTGGCGAAGTGGAACGGATCCTCCGTATGGTGAACGGGGTGTTGATCCTGGTCGACGCCGCCGAAGGGCCGATGCCGCAGACGCGCTTCGTGACGCGCAAGGCGTTGGCGCTCGGGCTCCAGCCGATTGTGGCGATCAACAAAATCGATCGTCAGGACGCCGAGCCGATGCGTGTCCACGATGAAGTGCTGTCGCTGTTCATGGACCTCGATGCGACGGAAGCGCAGCTTGACTGTCCCTTCCTCTACACGTCGAGTCGTGCCGGCACGGCGACCCTCCACTTGGACCAGCCGGGGACCACGCTGGAGCCCCTCTTCGAGACGCTGCTCAAGACGGTGCCGCCGCCGTCGGTTGACGCTGCGGGGCCGTTCCAAATGCTGGTCTCGACGCTCGACTTTTCGTCCTTCATCGGCCGGATCGCCATCGGGCGGATCGAGCGCGGGGAAATCACCGTCGGCGATCAGGTCGCGCTGCTGCCGCTTGGCGAGCCAGGCATGGTCGTGGACGAGCCGAAGGTCGAGCGGGGCCGGATCACCAAGCTGTACACGTTTGACGGGTTGAACCGGGTCGAGGTGCCATCAGCGAAGGCTGGCGAAATCGTGGCACTTTCCGGCTTTGAGACGCTCGAAATCGGCAAGACCTTTACGTCGATTGACCACCAGGAGCGGCTGGAGGGAATCGCGGTCGAAGAGCCGACGATTTCGGTGGACTGCATCGTCAACAACTCCCCCTTCGCAGGTCGGGAAGGGAAGTACGTGACTTCCCGGCAGTTGCGGGATCGCCTCTTCAAGGAGTTGGAACGGAACGTCGCCCTCCGGGTGGAGCCGACGGACTCACCGGACACGCATACCGTGTCGGGCCGTGGTGAACTCCACCTCGGCATCCTGATGGAAACGATGCGTCGCGAGGGGTACGAATTCCAGGTCTCCCGCCCGCGCGTCATCCTGAAGGATGGACCAGATGGACGCCTCGAGCCGTACGAGGAGTTGACGATTGACGTGCCCGAGGAGTATATGGGCGTGGTGATGGAGAAGCTCGGGCCTCGGAAGACCGAAATGACCGAGATGCGGAACCCGGGGCAGGGTATGGTGCGCCTGACCTTCCGGATCCCGTCACGCGGGCTCTTCGGATATCGCTCCGAGTTCCTGACGGATACTCGTGGCACGGGGATGATGAACCACCGATTCCTCGAGTACGGGCCGTGGGCCGGACCGCTGGCCGGGCGGAAGCGCGGGGTGCTGGTGGCGGATCGCGAAACCCCCGTGGTGGGTTTTGCGTTGAACAATTTGCAGGATCGCGCGCAGCTCTTCGTGGCGCCGGGTGAGCTGGTCTACGAGGGGATGATCGTCGGGGAGAACTCGCGTCCGGGCGACATGGACGTGAACGTGGGCAAGGAGAAGAAGCTCTCCAACATGCGTACCACGTCGTCCGACGAAAACATCCAGCTTGAGCCCCCGCGGCCGATCACGTTGGAGTACGCGTTGGAATACATCGAAGAAGACGAGTTGATCGAGATCACCCCGGAGAACATCCGGTTGCGGAAGCGCCAGCTCCTGGTACACGAGCGGAAGAAGGCGCAGCGGGCGGCAAACCGGGGTGCCGACGTCTGAGTGCATGACCCTGGTATGAGCTGGACTACTACTACTACCTGAAACGGAGGAAGGCACATGTCGTCGTGGGAGACGTCGTGGGAGGCGTCGGTGGACGTCGCGGTAATGCGTCGCCGGTTTGATGAGGACGGCGAGGAGCTCTTCGACGTGGATGACCTCGATCTGGAAGACGAGGACGAGGAGCTCGACGGAGATGAGGACGAAGATGAGGACGAGGACGACGACGAGGATGAAGACGTCGACGACGATTTCTCGTTCGATGACGACGACGAGTAGTTCAATCGCGGGTCGCACCATCTGACCGCAATCACCAGACGGGCCCGCTGCGCACTGCGCAGCGGGCCCGTTGGCTTGGTACGATCGACGATCGACGACCGACGACTTACCGCGGCGAATCCGTGCTCTTCCGGATCGCCTTCGACCCGTTGTTCGTGCCGCACATCGGATAGGTCAGCGCGGCCTGTGTGGCCGGGTTCACGCTGATCAGCTGTGGCGCCTGGAGCGTCGGATCCTTGTCGGCCATGTAGGTGAGCATGGCAACGAGGGTCGCATTGTTCTTGAGGTCGTCGATCACGATCTTGTCATAGGTGTCGCGGTTGGTGTGCCAGGTGGTGTTCGAGTAATCCCAGCTCAGGGCGCCCATGCCGTGCACCGGTGCGCCACGGCACTGGAAGGTCCAGCCGTCGGTCGAGCCGCTGCCACCCACCGGTGACGCATTGGCCGAGAGACGCACCCACCCGCTGATCGAGGAAGGAACAGCCATCAACCAGGAGGTCAGGTTCTCGGTCGCATTGGTGACCGGGCCCGCGCTGAGCGAGGTCACGCGACCGGTTCCGTTGTCCTGGTTCCAGCCCGCGCGAATGCCGGCGACGATCTCCGGGTGATCTTCCGCAAAGGCCTGCGAGCCATTCAACCCCTGTTCTTCACTGCCCCAGTTCCCGATGAGGATGGTCCGCTTCGGGTTGGGATACACCTTCTTCAGAATCCGGATCGCTTCCATCATGGTGATGGTGCCGGTGCCGTTGTCCGTGGCCCCAGAGCCGCCATCCCACGAGTCGAAGTGGGCCGAGAGGAGAATGTACTCGTTCGGCTTCTCGGAGCCCTTGATCATCCCGACGACGTTGTACATCGGATTTTCGCCGAGGAACTCTGCGTCCGCATTCAGGCGAATCTTCGGGCCCTGATTGTTCTCGGCCAAGCGGTAGAGGAGGTTGTAGTCCTCACAGCTCGCGTCGAGCGTCGGGACCGTCTGCTTCGGCGAGCCGAAGATCTTGTCGATGCCCGGGTACTGCGACCAGTTGTTGCCGATCACGCCGGCCACGCCGTACTGCTTGGTCCAGACATTGATGTTGCCGCCCTGCTTGGTGCGGTCAGCCCACGCGGCGCGCGCGGCGTTGTTGAGCTGGGAGAGCTGCTGTGCGGCCCCTGGTTGACCGAAGTCGGCCCACTGCGATGCCATGCGGCAGGAGACGAGCGGCGCCGAGATCAGGACGAACTTCCCCTTGGCGTTGGCGGCGGCCCAGGTGGCGAACTCTTCCGGCGACTTCGTGTCAGGGTAGAGGATCACGTCGCCGATGACATCCTTCCCGCCAGTGCCAGGGCTCCAGCCGAGCATCATTGCCTCGAGTGAGCGGACGCGCGGTGCGATCATGTCGACGTGCGTGTGCCCACGCCGCCACGAATTCCAGGTGCCGTACTGCTGCCGCTCCGCCGGGATTCCCCATGAAGCATAGGTCTTCACCGCCCAGTTGGTCGCGGCCATGTACCCCGGCGATCCGGTCAGTCGCGGACCGATCGAGTCCATCAATACTTGGGCAAGCTTCCCGGCCTGCCCGTTGGTCATTCCTTCCTCAAACATCTGCTGGATGATGGGGTCCGACGGTGGGGTGGTCCGCACGTACTTGGTGCTGTCCACCGGCGGGCCGCCACGTCCGCCGCCGCCGCGACCTGCCGCCGCGGCTCCTGCACCGCCTGCGCCACGACCCGCCGCGCCTGCACCACGGCCACCTGCCGCGGTGACTGCGCCTGGGGCGGGTGCCGGTGCCGCGGGAGCGACGGCTGCAGCCGGCGTCGCAGCGGGGGCGGGAGTGGTCGCGGGGCTCGAACCGCCGCTACAGGCGGCTGCGCCAAGTATCAGACCGAGGCCGACCTTCAAACGGGCCATGGGGACGTCTCCATTGGGTTGGAATTGGGGGAGGGACAGGGCAACTTATTTGCTCCCTTTTACGTATCATGGGTCTAGAACGTTGATGGGATGGAATTCTCAGGGAGGTTGTTCGATGCTCATTCCCGCGCTTGTCTTTGCCACCTTCGCGGCATTCGCGCCCGTCGCCGATGCGGCGTCCGAGTTCACTCGCTCGCCAGCAAAGATGGCCATGGACGCGTTTGATCTCGATCCGGTCCTGGTGGATTGGCGCGTACTGGGCGGCTTGGACCTCAACACGGGGAAGGCGCCTGCTTCCCTCGCCGCCCTCGACGGCAAGCTCGTCAAGATCGCGGCGTTCATCGTCCCGCTCGAAGACAACATGCAGGAAGCGGATGAGTTCCTGCTGGTGCCGTACTTCGGTGCGTGCGTGCACACGCCGCCGCCGCCGCCGAATCAGATGGTCTACGTCAAGATGAAGGGTGGCAAGACGGTCAAGATTGGCTGGTGGGACCCGGTCATGTTTGAGGGCGTGCTGCACCTGCGGCAGACCGAGTCGGTCTATGGCGCCAGCTACTATGAGATGGAAGGGATCGACAGCAAGCCGTACACTCCCGTCAAGAAGTGAGTGACCGCCCGGCGGCGATCGCCATCGAGGACCTTGTTTTCGGGTATCGACCCGGGCGCGAGGTCCTTCGTCTAGACACCCTGACGGTGGCGGCCGGCGACCGCGTCTTCCTGCATGGCCCCAGCGGCTCCGGGAAGACCACGCTGCTCGGCCTGATCGCCGGCGTGCTGACACCGACCGAGGGACGCGTGCGGATCCTGGGGCAGGATCTGGCCACGCTGCCTTCCTCGCAGCGGGATGGCTATCGCGGGACCCACATCGGCTACCTCTTCCAGCTCTTCAACCTGATTCCCTACCTCTCGGTCACCGAGAACATCGCGTTGCCCTGTCGCCTGCACGCCAAGCGACGCGCACGGATTGGCGGCGGGCTCGACATCGCCTCCGAAGCGGAGCGTTTGGCAGTCCGGCTCGAATTGGGGCAATTCCTGACGACCCCGGTCACGGAGCTCAGTGTCGGCCAGCAGCAGCGGGTCGCCGCCGCGCGCGCCCTCATCGGTGCCCCAGAGTTGATCATCGCTGATGAACCGACGTCGGCACTCGACACCGACCTGCGCGATCGCTTTCTGGAATTGCTCTTCGAGTGCTGCGACGAAGCGAAAGCCACGCTGCTCTTCGTGTCACACGATCTTGCCCTTGGAACTCGGTTCCACCGCGTCCTCTCGTTGCCGACCCTCAACACGGCCGGAGGGCGTTGAGATGCTGACCCTGCAACTCGCCTTGCGATCTCTGCGAAACCGACGGCTCACCACCATCCTCACGGTGATGTCGATCGCGCTCTCCGTCTCGTTGCTCGTGGGCGTCGAGACGGTGCGCCGAGGCATCCGCGAGAGCTTCGCCGGAACGATCCGCGGTACCGATCTTATCGTCGGGGCACGCGGGGGATCGCAGCAACTGTTGATGTCTTCGGTCTTTGGCCTCGGGGCACCGGCGGGATCGGTGGAGTGGAGCACCTATGAGCGGTGGGCGCGGCATCCCGGCGTGGCCTGGACGATCCCCATTTCTCTCGGCGATTCCTACTACGGCTATCGGGTGGTGGGGACCACGTCCGCGTTCTTCGAGCACTACCATTACCGCAATGATGGCAACGTGACGGCGGCGGAGGGGCGGCTCTTCGAAGGCGAGCGTGATGTCGTGATCGGCATCGAGGTCGCCAAGACGCGACAGTTGTCCATCGGTAGCGAGATCGTCCTGACGCACGGATTGCGCGGCACCGGGATCAGCGACCATGAGGAACATCCGTTCACCGTGGTGGGAATTCTCGCCCGGACCTCCACCCCCGTGGACCGCTCCGTGTTCATCACGCTCGAGGGGATCGAAGGGATGCACGAGGGGATGGCGCCGGAATCCCCGGATGGTTGGACTCAGCCCAAGTTTGCCCCGCTGCAGCTGCCCGGGGCAGACGGCGCGAGTGCCACACCCACCGCCCCCGCGCCGCCACCGATGCCCGGTGCCGCGGCTCCCGAGGGTGAAGGTCTGGCGACTTCCGCGGATGAACATGCCGGACATGCGCACAAGCTCACGGCGTTCCTCCTCGGGACCAAGGCGCGCTCCGCCTCGCTGATGCTCCAGCGCCAGATGAACACGGATCGGGTGGAACCCCTGACAGCGATCCTTCCCGCGGTAGCGCTCACCGAGTTGTGGCACTCCATCGGGTATGCGGAGGACGGCGCCCGCATCATCACAGGGGCGGTGTTGATCGTCGGCTTGTTGGGGATGCTGGTTGCCCTCTATAGCACGCTACAAGAACGGCGCCGGGAGATGGCGATTCTCCGCTCGCTCGGGGCTGGACCGGGTCGCATCGCCGCGCTTCTCGTCCTCGAATCGGGCCTGTTGGCCGTGGTCGGTGCGTTCGTCGGGCTGGGGTTGGTGTACGGGCTGCTGGGTGTGGGGCAGGGGCTCGCCGAGCGACACTTCGGGGTCTACATACCAATCACCCCACCGGGGAGCCTGGAGTGGCTCTACCTCGGTGGGGTGATTGTGGCTGGTGTCCTGGTCGGACTGGTCCCAGCGTGGCGCGCCTACAGGAACACCCTGCAGGATGGTCTGACGATCCGACTCTAGCGGCGGATCAGGTGCCGCCGCGCAAGACGGCGAGCAGACGGTCGGTCAGGATCTCGAGTGTCGGCGGGCTTTCGTATTCCCCGCCGGCGATCTTGGCCGTGATTTCACGAAGCCGGATCGGCTCCATCGTCTGCTTCGGTACTTCGGCGGTTGCCAATGCGACGGCTTCCGGAGAGAGCTGCACCGAGTCGATGGCCGGTGCCTCAACGCGCGGCGTCTCGCCGCTCGGTGGTGCGGCGGTAACTGCCGGCCCACGTGTCGTGGCGTCGGTGCGACGCGGTTCTGGTTGTGCGGCGCCGGGGCGCCCAAGTCCTTCGACTGTCATTGCCTACCCCCTTCCCGCATGGGTCCTTCCCTGCTCACCCCGAATCCGCCTTGAAGGGTCACTGGCCGGCGGGGCCTATTCCTATGACGTGACTATCGGCAGCTTCCCCAGAAGTCTGAGCGGTCACACCTTCTCGTCCAACATCAAGGGATCGCCTGGCTCGCCGCTGGGGCGATACCCCCCCGGGGCAGGGTCGAGCTGGCGACCGATTTCCGTGATCTGGCGGGCAATGTCGCTCGCCTCGTGCTCCATTCGGGCGGCCAGGTCACGGGCCGCGGCCGACGCGAGCGACCGTTCTCGCTCGACCTTCGCGTGCAGGTCGGCGATCGGATGGGCCGTCGGCCGGCTGTCCCCGTCCGCCTGGGCGGCGGCCCGAATCGCGAGGATTTGGACCTCCCGGGAGGAGATGTCGGCCACGATCCCCTCGGCCTCATTGGCAAAGCTCTCCAGGAGACCCGCGTCTCCCATCCGGAGAACGGCCTTCTGCGCCTCCACGATGTGACGATAGCGCGCCAGGTCGGCGAGCTGGGCGGCGAGGAGTTCCGCCGCACGATCGGCACTCGGGCCCGTCGCCACCCTCACCTCCCGACCGGCTCGACGAGCTGAGCGGCGGCCTGCTCCCACGCGCCATGCAGTTCGGTCACGATCGCCGTCACCGCGTCCAGCTTGGCGACGTCCGGCTTGGCATGGATGGCGGCAAACTGTCCCAGCATCCACGCGTAGAGTCCGGCCAGGCGCTCCGCGAAGTCACCTCCGGCCTCACGGTCCAACGAGTAGGAGAGTTCGTGAACGATCTCCTCGGCGCGGATCAGCTTCTCACACCGGGCCTCGATCTCGCCAGCAACCAAGTGCATGCGGGCCTGCTTGAGCGCCACCAGCAGGTGCGCATAGAGCAGTACCAGCCGCTTGGCGGGCGACATCGCTTGCACTTCCATCTCGCGGTACCGATCGGTCGAACCATAGCTCATGGAGTACCTAGTTCTTGTTGCTGGAGGACGTGATGAAACTCTGGAGCGAGGTCGATTGCTGCTGCAGCCGCGCTACCGCGGTTTCCATCGCAAAGAAGGAGCGGAGCAACGCCGCGCGCCGCCGTTCGAGACGGCTGTCGAGTGCGTTCACTTGCGAGGTGAGACGCTCTCCACGAATGGAGATCTCCGCCAACTTCTTGTCCAGAAAGCCACCACCGCTATTCAGGAATTGATCAAGAAGGCGCTCGACCCGTGCGCCGGCCCCGAGGCCGAGCGTGATGGAGCCGACAGTCCCGGTGGCGACCCCGGTGTAGCGCGCTGTGAATCCGGCGCCGATGGTTCCGGTATCCCCAACCAGCAGTTGTCCGGTCCCGGTGGCCGCTTCGCCACCGATCGTGCCGGTCATGTCGGTCCCGCTCGCGGAGAGAGGACCGGTCCAGAGCTCGGAGCTGCCGTCGCCGGTACCTGTCACGTCGATGCTGATTCCTTCCGTCGAGCCGAATGCCTGCTGGGTCAAGAGAAGTTCATTGCCTGCCGCGCTCGCGGTGATCGCCACGCCCGCCGCGTCGAGCGCGGACTGCAGCGCGGTCACGATATCGCCCGTGGTCATGCCGGTCGTCAGCGCGATGGAAACAGCGACGCCGGAGCCGCTGTCGGTCACGGTGAGTTGGTCGGCGGTGCCGCCGTCGTCGTAGATCCCCGAAAAGCCGCTCGAAACCAGAGACGCTTGGGTGGCCAAGCTGGTGACATCCACCGCCAAGGTGCCAGCGTTCGCCGAGGCTGCGCTCGAGACGAATTCCAGTCCCGCACCCGTTGCGGTCCGCTGTTCGGTAAAGAGCGTACGGAGGTCGGATTGCCGCGTGGTGAAGGCCGTGTTGAACAGGGTCGTGTCAAGCGTGAGGGTGCCGTCGCGTGTCAGCGAGAGGCCCGCGGCGCTGACGGTGGCAAGGTCTGCCGCCGCGCCGCCGACCGCTTCCAGGAGCAGTGAGGGGAGCTGTGATCGCGCCGTGCGGATCAGCGACTGCCCATACAGTGCCGGGGGTGCGCCGGTTCCGCTCGCGGTGCCCTGCGCCTTGAGAAACGCGACCAACTCATTGTACGCGTCGACGAACTGCTGCATGGAGCTACGTGCCGCGTCCGCGTAACGCTCGACGTTGAAGGTCGTGACGGCGCCGACGTCATCGCCCGTCAGCGTGAGCGTCACGCCAGCAATCGCATCGGTCACCACATTGCTCGTCCGGGTCAGCGCAATGTCGTCGATCGTAAACAGTGCGTCGGCGCCGGAGACGAGAATCGCGGCGGTCTGTTTGGCACCCATTCCATCCAGGAATCCGAGCGTCTGGAGCGTGGTGCCACTCGTGTCAGCGAGCGTGATGCCGCTGGCGCCACTCTGCGTACTGGTGAGAACAAGGCGCGCATCGCCTAGCCCCACGGTGAGCACCGTTGCGGACACATTGGTCGGCGTCGTGCCACTGTTGAGGGTGTTGATTTTGTCGCGGAGCGTATTGAGCGTGTCGGTCGCGGTCACGGTGACACTCTGGCCGTTCACCGTGAAGTCGCCGCTCGTCCCGAGCGCGGTCACGGCGTCGGTCCCGCCACTGCCGGCGAGCTTCTCTGCGCGCGCAAGCTGCGTGACGGCGACTCGGTAGCTGCCTGCAGAGGCCGTGCTGTCTGCGGTAGCCGTGGCCACGGCGCGGGTGCCGCTCGAGATGGTGCTGGTGATGCTCATCGCGTCGAACGCCGTTCCCGTGCGGAGTGCTTTCGAGGCGGTCTGGACTTGGGTGAGCAGTGAGCGGTAGGTGCCGAGGGCGGTGACCCGTGCGGTATTCGCGGACTGCTCGTTTTCCCAACGTGTGGCGGGGACGCGTGCCTGAGCGATGATCGCATCGACGAGATCCCGGTAGTTGAACCCTGAAATCACACCGGAAAATGAAGAGAGCGGGGTCGTCATCGCAGCGTCCTGAAAGAGGGGGGGTGGAGGGCCGCCGAAGCGACCCTCGCACCGAACCTACGAGCTTATCGCAGGAGTGACAGTACGCTCTGCGCCGAGGCATTGGCCTGGGCAAGCATCGCGATACCAGCCTGCTGGAGGATCTGGTACTTGGTGAAGGAGGTGGTCTCCATCGCCATGTCGGCGTCGCGGATGGTGCTCTCGGCCGCGAGGACGTTCTGGGTGACGGTGGCCACGTTTGCCGAGGCGAACTCGATCCGGCTCTGCGCCGCGCCGATGGTGCCGATCGCGGTGTTGGAGAGGTCGATGGCGGTGTCCAACCGGCTGAGGGCCGTCTGGGCGTTCGCGGCGCTCAAGACATCGAGGCCGGCGACGTTCAGGCCAGTGCTGGCGGTCGTGAGGTTGACCTGCGCCAGCGAGACCAAGTCGTTGCCGGCATACGCGCCTGACGACGAGACCTGGAAGTTCACCGCGGTACCCGCAACGATGATCGTCTGGGCGTTCACGCCGTCCACGAGGTAGCCGGCGGCATTCGTCACCGAGACGCCGAGCTTGTCGAAGTTGTACGTGCCCGCACCGGCCGGCATGGTGATCGCCTGCGTGACCAGCGTGGCGCCTGCGCCGAAGCTCAACGTTGCCACACCGGCAGCGCTGGCAAAGGTGTAGGTGCCCGACGCCGCGCCGTTCAGCGTGGACTGGCCGGCGTACGTGCCGCCCGTGACCGCGTTGCCGAGCGTGCCGTTCACGAGCGCCGAGCCCTGGTACTGCGTCGTGGCAGCGATACGATTGATTTCGAGCAGCAACGACTGGAACTCGGCGTCCAGCTTGGTGCGCTGGGTGCCGATCGAGGAGGAGTTGGACGCGGTTGCGAGTTCCTTCATCCGGTCGAGGATGCCCGAGATGGTGTTCACGGCGCCGTCAGCGATCTGCAACATCGAGTTCGCTTGGGCGGCGTTGCGCGAGGCCTGCTGCAACGAGCGGCCCTCAGCGCGCAGCTTGTTGGCGATCGCGAGGCCGGCCGCGTCATCGCCCGAACGGTTGATCCGGAAGCCGGACGACAGCTTGTTGATCTGCCGGTCAAGCCCGAGGCCTGACGTGGTGATGTTCCGGGTCGCCTGATTCGCGGCGATGTTGGTCTGGATACTAGCCATGGTGTTGTTACTCCCTTAACAGTGTCGACGGAGCGTCCGTGCTCCGGAGCTGGTGCTGAGCCGGCCGAGAAGTCGGCCGCTGTCCTGTTATCGGCGGGAGAGCCGGGAGTCTGAGCGGCTAGCGGGCGGGGGCAGGGACCAGGGCGTTGAGGTCGAAGGGATGGGTCGTGCCCCAGCTGCATTCTGGGGCGATCAGCTGGCGGCCACAGGCACGCTCGGTGTCCACAATGACGGGGGCCTGTAGATTGGCCGAGGCGGGGCCGGGGCCAGCTGGGAGTGTGACAATCGCGAGCGCCGTCGGGTAGTCGTCCCACGCGCCGGGCGCGATACGGCGCGTTTCCACCACCAGAAAGGCCAGGGCCGGGACTTCCGTGGATTGCAACCAATACAGTCCCTGCGCCGACGTCGGTAGCAAGGTGAAACGGTTGCACTCTTCGAACCCGGGCAATCCGTCCGGGAAGGCGATGATCTCGCTGCGCGGGACCGTGAGCGAGCCGAAGATGTGCGACTCGAACGTCAGGTGCTGCGGCATCGGGATGGTGGCAGCCGTCATCACAGGTACTCCGTCAGATTGGTCCGCAGGATGGTGGCAGTCGACTGATAGGCCGCCTGCAACGCCGTTTGGATCGCCGAGAGGTTGAGGATCGCCTCATCCAGCGGGATTTCAGCGAGCGTGGTGCGCTTCGCGATCAGCGATGTTTCGAGTGCTCCGAGTGAGCCCGTTGTCAGCTCGAGGTTCCGGGTCCTGGCGCCGATCTCGGTCAGCGTGATCTGGGTTGCATCGAAGGCCGAATTCAGAGGGCCGTTGGAGGCAAGGACACCCGCCGGGTCATTGGCTTGCAGGGCATCTCGCAGGGCGGTGAGGGAGGAGAGCACTCCGCTTGTCACGAAGATCTCCTGCCCACTATGGACGGTGTCCACCAAAATGCCGGCGCCAATTTCTGCCTGGCGCCCGGTCGCCGTCCCCAGATACGTCCCATCCGGCTGAAACGGCGCGCTCCCGGTGGCCTGACCCCCGTAGAGGAAGTCATTGCCGAACTGGAGGTTGCCGAGCGAGATCGCCTGGTCGAGGAGCGATTGGACTTCCGCACCGGCGGCGGCCCGCGTCAGGGCGTTCGAATTGGCACCCCCCTGTGCGGTTGCCAGTTCCTTGGCCCGCGACAGGAGATCGCCGAGTTGGTCGAGCGTGGACTCCTCTGCGGCCAGCCGGGACTGCACTGACGTGACACTCCGCCGGTACTGCTCGACCGCACGGAGTGCCGAGTCGGTCTGGAGGATTTGGGCCCCACCGATCGGGTCATCCGAGAGCCGGCTATTGCGGATCCCAGAGGAGACCTGCTCAGTCGCCCGCAGCAAGGCGCTGTTCTGCCGCTGCAGGTTCTGCAGCATGCGATCTTGGAGCAGGCTGTTGGTAACCCGCATCGACTATTGGCTCCACCGAAAGGATGACACTGGGCTGGTTATCGGCTACTTTTGGTAAGACATGAGCGGACGCGAAACCGCTCGAATTCCCGCCACATTGTGATGAGGTAGTCCGGTGCCCCATACCTCCGCCGCGTCGTAGTGGCGACAATTCTCTGTGTCGATCAAGAACCGGCTGTTGCCGCGTTCTTTGAGCAGGTTCTCCAGGATCTTGGGCACGACGTGGTGCTCGCCGACTCCGCCACCGAGGCGATGGCCGCCTTGGACCGCGGTGGCATCGAGATGGTGCTCGCCGACCTCCACCTCTCCGTGCACGACGGCAACGACTTGTTGCAGCATTTGTCGACTCGGGAGCCGCGTGTTCCGTTCGTCGTGGTGACCGGGGATTCCTCGATTGAGCAAGCTGTCCTGGTGATGCGCTCCGGCGCCGCAGACTATCTGGTCAAGCCAGTCCGCGCCGAAAAGCTCCAGATCACGATCCACCACGCCCTCGAATACGCCCGACTCCGCCAAGACAACGAGAATTTCCGCGAAGAGATCTCCCGGATGACGGCGACCCGGCGTCTCATTGGGCGCAGCAACGCGATGCGGGACTTGCTCGAACTGATCGCGACGGTGGCCCCGACCCGCGCCTCGGTGCTGCTTGAGGGGGAGTCCGGCACCGGCAAGGAATTGCTGGCGCGCGCGCTGCATGACCAAA
>JAHECN010000060.1 GCA_024641735.1 Gemmatimonadota bacterium | reverse complement strand
CCGAATGTCGAGTTGCCGCAGTACGCGGCCTTTGTCGGCGGGCTTCGGGGGGACACCACGGCGGCGTTGCGGGACCTGAAGAACTTCCTCTCCTACTCGGATGACCGCCGGGTGGCCTTGAAGGCGAGCCCGAGTTGGTGGTACCGGCCGATTGAGAATGTGCCGGAATTCAAGCGGTTGATTGGCGACACGAAATGACAGGTGGCCCGGTTCGGCTGCAACCCATTCCGCGGTCAAGTAATAACGCCGAATCAATGGCGTAGATCTCGCTTTCGCCTTATATCATAGCCTTGGTCGGTTCCCGGTCAGTGCTTTTCCATCCCTGTTTTCTGAAGCTGATTCCTCCCTCAGGAGTGCTCTTGATGCGCCGTTCTGCGTGGCACTGTGTAGCGCTACTCGCTGTTCTCACGACAGCCTGCGGAGACTCCGCGCTTTTGCCCACGGAATCTGGAAAGGCGGTTCCGCAATCCGGGAGCGCGGGGCTGGCAACGACCTGCACTGTCGACACGGCGGCTGTACGCCTCCTGCTGACCCAGGCATTCAGTGCGTCGCCGGACCAGAACGCCGTGCTGGGGAAATGGAACAACATCATTCACCAGATGACGACCGTGAATGACGTGCCCACCGCCAAGGAGAAGACCTTCGCGTTGGTGGACTTCATGCTGAAGAAGAACCAGCAGCAGCCGCTGACGATCACGCAACAGGATTTTGTCAGTCTGCTCAATCAGCTCTTCTGCTTCGTGGGAATCGATGCGGGGATCACCGATCCCTCCAACACCTGGATTGTTCCGGTGGGCAACGGGTTGACGACCTTCGTGACTGCCGATCGGAAGACGGGGATTCAGTTTCCAGCGGATGCGGTGCCCGAAAATACCATCGTCACCGTGACGCCCGGCGTGCCGTCGGACTTGGTCACCCTGCTCGACAAGTATCCGCTGGTCTTCAACTGGAAGCTGTCGGGCGCCCTGAAGCCAGGTGCTCTCGCGACGGTTGGCGTCTGTCCGAGCACCGATCCGCTGCTGTATTCCGGATTGAGTGACGCAGAAATCCAAGCGCTCTTGGATCGGTTGGTGCTGGGCCACCAGAAGACGACTGGATTTGAAGTACTCCCGCGGGTTCCGCTTCCCGCGGAAATGACGCTCGCCTGCGGCACGGTGGGAAGCACGACCGCGTCGGCGAGTTGGGCGGGGAAGGCATGGCAGACACTGGCGCGTCTCATCTTGCCCGCAGAAGCCAATGCCGCGCGTCGTGCCCCATCGGCCGGTGGCGTCGGGGGTTCGACCAGTGAGTTCTCCCCCTTCGCGCCAGTGGACGCGGATCTCTTCTCGGCGGGCGGAGTCGGCGGCTCGACCAGCGAATTCCTCCGCGCCACCCCAAATGACGCCACGCTCTTGAGCGCGCCGGCGACGATCGACGGTACGATTGGGACAACCAAGACCGGCGCTGGCTTGCCGACGGTCACTATTCAGACGCGTCGCGGGACGCCGATTCCCGGTGTCACGGCAAGCTTTGCCACCGCTCCGTCCGTCAAGGACCCGTACGCGGCGGCACCTGGCAACGCCACGGTCTGTGGGAATGGGGCGATGACGGACGCGGCTGGTGTGGTGGGTGTCACCTGCCTCAACTTCGGCAACACCGTGGCGTACCGGACCGCCTATACCAAGCTCACCGCGACCCTTGGTGCGCCGGCTGGCCTTGACCCATCTGTGATCCGGTTCTCACCGGCAGATCCGGCATGGCTGATCGCCTCGAGTGGACCAAGCACATTGGTCTTCACGCAACCCGCCGCCGGGAGTTACTCGGCGGATGCCGCGATCCCGGCGCGGGTGGAGATCCGCTCAGATCTGGGTGACGTGGTCACGCTTGCGAACAACGCCGTGACGCTTTCGCTCAACCAGTTCGCCTTCATGGGGGGTGCCACCACGATGACCGCCAACGCGGTCAGCGGGGTCGCCACCTTCAGCACCCGCATCACCAAGGCGGCGACGGGGTACCGCTTCGGGGCAGCTGCGACCCTCAGCGATGTCGGAGTGGTTGGTAGCGTTGACGGGAGCAACTTCTTCGACGTCGTCGCCGGTGCCGCCACCAACATCGCCGTGGTCGGGACGACGGATTACGGCGCGGTCTTGCCGGCCGGAAATCCCGTCTCGCCGGCACCCAAAGTTCGGGTGACCGACGGCTACGGCAACCTGAAGAGCGGGACGACCGTGTGGTGGACGCCAGGCGGTGCCACGGGGGCGCAGGCCAACGGGACGGTCCTTCAGAGCAGCACCACGACAGCCGGTGACGCCACGACCACTGCCACGTGGCTGCTGGCCGAGGGGGAGAATCTGCTCCGGGCTTCGTTGCAGCAGGCGGCTGGTGGACCGGAGGTTTTCTTCACGGCTTCCTTTGCGACCGCGTTCAGCACCATCAACGCCTGCCTGCCAGGTGGCGCCAAGGACGACATCGCGGCGTACTACTTCACGACGGCGGGCCCGGCCGGCGGCAATCGACCGGGGGTCATCCACTCAGTTGGGCTCTACCTCTCCGCTGCGGGCGCGGTGGGTCAGATCGATCCATTGGTCGGCTACCCGATGACTTTGGTGGCGCGCCGCACGGTCAAGACGTCATCGACCAACGCCACGCCGGTGACGGAACAACGGTCCGCCTCGGCGCTCGCCTTCCTCCGCGGCGACAACGGGGGTGCGGGCTCGCTGGTGACCTTCCAGTTCGATCTCGGACCGGTCCCGACGGACCTTTTGATCGGTAGCAAGCAGCCGGAGGTGAGCTTCGCCTTCGAAGTGCCATCCGGAGGGTACGGGCGCAAGATCAACATGAACGCCGGCCCCTGCGCGCTCGGCAAGTGCAACCCCCCGCCGGGTTGCGACGCGCTGGAATACGCCAAGCCGATCGTGGCGAACAACGCGATCTACCGGAAGAGCGTCGCGTTGCTGGTGACGGGACGCTAGCGGCGTCGCAAGCTGGATGATGAACGCCCCGCTCGGATTGTTCCGAGCGGGGCGTTTGTTGTTGCGAGGATTCCCCTGCGGCCACCGCCCGCCCTGAGGAGGCTGCGGCACCCCCAGTTTCGCCCATCGGACCCGAGGGCATGGCCTTTGCCAAGTCTTTTCGGACTACTTGAGCAGGGATGATTGATATGCAACCACACCGTTTGACACATCTGGCCGCAGGGCGCCTCGTGGCGCTGCTCGCGCTGGTCTGCTTGGCAGGATGCGCCCGATCACAGACGGACGACGGTTCGGTCGCGTGGTCGCCACCTCCCGACTCCGCCATCCCGATGGATTCGCTCGGGGCGGCCATCCGGCGTGGGCAGGCGATCATGCGCAACACCCCCGATTCGCTGCCAGAGTTTGCGCTCAGCTCGCTGAATTGCACCAGCTGTCATCTCGCGGATGCGCGCCAGGTCGGCGCAGCCCCTCTGCTGGGAGTGGTTGCACGATTCCCCAAATTCCTCGACCGCGTCGGTGCTGTGATCCCGGTCGAAGATCGGATCAACTACTGCATGACACGAAGCCTCGCGGGGCTGCGCCTGCCAACGCATAGTCGCGAAATGCAGGACATGGTGGCGTACCTCGCCTTCCTCTCGCGTGGCCTGCCAGTCGGATCTGCCCCCGATAGTCTGGGCATCCCTGCCATCCCCGCGATGGAGGGGGACAGCGCCCGTGGCCATGCGGTCTACGCCACAACCTGTGCGGCCTGCCATGGTCTGGATGGGGAGGGAGGGGTGGTTCCGAGGGCCCCAGCGCTCTGGGGGGCCCGGTCGTTCAGTATTGGGGCGTCGATGGCGCGGATTGAAGTGGCCGCCGCGTTCGTCCGGCACAACATGCCACTCAGTCAGCCGGGTTCCCTCACGGACCAGCAGGCGTGGGATGTTGCTGCGTATCTCAATCGCCAGCCGAGACCCGACATGCCGGCGAAGGAGCAGGACTGGCCGCTCGGGGGTGCCCCCGCCGGAGTCCCCTATAACACGGTCGGTCACGAATCCACCGACTCGCGTTTGCTTCTGCCGAGAGTGTCACCCGAGCGGGCCGTTGTCCCACCCCCCGAGCCGGCACGGCAGGGGGGGCGGTAGGCTCAGCGCGGGGCCGCTTCCGAACCGGGCGCCCTGCAGCCGAGCAGGTCGCTGGTCGGGATCGCCTCAATCTCACCGTCGAGGTTGGCGAAGATAACCAAGCCACCCGAGACGACCGGCCCGGCACGATCCCAGCCGATATCCCGGCGGATGGTGCACTCCAATGCACCATCTTGTAGGCCACGCAGCTCAATGACACCGTTGCGCCCAGCCACCAGAACCTGATTCCCGACAATCAACGGTGCACCGCGTGCGCCGTTCGCACCACTGGACCATTGAACGGCACCGGATTGCGTGCTGAATCCGACCACCGTGTCGGCGACAGGGAGGACGATGACACCGTAGCCCCCTTGCAGGGCAGCGGTGCCGGCCGTGTGGCCGTCAACCAGTCGACGTCGCTCAAAGAAGGGACTGCGCCAGATGACGGCCCCGGTTCCGAGATCGAGCCCGGTGAATACCTGGCCGGCGAAATGGGAGGTGCGATAGTCGAGGTATTGCGGGAAGAGCAGGGCGCGCAGCAGCTCTCCCTGAAGCGTCAGGGGCATCGCGAGCAGATTGCGCAGGCTCGGCGTGACCGCTGTGGCAACTCCGCTCACCACCACGATCCCTGCATCAATGGCCGCACTGCCGTGGCCGAGCATACGCAACCCCCTCTGCTCCCGGCACCAGATCTCGTGCAGCGGGACGAGGTCCACCGCACAGGTGCGGCTGCCATCGAGCGTGATAACGAGTGTGTCGCCCGTCAGGACCGGCGGTCCCATGATGACCTCGCCTGGGAGCTGCTGGCTTCCCAACAATATGCCGGTTGTGAGACGCCGCTCGCGGAGCACCCCACTGGACGTGGCGTAGGTGACAAGGGAGTCATGGATCGCCGGGGAGGTCATCACCGAGCCGTTCTCGAAAGCGGTCCAGAGACGGCGACCCGTGACAAGGTCGTATGTTGCCACACCGGAGGGTGCGTGCCCACCAAACGAGCGATCGTTGTCGCCGAATCCTACCGCCAGAATCTGGCCATCACTCACCGGAGCCTGATGGATCCAGTTCGGCAATCGTGCGGACCAGCGCCGCTTGCCAGTGCTGCGATCGAGGGCCACCAGCAAGCCACTCCCGTGCCCGCCGATGAGGACATACTCACCCGCCACGCTCGCGCTCGTCCGGATTCGCGTTGGCGTCGTGGTGTGCCACGTCGCCGCGACCGAATCACCCGATTCTACTGATGCCGTCCGCTGTGCGTCACCGCGATGCTGGAGCCACGGTGTGGCGCCCGTCGCCGCGGAGGGCCGTGTCGACGTGTCCGCACTGCGGTGTGGCGGTGCCAGTACGAGACCTGGGGGAACCGCGTCCGTTGCGTCACATCTGGGAATGAGTTCCGTTCCGTCGGATTCTTCAGACTTGGCCGTCACGCGGGCGTGGCACGTGGAAGTCTCTTCCCCGGCGACGGCACGCGCCCAAATTTCTCTCCCGCCGTCCGGGAGTTCGCGGACGCCAAGGATTGCCCCGGCCGGGAGTGGCCAGCTCGCAGGAATCTCAAGCACGGTCCCTGCTACGGCCGGGTCGGATGCAGCATGGAGGGCAACGCGCACCGCCCACTCGGCGGCCTCAGGCGCCGTCAGTGCGGATCCACTCACGGATGCGATCGTCGCGCCGGCGAGCGCCACCGGGTGCTCCGCATTCTGCTCGTATCGCAGGAGGCCGAGCCGAGCGAACGCCATCCCCCCAAGCACGAGGGTGACCAAGCCGACGAACGCGCGCAGGCCAGTGCTCGGGGAGCGGCCGCGCCCCCTCAGGGCACGCACAAGCAAGATCCCCAGGATCACGAAAAGGCTGTCCGCGAACAGGGTGCTTGGGATCAGGTCAGGGCTGTCCCGTACCGGCGTTCGCCACACCAAGAATGCCACCGAACCAACAATGCCAGCGATCATGGCCGTGTCCAGAAGTCGGAGAATCATGCCAGGGCGCGGGACGCTGGAGGGACGATCAGGTGGGTGCATTGAGGTACTCCACACACAGGCAAGGCCCTGCGTCAGTGCAGGCAATTTGAAGGTGTCGGCAGCAGCGGCGTTCCCAGTTCGCGCTCAAGGAATCGTTGGCGACTGCCGCGTCAATCCGAAGGAAGCCGCGAACCGGCGGCCGTGCAACCGAGGAGATCGCTGGTTGGGATCGCCTCGATCTCGCCGTCGAGGTTGGCGAAGATGACCAAGCCACCCGAGACGACCGGTCCGGCACGATCCCAGCCAATCGGCCGGCGAACGGTGCAGGTCAGCACACCGCTCACAAGATCACGGATCTCGATGACGCCATCCCGCCCTGCGATGATGACCTGATGGTCCAGGATCAGGGGTGGTCCACGCGCCTCATGGCCGCTCGCGGTCCAGAGCGTCGCTCCGGAGCGGGGCAAAAATGCCACCACCGTGTCCGCGACTGGCAGTACAATCACCGCGATGGAGTCCTCGATCGTCGCCGTCCCGGACGTGTGCCCGTCGACGTCGCGAAAGTGCTCGAAGATTTTGCTTCGCCAGATTTGGTGTCCGTCATGGAGATCGAGGGACAGAAACACTTGCCCCGCGTACACTTCGTACTTGCCGGGGAAGAGCGCAGACCTAATCAATCGCCACTGCAGAACATGCCAAAGCTCACGGAACTCCGCGAGGGATGGTGACATGACCGTGGCGACTCCGCTCAGAAACACTCTGCCATTAGCAATCGTCGGCGACGCGTGCCCGAGCTTGCGAATGTCTGGAAACTCGTGGCACCAGAGTGACTCGAGCGTTTCGATCAGGAGTGCGCAGGCCATCCCGTGGTCGAGGCTGAACACGACCGTGTCCCCTACGACTACCGGCGGTGCCATGGTGACCGTGCCTGGCAACATCCGGTCAATCAGGAGTGCTCCGCTGGCAAGGGATCGCTGCCGAAGCTGGCCCACCCCGGTGCCGTAGATGACCACCGAATCATGAATGATCGGCGACGTCATGACCGATCCTTCATCGAAGGCAGTCCAGCGCCTCGCCCCGGTTGCGAGGTCATAGGCCGCGACTCCCGACGGTGCCCACCCGCTGAAGGATCCGTCGTTGTCACCAAATCCCACCAGCACGATCCGGCCATCGGTGACGGGATCCTGGTGCACCCAGTTCGGGACCCGGGCGATCCACCGCACCACTCCCGAGGTGCGATCCAGGGCGGTCAGGCTCCCCGTACCATGCCCGCCCACCAACACCAGATCGCCTGCGACACTGACGCTGGCCCGGATGCGACCGTCGAGCAGCGTGTGCCAGCCGCCGATCGGCTGGGTGCCACCCGTATCCTCCCGACGCGCGGTACGGGCAGGGTCGGCGCGGTATTGGAGCCAAGCCGGTCGAGTCTCAGGAGCTGAGACGCTGGGCCACGCGTCGGCGATTCGCGGTGGCGTGGCGAAGTAAAGGTCCGACGGGGCACGGTGCGCATCACTGCAGCGCTGCTTCCTTGCCACGCTGTCCACCACGATGTTGGCGTCGAGCAGGATGGATTGGCAAACCGCGGTGCCATCGCTGACCCGCGACCAGAGCTCGAACTCCTGGGGACCGCGCTCTCGCACTGCGAACTCGACGTCCTTTGGGAGGGGCCACTCTGGCGGAACGGTCAGGGGCAAGACGAGCCGACCGCGGTCCAATGCGACGTGCCCACCAATCCTCGCACCCCATGCTGCGCGCTGCAACGGCGAGAGCGAGTCGAGGTTGGTCGTTCCAATGCGCTCCGGGCGCGGCGGCCACGGGTTGGGTGCGGCGTTGACTTCCCGTACGAGCTCGACGCGTGTCCACGCCATGCCCGTGAACAAGAGCATCAACAGCAAGATCGCGGTGTGGGAAGCCCATCGCGTGACGAGGGAAGATCGCCCGGCTCGACGGAGCACGAGAAGCAGGAGTGCGGCAATCCCGAGGTAACAGACGCCCGGGATGACCCCTGTTGGGAGCGGGTCATACTTGCCCCAGGCCGGCACGCGCAGTGCGAAGAAAAGTACCAGCAGGAGCAACCAGATGGCCGCGAGTCGCTCCAGAGCGGACAACCCGATGGTGCGGCGGGGTTGCGCTGCAGATACCCCTTGCAGCGGTCGAATCATTGGGCACCTGCCGGTCGTTGCGAACCAGGCACCGTGCATTCGAGCAGCTCCCGCGTCGGAATCGCTTCGATCTCTCCATCGAGATTGGCGAAGATCACGAGGTCACCCGCGACGGCAGGTCCGGCGCGATCCCAGCCCACGCGGCGGCGGATGGCACAGGTGAGGGATCCATCCGCAAGCTTCCGCATTTCGATGACGCCGTTGCGCCCAGCGGTCAGCACCCGGTCGCCTAGAATCAGCGGGGCGGCCCGGGCACCATTCGCCCCGCTGGCCCAGTGAACGGCACCTGTCTCGGGATCGAAGGCAACAACGCTATCTGACACGGGAAGGACGATCACTCCCGTTGCGTCGCCGAAGGTCGCCGTACCCGCGGTGTGGCCAGGAACGAGTCGTGGATCTCCGTACAGGTGACTCCGCCAGCGGATGGAGCCGTCGTGAAGGCCGAGTGCCAGGAATACCTGACCCGAGTGGACTTCAACTTGCCCCGGAAATAGCGCCGACCGGAGCAGGCGCGATTGCAACGCTCGATTCATCCGGCGGTACTCCGCCAATGAAGCCGAGCTAAAGCTGCCCACACCGCTAACGACGACGAGTCCCTCGAAAGCGGCCGGCGCAGCATGTCCCATCATTCTCAGGTCGGCAATCCGTCTGCACCATCGTCGTTCCATCGTCGAGAACAAGAGCGCACATACATGATCGGGTTCCAGCGTGAAGACAATCGTGTCGCCGACAAGCATTGGGGGTGCCATGATCACCCCACCGGGCAATGTGTCGATCGCCTCGAGCGCTCCGGTAAAGAGGTTACGCTTCCGAACCAGGCCAACCCCGGAGGCATAGACGACCATGGAATCGCGCAGGACGGCAGTCGTCATCACTGAGCCGCCATCGAAGGCAGTCCAGAGGTGTCGCCCTGTTTCGAGCTCGTACGCTGCCACGCCCGAAGGCGCGCGACCAGAGAATGAATCCGTGTTGTCGCCAAAACCAACCACCACCACGTTGCCATCCGTGACAGGGTCCTGGTGGATCCAATTCGGTGCCCGGGCGATCCAATGTACCTCGCCGGTCCGGGCGTCGAGGACCGTGAAACTTCCTGTGCCGTGCCCGCCGACCATCACGAGGTCGTCACTCACACTCACACTCGCGCGAATCCGCCCGTCAATAGTCGTTATCCATCCTGCTTGGGCAGAGTCGGTGCCAACGTGAGACCGCCCTGCGATGGCGGTGTGTGCTGCATCGAATCGGTATTGGGGCCATGGCGATCGTCGCCCGATGGAGGTGGAGCGTGGCTGCGGCCCCGTGTCTCTGTCGGGGGCAGCAAAGGTTACCTCGCTCGGTCCCTCGTGCTGGTCGACGCACCGCGTTTTCCGCGATGCAGAGTCTGCTCGTAAGTCGGAGCGGAGGAGCACAGGAAGGCACACCGCGGTCCCATCACCGGCTCGCGCCCAAACTTCGATCTCGTCCGACTCAACACGTCGCGTCCCGAGCGCGATGCTGGATGGGAACGGCCACTCGACCGGGATGCTGATCGGTAACACCACCCGCCCCTCATCGAGCAGCCGGTGGGACGCGACATGCGCTGCCCATGACGCCTGATCTGTGGACGAGAGCGAGTCGAGCACCACGGCCGCGAGACGGTCGATGCGTGGCGGCCAGGAAAATTGCGATGCCGCGGTGATGCGTGAAAATACGATTCGCTGCACGGCGAGCATCGAGAACAGGCCCATGAGGACGACCACGGCCGCAAGGGCCGTCTGGCCGATTGGGGTCGTCCGCCTCACGGTACCCCACCGCAGGCACAGGATGAGAATTGCCGCAGCACCGCCGTAAATAAGCCCGGGCAATAGTCCGGTCGCAGGAGGATCGTACAATCCCCACGCCGGCGTGCGGAACGTGAAGAAGAGCGCCAGCACGAGTAACCAGGCGGCTGCGAATC
Source organism: Gemmatimonadota bacterium (assembly GCA_024641735.1). GTDB lineage: Bacteria > Gemmatimonadota > Gemmatimonadetes > Gemmatimonadales > GWC2-71-9 > Palsa-1233. The sequence continues at coordinate 3,716 of JAHECN010000060.1, read as the reverse complement.
GCTCCAATCGTCGCGCGGCGGGACCAGTGGATGCACGCCGCTCCTGGGACTGCCCCGGCCCCGGAGAGCCGCTCACCCGATCGCGACGTAGGAGAGGTTCCGGCGCTGGGCGAGCACGGCTGCGGCAATCATCGCCGGCACGGGCTCGACCCCGGGATGGAGCCCGGCGATGAGCTTGGCATTGACCGCGTCGGGCGTCTCGCCCGATGCGGCAGCAAAGTCCTGCGCCCAGTGGCCGATCGAATTGCGGCAGGCCAGCACGCGCATGCCGGCCGCGCGCATCGTGGCGACTGCCTCACCGCCCGTGGCGGCCCATTTCGCTGGCTCGTTCTGCAGCGAAGCCGCCTCCGCTGGATGCCGCGCGAGGCCGGCCACCTTGCGACCCACGCCGTACTCGGTCCACACTTTGGGGCCCAGCACGTGCGCGATCGACGAGGAACCCGCCCCAAACGCAATACCAACCTGATCGGGCTTGGCACCGTGCGCCTCAAGCAAGGCCTTGAGCAGGTTGGACGCCTTCCGGAAGGGCGTTCCATCCGGCGCAAAGCTTCGGATGTCGAGGAAAGCCCGAAACTCCTTGTGGGCGATGGCCTCAAGCCAATCGTCGGCCATGATCGGCTGAGACGCCGCCGCCTTCAGGGTGCCTGGGATCCCGGCCCCTGCTAGTCCCGCGAGGGCCATTCCCAATACGCGCCGGCGCTCAACCATGATCGGTACTCCTTGCTCAGTGGTGTCAGTGAGAATCAAGTGGATACAGGATGTTGGGGCCGCAACGGCTGTGCCAGAGTCGTCACTCAGCCAGCAGGATCATCGCGCCTGGCCTCGACGGTGTGGACCCCTCTGGATTCTCTTCACGGCCATACGCGTGTCGGGTGACGGTGACGCGATGGCGTGGCCACCCAATCGATCGAGACGGGCCGCGCGATGCATGACAGGGCCGCCGCGATCGCGCGTACCTGCGCGCAAATTCTGTGGGATCGCAGGCATGGAAGATGCCCCACTCTGCCGCCATAATGCAGTCCCATTTCTCTATCCAGTTGCACTGCCCCCTCAGGATCGCCATGACTGTTGCGCTCATGCCACACTCGAGTTGTCCGCCGTACGACGCCATGCGTTGCATTGAATCGCGATCTGGGCCTCTGGGCCGGCTGGCCGAGTGAGTCTCCGGATCGGTGTCGATGCGACCTGCTGGGCGAATGCCCGAGGGTATGGTCGCTTCACCAGGGAATTGGTGACGGCCATGGTCCGTGAGGCGCCAGAGGACGAGTTCCTCTGCTTTCTCGACGCACGCGCCGCCGCTGTCTTCTCGCTCGACGCCCCCAACGTGCGGACGATTGTGGTGCCGCAGCGCGTCTCTCCGACGACGGCAGCGAGTGCGGACTCGTCCCGATCACCGGCCGACATGTATCGATTTATGCGAGCGGTCTCGCACGACCGCGCAGATGTGTTCTTTTCTCCGACGGTCTACACCTACTTCCCGGTCCCCTTCGGATTACCAACTGTTGTCACCGTGATGGATGCCATCGCGGAACGTTTTCCAGAACTTACGCTCCCCTCGTGGAAGGCCCGTCTCTTCTGGCGCGCCAAAGTGGGGCTCGCCCTCCGTCAAGCCCGGCTGGTGTTGACGATCTCCGACTATGCCGCGCGGGAGATTGCTGACGTGCATGGTCTGGCCGCGAACAGGATTCGCGTCGCTCCGCTGGCACCGGCGGAGATCTATCGTACGACCCCGTCTGCCGAAGCGATGCATCAGGCGGGAGCGATGGCAGGGTTACCGGACGGGGCGCGATACTTTGCCTACGTCGGTGGCTTCAGCCCGCACAAGCACGTGGACGTGCTGGTCCGCGCGCACGCGCGCACCGCATCGGCGGGCGGCGCGCCAGTGCACCTGTTGCTGGTCGGCGCGCGGTCGGGAGACAGTTTTCATGGCGCCCACGCCGTCATTGAGGAGGCGATACAGCAGTGTGGCACCGCCGCACTTGTCCACTGGACCGGATTCTTGCCGGACGAATCCCTCGTGCCGCTTCTGGCTGGTGCGCTCGCGGTTGTGCTCCCGTCCGCGTCTGAAGGATTCGGGTTGCCCCCAGTGGAAGGTGCGGCCACCGGAACGCCCGTGATCGCAACGACGGCGAGTCCGCTCCCGCAACTGCTCGAGGGGGGTGGCATCTTTGTCACGCCGGGTGATGAGCGCGGGTTGGCCTTGGCGCTCGAACAGCTCATGACAGATGAGCCTGCCCGGCGTGCCATGGGTGATCGAGCGCGCTCGCGGGCTCTGGCCCTTACCTGGGAGTCGAGCGCACGCCTCGCGCTGGCGGCGCTGCGTGAGGCGGCGGCCGCATGAGCGGACTTCGGTTCGGATTCCTGACCACGTTCTACCCGCCCTACAACTTTGGCGGCGATGGCATCGGGATCCAGCGGCTCGCCCGAGGACTGGTGCATGCCGGGCATCAGGTGACAGTGATCCACGACGCCGATGCCTACGAGGCCCTCGCGAAGGGACCCGTGCCAGCGGCAGAACCGGAGCCCTCCGGACTGGAGGTGATCGCGCTGCGCAGCGGGATCGGGGCGTTCTCGCCATTGCTCACCCAGCAAACCGGTCGACCAATCATCAACGGGCCAAAGATCAAACGCCTGCTTGCCGAGCGCGCGTTCGACGTGATCAACTTTCACAACGTGTCGCTCATCGGTGGCCCCGGACTCTTTGCATATGGCGACGCGGTCAAGCTCTACATGGCACACGAACATTGGTTGGTCTGCCCCACGCACGTACTGTGGCGCAAGGGCCGGGAAGTGTGCACGGGACGCCAGTGTCTCGGGTGCCAGTTGCACTACCAGCGACCACCACAGTGGTGGAGGTGGACGGGACTTCTCGAGCGAAATTTGCGGCACATCGACCGATTCATCGCGATGAGCGAGTTCAGCCGCGACAAGCATTACGAGTTTGGCTTTCCCCGCGAGATGGACGTGCTGCCGTACTTCCTCCCTGAGGTGGAAGCAGAGGCGCCGCGAGCGGAGGGTGCCATCTCGCATCCACGTCCCTATTTCCTCTTCGTCGGTCGGTTGGAGTTGATCAAAGGGCTCCAAGATGTGCTGCCCTCATTCGAGGGAGAGGGGCCGACTGATCTCGTGGTGGCTGGTGACGGGGACTACGGTGACGCCCTCCGGGCGCAGGCGGCCGGGAACCCGCGGGTCCGTTTCCTCGGGCGGGTTCCCAGCGCGGAGTTGGCCGCGTGGTACCGCGGCGCCGTCGGATTGCTGGTGCCCTCCCTCTGTTATGAGACGTTCGGGATTATTCTGCTGGAGGCCTTCCGGCAATCGACTCCCGTGATCGCCCGACGCCTCGGGCCCCTCCCTGAATTACTGCAGGCGTCCGGTGGCGGCGAGGTGTTCGGCGACCGCGCGGAACTGGAGGCCGCGATGGCGCGGCTCCTGCATGATCCGCCGTACCGAACACAGCTGGCGCAGGCCGGCCGACGGGCTCTCGAGTCCCTCTGGTCGGAGCACACCGTGGTTCCCAGATATCTTGAGATCGTGCGGGCGGCGGCGGCCACTCGTCAGGCCTCGCGAGTGCACTCAACCCTCTCCTGAGGTCGGACATGCGGTATCTCATTACTGGCGGTGCAGGATTCATTGGCTCGCATCTCGCCACCCGGTTCATCGAACAGGGCGACGAGGTGTTGGTGCTCGATGACCTTTCCACCGGCAGCATGGACAAC
>JAHECN010000059.1 GCA_024641735.1 Gemmatimonadota bacterium | reverse complement strand
GCAATGGCGTCGCAGCCGAGCGAGTTGGCGTGCGCCAGCAGATCGCGGAATTTGGTGAAGGAGTTGCAGCGGACGCAGGGAATCGGAGTGCGACCGGCGGCGTACTCGGAGACGAAGTTGTCGATCACCCGTTCCGAGAAGCGATCCTCCAGGTTCAGCACGTAGTGGGGGATGCCGAGCCGATGCGCGACGGCGCGCGCATCGTTGATGGAGTCGAGCGAGCAGCAGGGACGATCGGGCACGTCGTCGCCGTAGCAGAACAGCTTCATCGTCGCGCCGATGACGTCGTACCCCTGTTCCACGAGCAGCGCCGCGGCGAGTGACGAATCGACCCCACCGCTCATCGCGACGAGGACCTTCCGGGGATCAGGCACGGCCGAGCACCGCACCAAGCTTGCGGACGCGTTCGACGACGCCAGGGAAGACCGCGACGGCACGATCCACGTCAGCGGCGGTGCTCTCATGGCCAAGCGAAAAGCGCACGGTCCCAAGGGCGAGGGCGCGGTCGATCCCCATCGCGGTAAGCACATGGGAGGGGGTGGCACTGCCGCTGGAGCAGGCGGACCCACCGGAACAGCAGACCCCCGCCAAATCCAGGTGCATCAACATCGCCTCTGCCTCGGCGCCGGGGACACCACAGGAGAGGACGTGCGGCGCCCGCTCCGCACCAACCGCGTGAATCACGAGGTCGGGGATGGCGGCACGCAGGCGGGCTGCCAAATCATCACGCAGGGCGCGCACTGTGCTGACGTGCGCGTCGAGTTCCCGCACGGCAAGCAACGCCGCGCGCCCCAGCGCCACCGCACCGGCGACGTTCTCCGTGCCGGGGCGGATGCCATACTGCTGCCCACCACCATGCACGAGCGCCTCGACCGCATTCCGGTCGCGCACAATCAGGGCGCCGATTCCCTTCGGAGCACCCAGCTTGTGACCAGAGATGGAGAGAAGACGACAGCCCGCAGCATCGAGGTCGATGGGTAGCTTGCCAAAACTCTGCACCGCGTCGCTATGCAGGGGGACGCCGGCCGCACCACATCGTGCGCCGATCTCGGCCATCGGCTGCACGGTGCCGACTTCGTTGTTGACCCACATGACCGAAACAATCGTCGGCGAATCGGCGAGCGCCGCATCCAGCGCGTCGAGATCGACTACCCCGTTCCCGTCCACCGGCAGAAAGGTCTCGCGCCCACCATGCTGCACCACCACATGCGCCGAGGCCAAGACCGCCTTGTGTTCGATCTCGGTGGTCACGACGTGCATCGGCTTGCCCGCGTGGCCTGCCACAAGGGCACAGCCAATCACCGCGAGATTGTCCGCCTCGGTGCCGCCGGAGGTAAAGATCACCTGGTGCGGTTCGACCCGCAGCGCCTCGGCGACCTCACGCTTCGCCTGCTCGAGTCCGGCCCGCGCGGCGCGCCCAAAGCGATGCGGCGAGGACGGATTCCCCCACGAGGTATTCAGGAAGGGGAGCATCGCCTCGAGCACCTCAGGGCGCACGGGCGTGGTCGCGGCGTGGTCGAAGTAGACGGGTTCCATGGCGACAAATGTAGTCGGGGTTACAGCGTGTGGACGCCGAGCTGGACGATATCCTCCACCGCCACGGTTTCCTCGGTCCAGAAGCGCTCCCCGTACGCCACCCGGATCAGGGAGCCGGCATGGGCGTCCTGCGTGCGGATCAAGTCGAAGAGCGGCTGCCCGGTCGGGTAGAGCTCGCCGGCTTGCACCGTGTCCGGTGTGAACTGGGAGGCGTAACAGGCGATCGCCTGCAATTTCCGCTCGAATTGCGCGGTAGTGTCCACCACAAAGCCCGGTTTCACCGCATCCTCGCGATAGGACATCGCGTGGATCAGTTTGGTCGGCTTCCACGGCTCGCCATCCGCGGGGTAATTCTTGAGCCCGGACAGAAAAGCGGCGTCGCGGACCAACTCGGCGGCGAGCCGATGGTCAGGGTGTCGTCCCACCAGATAGGGGAGGATGATCACGCGGGGGCGGAGTCGGCGTAGCTGCTCGATCACCACCCGACGCATCGCGTCACTATTCTGAAGGTGGCCGTCGGGCAGGCCGGCGTTTGCCCGCTCGTGGATCCCCAGGACAGCGCTGGCCGCGGCCGCCTCAGCGGCGCGGATCTCCACCGAGCCCCGGGAGCCAAGCTCGCCGCGGGTCAGATCGAGAATGCCGACCCGATGGCCCGCGTCTACCGCCTTGGCAAGGGTCCCACCGGCAAGCAGTTCGGCGTCATCCGGGTGGGCAACGGCAGCGAGGAGGTCGAGGGGCATGCGAGGAATATAGCGCGCCTACTCGTGCCTCAACGCCTCCACCGGATCCATCCGCGAGGCCCGCATCGCCGGGATCATCCCGAAGACCAAGCCGATGGTGACCGACGCGCCCGCGGCAATCAGCGCGCTCCACAGCGGTGGGCCGGCCTGCAGGCCGATGATCCACTTGAGCAGCCCCCCCATCGCCATGCCGGACGCGATCCCGAGCAACCCGCCGACGCCAGTGAGCGTCGCGGCCTCGACGAGGAACTGCCAGAGGATCTCGTTGCGGGTTGCGCCGAGCGCCTTGCGGATGCCGATCTCATGCGTCCGGTCGGTGACGGAGACCATCATGATCGCCATCACTCCAATCCCACCGACCAGCAGGGCAACACTCGACAACGCGATCATCACCAGGAAGAAGGCGGAGGTGAGATCCTTCATCGTGTCGAGCACCTGATCCTGAGTGATCACGTCGAAGGAGTTCGGTTGCCCCGGGCGCAACCCGCGTGCGCGACGCAGCGCCACGGTTGCGGCGTCGGTTGCTTCTTCGATCGGGATGCCCCGCGCGCCCAATGCGGCAATGAAGAGCCCATTCGTTTCGTCGTACCGGAAGCGGGACTTCCCGGCGCGGTACGGGACCACGGCCCCTTCCTCCGTCCCGGGCGGTTGGAAGATGTTGTCAGGCTTCTGGTACACTCCGATGATCGTGAAGGAGCGTCCGCCAATGCGAACCACTTCACCCATCGGGTCCCGCCGCCCGAACAGCAGGTCCGCGATGTTCTGCTCGATGACGACCACCGGCGTCCCTGCCGCCAACTCCCCCTTCGAAAAGAACCGGCCGCGGATCAGCGTGGCACCGGTGATATCCGGGAAATTGTTGTCGGCTGCAAACACCGTGAGATTCTGCGAAGACACCGCCTCGAATTCCATTCGGCCGAATGTTTGAATCCAGAGGCCGGCATAGCGAATCTGTTCCGCCGAGCGGAGTGCCTCGGCATCCGACTCATCCAGCACCTTGCGCGCTTTCACTTCCGGGGGCAGGCGATCCGGATTGACCGGAATCGTCGACATGAAGCGCATCACGTAGAATGTCTGCGGGGAGGCGTTCTCCACTGCGTTGACGATCTGGGATTGAATCCCGTTCACGAGCGAGGCCATCACCATCACGGTCGTGACGCCGATGACCACGCCGAGAATCGTCAAGCCGCTGCGCAGTTTGGACACCCGCATGGTGTCCAGTGCGAGGACCACCCCTTCGCCGATGTTCGCGATCCGGAATGCCATCCTACTCGCTCCGGAGTGCGGTGATGGGATCGAGCTTGGCCGCCCGCGTCGCGGGGTAGACCCCGAAGATGATCCCCGAGCCCGCCCCCAACAGCAGCGAGATGCCCACCGACCACCAGGTCACCCGCGCCGGGAGCGGCGAGAACGTCGCGAGCAGCTCGGCGAAGATCCAACCCGCAGAAATTCCAATCACCCCACCGAGCAGTGACAGGATCACGGTCTCCACGAGGAACTGCATCCGGATGTCGCGTCGGTTGGCGCCGAGCGCCTTGCGAATGCCGATCTCGCGGGTGCGCTCGCTCACCGACATCAACATGATGTTCATGATCACGATGCCACCCACGACAATGCCGATGCAGACCACCGCCGGGACGATCGCAAAGAGCACCGAGGTGAGGGTGGTCCAGAAGGCGACCAACGCGTCCGCCTTGTCCACTGCAAAGTCGTTCCCTTCCGTGGGTCGGAGTCGGTGCGCCACCCGCATCGCTTCCTCGGCCCGATCCATCGCCCCCGGGATCTCCGTCGCTTCCCGCATCTTGACCGAGACCACAGTGGTACGGCGTCGGCCCCAGACCGATTCGAAGACGGGCAAGGGCATCAGGGCGAAGCCGTCGAACGACATGCCGACCGTCTTCCCCTTGGTCGCAAAGACGCCCTTGATGGTGAATTGACGTCCCGCGATCCGGACCCGTTCTCCGATGGCGGCGTCCGCCGAGGTGAAGAGCGAAGTCGCGACATCCCACCCGACCACAATCACGGGACGTTTCGTGGCCAGATCGACCTCGTTGAGCACCTCACCCGCCGCGATGCGATAGTCCTGCACCGTCTGGTACCCAGGGGTGATCCCGATGATCGAGACCCCGCCGATGGACTGGTTCCCCGCGACAATCAGGACACTCGGCGGTGGCCATCCCGATTGCATTGCCACCGCCTGCGCGTCGGGCAACGCCAACGTGATGACCGCGGCATCCTCTTGAGAGATCAAGGGGCGCTTGGCATAGGCCCGGATGTCCGCGTCGGTGGCGCGGCTGAGGGCAATCGGCGTGCGCCGCACCTGGAAGGCGTTACTGCCAATGATCGCGCCGGTCAAATTTTCCCGGACGTAGGCGTTCATCCCTTGGATGACCGCAACTACGGTCACCAGAAAGGCGACGGAGACGATGATGCCCAGCAGGGTAAAGAACGCGCGCAGCTTGGACGACCAGATGGTTTGGAGCGCCAAGCGGATGGCTTCATGGAAGGGCATGGACCGAAGGGTAACGGAACCCAAGGACGGGGGGAACGGGGAACGGGGAACGGGGAACAGGGGAGTGTTATCCCTGGCCCCCGCTCGCTGTTCTCCGTTCTCCGTTCTCTACTCGTAGCGCAACGCCTCGACGGGGTCCAGTCTCGCCGCCTTGTTCGCCGGGTACAGACCGAAGAAGATCCCGGTGATGGTCGAGGCCACGATGGCGGCAACTACCGACCAGAGGGGGATCGTCGCGGGCAGGGGAGTGAATCGGTTCACGCCGGCCGCGATCAAGGCACCCATGGCCATGCCACAGAGGCCACCCAGCAGCGTCAGCGTGGCAGCCTCCACCAGGAACTGGAAGAGGATCTCGCCCCGGGTGGCGCCCAGGGCCTTCCGGACGCCAATCTCCCGCGTCCGCTCGGTGACGGAGATCATCATGATCGCCACCACGCCCACGCCGCCGACCATCAAGCCGACGCTGGACAGCACCAGCATCACCAGGAAGAACCCGGCAGTCATGCTGTTGAAGCTCTCCATGAACTGGTCGCCCGAAACCAGGTCGAAATTGTTCTCCTGCCCCGGCTTCAGTCCGCGTGCAATGCGCAGAGATGCCGTGACCTCATCCATGGCCTCGGCCTGCGTGACATTCGCGGTGGGAAACACGGCGATGTTGAGCCAACCCCACGCAAAATCGGCCGTCTTCACGAAAGTGTCGTGCGGGATGACGATCTTCGGTTGTTCCTCCGAGAAGAGCCCCGAGGGGTCCTTGTAAATCCCGATGACAGTGAACGGAAGCCCGAAGATCTTGATGGGCCGACCCATGGGATCCACACCGGGAAAGAGCGTCTCGGCGGCCTTCCCGTTGATCACCACCACGAAGGCACCGACTGCGTTCTCGATGGCCGTGAAGTTGCGCCCGTCGGTGAGCTCGCCGCCCTCCACCTTCAGCCAGCTCGGGCTCTGCCCATCAATCTGTGTCGACGAGAAGTACTTGTCGCCGTTGGTGACGCGCGACGCTGCCGATTCGCGGATGTTGACCGCTTCAATCCCAGGAAGGCGCTCGATCATCTCGGCTTCTTCGCGGCTCATCTGCGGACGCCGCCGCCACGGAGACATCTCGTCCGATCCATCCGAGATCTGGATCCCGGCCCGGAAGTACCGCATGACATAGAAGGACTTCGGACCTGCGCGATCAACGATCTCGTTCACCGAATTCTGGATTCCGGAGATCATCGAGGCCATCGCGATCACCACCATGACGCCGATGGCAATGCCGAGGATCGTAAGTCCGGCGCGCACCTTGTTGGCGCGCACGGCGTCGAGGGCGAGGGTGACCCCTTCGAGTCCGCGTGTGAACGTGTTCCCGCGTCCGAGCGCACTCATTCTTGCCTCAAGGCTTCAATGGGATCGAGCTTTGACGCTTGCCGGGCGGGATAGACACCGGCCACCATCCCAACGAGGATGCCGAGCCCGACGCCGACACCGATCGACCATGGCGCCACGGCTGCCGGGAGCGGCGTGAACGCGCGGACGGTAAAGGCCAGCAGGATCCCCGTGACAATCCCGAGTACGGCGCCGGTGACCGAGAGCGTGGCTGACTCGACCACAAACTGCGCCATGATGTCGGCGCGCTTGGCGCCGAGCGCCTTTCGAATGCCGATCTCGCGCGTCCGCTCCGTCACCGCCATCAACATGATGTTCATGATTACGATGCCGCCGACGACCAGCGAGATCGCGACGAGTCCGGGCAGCGCCATGAACAGCACCTTCGAGATCTTGTCCCATCCCGAAAGCGCGCCTTCGGCCGACTGGATGTAGAAGTTGTCGGGCTCCCCGGGACGCAGCCCGCGACGGCCACGCATCAGGATCGTTGCCTCTTCCATCGCGGCGCGCATCTGGTCGGGATTGGTGGCCTGGATCTGAATGTCGTCGATCACGTGCGGGCGATTGACCAATCGCCGCGCGGGGGAGGTCAGCGGCGTGATCACGAACTTGTCCATCGAGATCCCGAAGATCGTGCCCTGCTTGGCCACGACACCGATCACGCGGTGTGGCAATCCGCCGATCCCGATCGTCTGCCCGAGCGGGTCGCGCCCATCAAATAGCCGCTCCCCGAGTTCGGAGCCGAGCACGACCACCGCCGCGCCGACATTCACTTCTTGCGCCGAGAAGGCACGCCCTTCCGCGATGTCGTAATGCTTGATCGCAAAGAACTCGGCCTCGACCGTATTGACCTGGATCTGGGGGGCCGACTTGCCGTTCCAGGTCAGGGTCACGGCGTCATTGCCCGTGGCGGCAATCCGGACCGGCGTCTTCATCCGGTCTTTCAGGTATTCCGCATCTTCGATGGTGACGCGGGGATTGCGCTGGTACTGGCGGCGCAGTTCCTCGTTGGAGTCGCCCGTCTGGATGTTCGGCCGGTGCCGGACCTGAAACGTGTTCACGCCGATCAACGCGCCGGCGAACTTGTCCGTCATGTACACGTTCATGCCCTGCACGATCGAGACGACCGCGATCAAGAACGTGACGCCGATCAGGACCCCCACGAGTGAGAAGAAGCTCTTCAGCTTCTGCGCACGAATGGACGACAGCGCCAGCCGCACCGCCTCGAAAAAGGGCATGCTAGGCGGCTGCCACGGTGGTGCGGACCGGATGCGCGTTCCGCACGTCGCTTTCCACCATGCCGTCGCGCAAGACGATCACGCGATGGGCATGCTCGGCAATGTCCGGCTCGTGTGTCACGAGAATGACCGTCTGCCCCTGCTCATGCAGCGACTGGAAGACGCGCATGATCTCCACGCTCGTCGCAGAATCGAGATTGCCGGTCGGTTCGTCGGCGAGCAGGATCGACGGCTCGTTGACGAGCGCGCGCGCGATCGCGACCCGTTGCCGCTGACCACCCGACAACTCATTCGGACGATGGTCCATCCGGTCTCCCAGACCCACCCGGGTGAGCGCCGCCTCGGCGCGGCGATGCCGCTCCTTGGTCGGGACGCCGGCATACACCAGGGGCAATTCCACGTTGGCGAGTGCCGAAGCACGCGGCAGCAAGTTGAATGTCTGGAAGACGAAGCCGATCTCGCGATTCCGAATCCGGGCGAGGTCGTCATCCACCAGTCGCGACACCTCCTGGCCGTTGAGCCAATACTCGCCGCCGGATGGTGTGTCGAGGCAGCCGAGCATGTTCATCATCGTGGACTTGCCCGAACCAGACGGCCCCATGATTGCGACATATTCGTTTCGTGCGATCGCGAGATCGACGCCGCGAAGCGCGCGGACGCACTCCGTGCCCATCTGATACTCCCGGGTGATCCCGGTCAGGCGGATGATCGCGTCGCTCACTGCTTCACCGTCGCGCCCGCCATCGGCTTCTCGATCTTCTTGACCTTGGTGGAGTCGCGCATGTCGCGGATCGCCTGGTAGCTCCCGGACACGATCGTCTCGCCGGCCTTGAGGCCGGACAGCACTTCGAAATGTTCGTCCCCCGCGATGCCGACCTTGACCGTCCGGAAGCGAGCGAGGCCGTTCTCCACGACGAACACGCCCTCGCGATCCTTCGGCTTCTTGCCCCCCACCGTGTCGGCTGGCGTGACCAGCGGCGTGCCGGCACCCGCCGCGTCGCCACTGAAGGCAGAGTCGGGACGCGCGGTCAGCGCGATGATCGGGATGCTCAATGTGCCCTTCCGCACGTCAGTGATGATCCGTGCCGTCATGCTCAGGTCCGGGCGCACGTCCGCCGGTGGGTTGGTCAGCGTCACCTCCACCTCGAAGTCGACGGCACGGTCGGACGCGGCGCCTGCCGCCGACGTGGCGGCGCTGTTGGCGATCTTGGTCACCCGGCCGATGAAGGTCGTGTCCGGGAAGGCATCAATGCTGACCGAGACCGAGTCACCGAGCTCGAGGCGCACCACGTCCGTCTCGTCCACCTTCACCAGCGCCTGAATCACGGAGAGATCGGCGATGCGCATCAGCAGGCCGACGTCACGCGAGAAGGCACCAGTTTGAGCTACTTCACCCTCTTCGACCGCGAGCCGAACGACACGGCCCGCGATCGGCGAGTAGAGCCGTGTCCGGGCCAGGTTGTCCTGGGCCTCCTTCAAGGAGGCCTTGGTCTGCTGGACCTGTGCCTGTGACGACTTGAGATTGGCGTCCGCGACATCGAAGGACTGTTGCGCCTGCTCAAGGACTTCATCGGCGATCAGCGTCGGGTTGGTCCGCTTCAATTCGCGGTTTCGGTCCAGCGCCCGCTTTGCCTGATCGCGGTTGGCGCGCGCCTGCATCTCCTGCGCCTCCACCGAGGTCAACGAAGCAGTCGCACGATCCACCGCACCCTTGAATTGCACCTGGTCGAGTTCGACCAGCAGCTGACCCTTGGTGACGACGTCGCCCTCCTTGACGAGGATGCGGAGAATGCGCGCCGTGACTTCCGACGAGACATCCACCTGGCTCTTCGCCTCGATCTTGCCGCTGGCCGTGACGGCGGAGACCAGGTCGCGGCTGGCAACCTCCTCCATGCGCACCTCGACCGGCTTTTCACCGCCGCCGAGGACACGAGAGGCGATGAGACCGACAACCACCACGGCCGCGAGCGTCAAGCCGATCTTTTTGGAAACAGTCATTTGTGCGTCCTGTCCGTTAACGAAGGGGGCGACCGACAGCGGCTTCGAGCGCCACAACGGCCTGATGGTAGTCATACACGGCGGAGACGTAGTCCGCCTCGGCCCGGGTCAGCGAATTCTGGGCGTCGGTCACTTCGAGTGCGGAACCCTGACCGACGCGGTAGCGATCTTGCGCAAGCTGCAGCTGCTCCTGCGCGAGGGTGCGCGTCGTTTCCTGGATGCGTGCCGCCTCCCACGCCGTGTTCACTGCGCCGTAGCGCGACTGCACCAACCCTCCCACTTCCAATCGACGCGCGCGGGTCGCTTCGCGGGCGTCGTCCTCCGACGCGCGGGCCTGCGAGACATTGGAGGCGCGCGAGAAGCCATCCCACAGCGGGACCGAGATGCTCGCCGAGATGGACCAGGGCTGCCGCGTGTAGGAGAACGGCCAGCCGGTGTTGCGGTCGCGAATGGCCTGAGCGATCTCCGGCTGCAACACGCTCCCGGTTCCATCGAGGCCGGCGTAGCTGTTGCAGTCGGCGATGATGCCACCGTTGGGGTCCGGGTGCGGTGAGGTCAGCCGACTCAGAATGTTGTTCTGGAACCGACAGTTGGCGGCATTGCCCAGGGCGCTCGACAACGCACCCGCGAGGAGCGGATCCGTGCTGGTGTATTGCTGCGTGAAGCCGCTGATCCCCGTGCCCACCGAGAAGGAGGGCAGGTAGGCGGCCTTCGCCGTCCGGACACCGTATTTGGCCGAGGCGAACTGCGCGTCCGCCACCCGAATGTTTGGATTCGCAACACCTGCCGTCGCCAAGAGGGTCTCGAGCGAGAAGTTCGGCTGCGTCAGCTGAAAGCTCTCGGTCAACCGAAGCGCCCCGACATTCGCATCCACCGGCATGCCCATCCGCCGCAGCAGCTCGATCTTGGCATCGATTTCCGCCTGACGCGCGCGGAGCAGCGACACCTGTGAACTCCCCAACGTCACCTCGGCCTGACGGACATCGATGATGCTCGTCTGTCCGACGGTCTGACGCGCCTGCGCCAACGCCAGGAACTCCTGGTTGCGAGCCACTTGCTGCTGTGCCACCTCGGTCGTGGCGGCCGCACGCAGCGCGGAGAGGTATTGCGTTGTCACATCGGCGGCGAGATTGATTCCTGCGGCCGAAATGTTCTCGTCCACGACCTCCTGCTGGGCCTTGCTGGCACCCGGGCCGAGCAGGGAGCGCTTGGAAAGACTCCATGACGCCGACAGGTTGTAGTTCGAAGAAATGGTCGGGGAGCCTTGGGAAAAGACCTGGTTGGCGATGGTCTGACGGCCGGCCCGGCTATAGCTCGCGCCCGAACTCCCGTTCAATGTCGGAAAGAGCGCCCCGTAGGCGGCCCGGACCGATGCCGCGGCGGGCCCTTCATCATTCAGGGTTTGTCGGTAGCTTGGGCTGTTCTCTCGTGCGAGCGTCAGCGCCTCCTGCAGAGACAACTGCACGGGCGCCTGCCCGGAAGATTGGGCCGCCACAGGGGATACTCCCGCGACCATCAGCACTGCAGCAACCGACCTGACCAAACGACTCGACATGGGCCATCCTTCGGAGATTAGAGAAGTCGATATGCCCAAATACGCGGACAGACCGCCAAAGTTTCAAGGTGCTACGTCAGCCGGTGGCTCAAGTGTAACCACTTGGCTCGCCGCCGCGGGTGTGGTCCTCTTGGCGGTTGAGGCGGCGCGGTCCGGAAGCTGGGTCGCGGTTGCCGCCACGGCGCTGGTTGCGTTGGCCGTTGCCCTCTTCACGGGCCGAACCGGCGGATCCGACCTCAGAACCATCACAATTGGACTCGCCGTGCTGGCGACCGTCATGGGCACTGCCAGTTGGCGGCTCTACAACGTCGCCGAGCGACCCCAGCCCGCCGCGGCAACAGCTCTAGTCGAGGCGACCCTTGCCCGCGACCGACTCCTTGGGGCGGCGCTCGCCTCCGCGACCCGTGCCGCGGACAATGCGCTTCAGCGGCTCGCCTCCAGCAGTGGCCGTCCGCCGCTGTCCGACCTCGCCTCTGACGGCGACTTCGAGCGGGCGATCACGGTCTTCGAGGGAGACTCGCTCCTCGCCGTCCTTGGTCCGCACCGCGTTGCCCCCCGTGCGGGCCGCGGCGAAGTCACCTTGGTCTCCACGCCATTCGTCCAACTCGCGGTGGTCACCCGGACTCGCGGGCAGTATGAGGTGCAGGTCACCCTCCTGCTTGACGCCGCACCGGGTGTTCCCACCGCGGGGGCCTCGCTTGCGCGTGGGGCGGGAGGGTGGGAGCGCGTTGCTTGGCGCTGGAGCATCGGGCCAACCGAGCTTTCCTACTCCTCCGTGGCGGAGGCGCTGGCCGGCGTCCCGCTGGTCATGGCGCCAGTGGCGCCTGAGGCGGACGCGCTGGTGGCGAGAGAGGCCGCCCTCGCCAAGGTGCTCGTTGCCGCAGCGCTGACTCTCCTCGCCCTGCTGGTCATGATGGGCGGCGTGCCGGCGGGCGTCCGCGCCGGCGCGATCCTCGTGCCCTTGTGGGCCGTCGTGCGCGCGGGAGTCGGGCCACCCGAAATCGAAAGCGCGAGTGCGGCGGGGTTGGCGGCCATCGCAATTTTGTTGCTCGCCGTCATCCTCTGGAGTCGTCCACTCAAGCGAAGCCCGATCGGCATGCTCGCTTCAGTGCTCTTGTTGGCCACCGCGCCGCCGCTCGTGGCACTCGCGGGCCGCGGTGTCGTGCCGGCGAGTGACTCTACCTCCATCGTGACATGGTTCCTCTGGCAGGCGATGCTCGCGCTCGCCACCGCGGCCTTTCTCGCAGTCGCTTCGGCGCCGCTCCGCACGCCCGACGACCATCGTGCCTCGGCGCGGTGGGGGCTCGCAGCAACGCTTGCCGCGGTCATCGTCGGTGGCATCGGAGTCGTGGCGTGGCAGCCCAGTGAATGGGCCTGGTGGTATGCGCCGCTCTGGCTCTTGCCGCTGGCGGTCTTTCTGCCCGTCACATCTCCGCGCGCACGCTTTCTGGCGGTGGCAACCACGGCGGGGATTCTCGCTGCGCTCGCCACGTGGGGGGCCTCGCTGGAACAGCGGATGGCTTTGGCACATGCGGATGTGTCGCGACTCGGCGAAGCACCCGACAGCGCCCGGCAGGTCGCGGTACGCGATTTCGCCGCGACACTGCGCTCGTCGCATCCCACGACGCTTGACCGACTCCTCGTGGCATGGCTCGCATCCCCGCTCGAACAGCTCGGCGTCCCGACGCATCTGGCGCTCTGGAGTGCGACGGGGTTGCCGCCACGAGATCAAGTGGCGCTCGACGAGCTCAATGTGAACTGGGCGGACCTCGACTCGCTGGTGCGCCGCAGCGCTGACAGCGCGCAGTACACGTCGCTGATACGTGGTGCCGGCCGGCACGAAGTCCTTGTCCTCGCGTTGGCACCTGACACCATCGTGACGGTCACGATTGGCCCGCGTTCTCGGTTGGTGTCGCCGACACGCTTTGGGCGATTGATTGGTTGGCGTGCACCGGCGGACCCACCCTACTCGGTCGCGTTGATCAGCGGCCAGCAGACATCCAGCGCCGACACCGCGTTTCATCGAGTCGGCCGGGTGGTCAGTGCCACCGTCCCGATTCGGGTCGGCACAGGTGAACGGGTGATTCGGCTCAGCGTGGAGATGTCGCGCCAACGCCCCTACGCCGTCCGAGCCGCCTTGGTGGTGCTGCTGGACGTTCTGCTGATCGTGGCCGTCTGGCAACTCCTCCAGTGGCTCCTCACCACGACGCCGTGGCGGCCGAAGCCAGTCTTCGAGCGTTCGTATCGTCGGACGATGGCGACCGCGCTGGCGGCGTTCTTCATTCTCCCCGCGCTGATCTTCACGCTGTGGTCGGTGTCGCGCTTGCGAAGCGATGCGGCGCGCCAGCGGGCGGATGAAGTCACCCGGACGCTGCGCGACGTAGCGGTGGCCGGAGGCTTCGCGTTGGCTGACGCGCCGTCGCCCGATCTGCTGGCACTCCGCCGCCTTGCGGATAGCCTGGACACCGAGCTCGGCATCTATCACCGTGGCCGCCTCACGGCGCCGAGCTTGCCGCTCTTGGTGGACTTGGGATTGATGGCTCCGGCGCTCGACCCAAGTGTCATGCCACTCCCTGGAAGCGATGTGCGGAGTGTCCCGGTTCCACTCCCCGGGGCGGGACTCCGCTTGGGAGTCGAGCGAGCGACGGATCCCTCGACCTTGATCGCCGCCGCGCTCCCAGGGAGCGAAGCGGACCTCGCGCGTGACCAGGTCGACCTCCTCCTCCTCCTCCTCCTCGCCTCACTCGGTGGAACGCTCGCCGCGGTGGCAGTCGCCGGTTTGGTGGCTGGCGCCTTGGGGCGACCGATCGAGTTGTTGCGACAGACCGCCCTCGCCATTGGCCGCCGGGAACCGCTCCCGATCGTCCAGGAGATTCCCGCCGAGTTTGGTTCGGTCTTCGGGGCGATCACCCAGATGCAGGCCGACCTCAAGGGGAGCGAGGCTGAACTCGAAGCAGGGCGGACGCGGACGGCGGCGATCCTGAGTACCGTGGCGACAGGAGTGATCGGCGTGGACGCGGAAGGCCGGGTGATCCATG
>JAHECN010000195.1 GCA_024641735.1 Gemmatimonadota bacterium | reverse complement strand
ATCGGGACTGGCGCACCGCCGCCGGGAACAGAAATCGGGAAGACCTCGTACGGGGCATCACTGGTCCTGTCGCGGGCACGTATCGATTATGCCTATCAACAGCGCAGCGCGATCGGGCGAAGCGTGCACCTCTTTGGCCTGCGGTGGACACCATGATGCGGGGGAGGCGGTTCCGGATGGGATTGCTGATCAGTGCGGCCGTGTTGCTCTTCGGCTTCGGCACGGCGTATGTCGCGTCTGAGGAAGTGCGTTATCTCTCACGCGCCGGGATCGAGGAAACCAAGATCCTCACGGGCAGGGTACCGATCAACCGGCTCGCCCAAGACCCAACGGCGCCGGATTCCCTCCGGCAACTCGCGGGGTTGGTGATCGCGGTGCGGACGTATGCCAAGGCCCTCGGACTCGAGGCGGGCGAGACCTATACCAGTTACTCGGATGTCGGTCGCGACACGCTCCTGCTGGTCCTGACGGCCTCCCCCAAGGATTGCCTCTGCCCCGTGACCTGGAAGTACCCGATCGCGGGTCGCATTCCGTACAAGGGGTTCTTTGATTTCACGGCGGCCCGCAAGGCGGCGCAGGATTTTACCGATCGAGATTACGACGTGCATCTGCGGCCCTCTGCCGCGTTTTCGACGCTGGGATGGTTCAATGATCCGCTGCTCTCGACGGCGCTGACTCGAGACTCGGTCGAACTGGCCGCGTTGGTCTTTCACGAGATCGCGCACAACTCCCTCTGGGTCAAGAACGCCACAGCGTTCAATGAGAGCTTTGCGCAATGGGTCGGCTACGCTGCGACGGTGCGCTTCTTCATGGCGCGCGCCGACACGCTGTCCGCGCTGCGCGCCGGCGATCGCTGGCATGACGAGCAGCAATTGGGCGAGTACTACACGCTGCTTCTGGGGAAGCTCGATACCCTCTACGCCAAGAAACTGCCCAAGGTCGCCAACGACAGTGGCCGCGCCGCCATTGCCCGGTGGGCTCGCGACACCGTGGCGCAAGGTCTGGGGGCATCGTTCCGGACGATCGCCTTTGATCGGGTCGCAGAGCGGCCGATCAACAATGCCGCGCTGCTTGGCGTTCGCCTCTACCGCTCGGATCTCTATCTCTTTGATGACTGGCTCTCACTACAGAATGGCGACCTGACGCGAGCCGTCCTGATGTTGCAACGCATCCTGGAGGACGCCGAAGGAGATCAGGCATTTGAACGCCTGCGTCGTCTGGTCGCCGCACAGCGCGCCGCACAGGCCCCGCCGGCCGAGGCCCTGCTTCTCGATTCGCTCGACGCCACGCGACCACCACCACGCCCTGAGTAGTTTTCGTCTTCACCCGCAGGAGTCCGTCCCGATGGATCACGATTTTGTACGCCGCGAGGAGCCCAGGCTCCTCAATGAACTGATTGAATTCTTGTCGATCCCAAGCATCAGCACCGGCACCGCCCACGTGGCGGATTGTCGTCGTGCCGCCCAGTGGCTGGTTGACCAGCTCTTCCACCTCGGCTGTCCGACCGTACAGCTGATCGAGGGCGATGGGCACCCCGTGGTGTGGGGTGAGAGCCCCGCGGTGCCTGGCGCGCCCACGCTGCTCATTTATGGGCACTATGACGTCCAGCCTGTCGAGCCGCTCGACGAATGGCATTCCCCACCGTTCACGCCCTCCGTCCGCGATGGCAAGCTCTACGCACGGGGCGCCATCGATGACAAAGGACAGGTCTTTGCGCTGTTGAAGGCGTACGAGGCGAGTCGCGACAGCGAAGGGAATCCACCGATCAATGTCCGCTTTCTCTTCGAAGGAGAGGAGGAGTGCGGTGGTCGCGTGGTGTTCGACCTGCTCGCGGCCGAGCCGGAGCGCACGCAGGTCGATGCGGTGATTGTGGCCGATATGTCCTACTACGCGCCAGGATGGCCCGCGGTCTACACCGCGTTGCGCGGGCTCTGCTACGCCGAACTCCACGTCCGGACGCTGCAGCGTGACCTGCACTCAGGGTCATATGGTGGCGTCGCGCCGAACGCGATCGAGACGATTTGTCGGATGTTGATGGATCTCAAATCGGCCTCAGGCAAGATTCGCGTGCCCAAGCTCTACAAGTCGGTGGAGGCGCCCACCAAGGCCGAGAAGAAGGGGTGGGCGTCCCTCCCGTTTGACGAAGAGGAGTATCTGCGCGATGAAGTGACCGCGAAGGCGCTGACCGGGCTGGAAGACTATTCCATCTTCGAGCGGACCTGGGCGCTCCCGACCTTCGAAATCCACGGCATTCGTGGCGGCTTTGTCGGGGAAGGGGCCAAGACGGTGATCCCCGCGGCCGCGACGGCCAAGATCTCGATGCGCCTGGTCCCAGGCCTCACGGTCGAGTTCGCCCGGAAACAGTTGGAGAAGGCCATCGCCAAGGTGGCGCCGGACTACGCCGACTGGGAGATCGTGTTCCACCACGGGGGTGACCCGGTGCAGGTGGATGTCACCCATGAGGCGTTCCGAACGCTCGACCGTGCGTTTGAAGAGGTCGTCGGCCGGCCGACGGTTGCGGTGCGCGCTGGCGGGTCGATTCCAATCGTTCCGGAACTCGCCCGCGGCGGAGCGCCCGTCCTCCTGACCGGAATCGGCCTCCCGGATGACGGGTTGCACTCACCGAACGAGAAGGTGGATCTGCAGCAGGTGTGGGATGGGATCCGCGTGTTCGGGCGGTTCTTCGAGATGTTGGGCGGGAAATAGAGACGAGTCGTGAGTGGCGAGTCGTGAGAAATGGGAGCGTGTTCCCTCTCACGACTCACGACCAATGACTCACGACTATTGCACTGCGACCTCCCTACCGGCTCAGTCGTCGCGCGACACCGGCGGGCGACCCTTGCCGGCGTACTGGGCCTCAATGCGGGAGTAGAGATCGTCCGCACCGATGATCCCCTTCACCGACGCGATCACGCCGGCGACGACGTCATCGGCCCAGTACTCGTCCGGCCGGTCCGGTTCGGGAATCTCGCGGCAGTGCCGATCAAGATACTCGATGGCACGCTCCACCCACTCATTTTGTGCCGCTGCCACCAGCGACCACGATCCCGTCGCGCGCAGTTCCATTTCGGCCAGCGCGTCGAGGTGCGCCCGAAGTTCCTGTGCAACGGTTCCCGACCGGAGTTGCTCGGCCACCGAGGTCAGCATGGCGCTGCGCTCCGACTCCTGGGGCTCGGGGAGCGGTGCGAGGTAGTGTCGCTGGTCCGCCACCATTTCGGCGAGGCGGATGCAGACCGCGCGAATCGCAGGCGTCAACTGCGCCGGGGCTTCTTTGGCCCACGAATTGGCCGCGCGCAAGATCGCAGCGATCCGCTCATCGGCCATAGCCGCAATCTTGGTGGGGTCCGTCGAGTGAGACATGGTGTGAAGGGTCGCCCTGCGAGGCCCTGATTTCAACCCCAAGTCATTCCTTCGGTCTACTCCTCTGGCAGCAATTCGGCAAGGGCAACCATTCGGGCACGCAACCCGAACTGGGTCGCGCACGCGGCAACCACGAGCGCCCGAACCTCCGCGGAGAGCGTGCGGGTCGTCTCGCCGAGCTCTCGGGCGATCGACGTCATCGTCACGTCCTGCAGGCCACATGGGACGATCGCATCAAACCATCCCAGGTCCGCATCCACGTTGATCGCGAACCCGTGGAGCGTGACCCACTGTTTCACATGGATACCAAGGGAAGCGATCTTCCGCCCCTCGGTCCAGAC
>JAHECN010000058.1 GCA_024641735.1 Gemmatimonadota bacterium | reverse complement strand
GGTCTGCTGGTTGACGGGTTCGACACGCCGAACACGATCATGATGCCGCACAATCCGCCGTACTATCTCACGCTGCTCGAGACCGCCGGATTCGCGAAGGCGAAGGACCTCATCTGCCTGCAAGCCGGATCGCTGACCGAACCGCTGGCCCCGCCTGAGCGCACGGCACGCGCCGTGGAGCTGCTCAAGAAGCGCTACGGACTGACGATTCGTGCGCTCGACATGCGCCGCTTTTCCGCCGAAGTCGAAGTGGTGAAGAAGCTCTACAATGCCTGTTGGGAAGCGAACTGGGGTTTCGTCCCGATGACCGACGCGGAGATCGACGCGCTCGCCAAGGGATTCAAGCCCGTCGTCATCCCCAACTTGGTGCCGTTCATTGAGAAAGACGGCGAGCCGATCGCCTTCGGCCTGGCGTTGCCCGACCTCAACGAAGTCCTCGGCTCCAATCGTGGTGGCGGGATGTTCCCCGCCACGCTCACCATGCTGTTCAAGCTGAAGACGAAGCAATTGACGCGCGCCCGCATTCTCCTTCTGGGGGTCCTCCCCGAATGGCGCGGCAAGGGAATCGATTCGGCGCTTTACCACTGGATCTGGACCAAGGCTTCCGAGATGGGCATCGGGTGGGGCGAGGCGGGTTGGCTCCTCGAGGACAACGCCGGGATCATCCAAGGCCTGACCAAGACCGGGTTCACGCCCTACAAGACCTACCGACTGCTCGACCGCGCGACATGAAAGTGCTGGTCACCGGCGCCACCGGCTTCGTGGGCGGTCACGTGGTCGATCGCCTCCTTGCGCGTGGTGATGCGGTCACCGCGCTGGTGCGATCTCCCGCCCGTGCCACCGCGATGGCCGAGCGGGGCGTGCGTCTCGTGGCCGGCGACCTCGGCAACCACGACGCCCTCGCCGAAGCGACCGAGGGGCAGGACGTGATCTATCACTCCGCTGCGTTGACGGGAGCGGTCGATGAGGCGGAGTTTCTCGCGGCCAACCGGGATGGCACCGCCAACCTGGCACGCGCAGCGGGCCGCTCGGGATCGTCACCGCGATTCGTGCTTGTCTCCTCCATGGCGGCGGGCGGCCCAGCCGAACGCGGTGCACCACGCCAGGCCGATGGCCGTGACGCCCCGGTCACCATGTATGGCCGCAGCAAACTGGCGTCCGAGCAAGTGCTCCGGAACGAGCCGCTCCCGTGGGTCATTCTCCGTCCCCCCACCGTCTATGGCCCGAGAGACACCGAGAACCTCCTGACCGTCTTCAAGGCCGCACGACTGGGTGTGGCGCCGGTCTTCGGCGACGGCTCGATGGAAATTTCCGTGGTGCATGTCGAGGATCTGGCGGACGCCATCGTCCTGGCCGGCTCGGCCGAAGCAGTCATTGGCAGGACCTACTACGTGAACCACCCGGAAGTCCTCACATCTCGGGATTTTGTGCGCGGCATCGGGACGGCGCTCGGTCGGAACCTGACACTCTTGCCGATCCCGGAATGGTTGGCCCGCACGGCGCTCACGACAACGGGCGCGTGGGCGGCGGCACTTCGTCGCAAGACCATCCTGCGCGCCGACAAGGCGAATGAGTTCTTCCAATCGGCGTGGACAGGCGACCCCTCCCTGTTCATCACCGACACGGGATGGACCCCGCGCTTCAACGCGGCGGCCGGACTCGCGCACACCCACGATTGGTACCGCGACGCCGGATGGCTCTGACGCACACCTCCGCATGGCGTCGCGTCGACCGGATGGTCGCCGCCTATGGGCTCTTCGTGGTGCTCTTCGGGCTGACGCGTATTGAACAACGCGGCGTCGCCATGGTCACCATCGCGCATCTCGGATTGCCGCTGCTCGCGTGGCTGTCCACGCGCGCATCCGATGGCGCGGTCGGTCGCATCCTCCGAAGCGGTTACCCTATTCTCCTGCTTGCGGGACTCTACTCCTCGATCGACATCATGAACGGCTTCGGGGCAGCACGGATCTACGATGCGCCGCTCCAGGCGATCGACGGGTGGCTCTTCGGGATGCAGCCGAGCCGCGACTGGTGGCGATCCGCGCCGAGTGCGTTCTGGTCCACCCTGCTCCACGGCGTGTACTTCTCGTACTACGTCATCGTCCCGCTTCCGGTCCTGGTGTTCCTGGGCCAGCGTCGGCAGGACGCCGTCGAACGCTATCTCGACGGGGTGATTGCCACCTTCCTGCTCTGCTACATCACCTACATGCTGCTACCGGTCGCCGGGCCGTACTACGAATTCGCCAGGCCGACGGGAGGCTTTGTGGCGAATGGCGCGGCGCAGCTCGTCTATGCCACGCTCGCCAAGGGCAGCGCCTTTGGCGCCGCATTCCCGTCGTCGCATGTGGCGGCCACCGTGGCCGCCACCGTCGGTGCGTGGCTCGGCTCGCGGCGGCTCGGCCTGCTCCTCGCCGTGCCGACGGCGCTGCTTGCGGTGGGCGTGGTGTACTGCCAGATGCATTACCTCGTCGACAGTGCTGCTGGCGTGGTGCTGGGCATGGCGGTGCCGCTGATGATGGTCCGGGGCACACGCAACGCGGGGGCGTCCAGTGGACGCCCCCGCGAGTAGTTCCGACCAACGCGTCCGAAGCTTACTGGACGGTGATCTTGCCGTGCATGTTCATCGCCATGTGCGGAAGGCAGGTGAACTTGTACTCACCCACCGGCGCGCCAGCGAAGGAGATCGTGATCTCTTCCCCGGTGTTCACGAGGGCCGAGGCCAAGGGGCCGAGCTTGTTCGTGATGGCGGCGTCGATCACCGACTCCGAGCCAGCCGGAATGCTGTCGCTGAAGAACTGAACGTTGTGCATGCCACCCGACACGCTCTTGAACACGACCACATCACCTGCCTTGATCGTGAGGTCGGCCGGCACGAACTTGAATTCCGCCCCGTCCTGAATCATCTGCACTTCATGCGTGGTACCCGTCATCGGAGCCGCAGCCGTCTCGACCGGGGTCGAGTCCACCGCAACCGTCTCCGTCTTCTCTCCACCGCAGGCCGCAAGGGCCAGGGTTACTACAGCAATCATCGCCGAAACGCGCATTGTTGGTCTTGCCTCTTCCCTGGTATGTGATATTTGCATCGGCACTGCCCCCCGGCAACACCGGCTCCCGCCCACCAGGACCTCGGGAAGCGCCAAATGTAACAGCCTGCGGTCGGTTCTTGCACTTCAAGGCCGGCAATTGGCTGGCAAATCCAGCCGAGAAGGCTACTTTCCGGCCATTCCGTTCTACTGACTCCCTCGATTCGGAAGACCATGTCGCTCCCTCCCTGCCGATCCCTTGGCCGTCACTGCCGTGCCCTCCCGCTCACCCTCCGCGTCGCGGCCCTTGAAGGCGAGGAGGACCATGACGCGACCTGGCTCTTCGGACACACGCAGCGGGTGGACTTCGGCTCGACCTTCGAAGATGACGACGAGCTCTGGGTGGAGGCCGTGCTCCATGTCCCCTGCCGACACTTGAAGGACGGAGCCAAGGGCCAATCGCGATGCACTGCCCACGGCTTCACCGGGCGCGTCGCGACGCCGCGCCGGGCGAGCCAGCCGCGGCGTCTCGGCGACGATCGATTCCAGGTGGTCGAGAAGAAACGGCTGGTCACCCGGTCGCTCCCGACCCCGGCGCGGATGCTGCCGGTGCTCGAGCATGACATGGCCCCCGACGCCAACCCGTGTGCCGGGGCGCCCTGCCGCACCGCGGACCACACCAGAAAGGCCGCCTGCTGCCGAGATTTTCAGGTCGAGATCGCCTGCACACCGAAGCAGACCAAACTCGAGGCCCTCATTCGCCACCGGAAGTCGCCGTACCTCTGCAAGGTGGAACGGGAGAGTGAGACGGCGCTCAATGCGGAGATCATTTCCGCCTGTGACTACCTGCTCGAAGACGGACTGCACTGCTCCCTTCACGGGAGGATGCGGGCAGATGGTCGCCCCGCGAAGCCGATAATGTGTTCACATTGGCCTCAGCAGAGGACAGGGCTGCATCCGGGGTGTGCCTTCAAGAGCCGCAAAGTTCCACTGTAACCATATGAGCCGCAATCGTTTACACGGTTGTGTGCGCCATGGCCTGGGCTATGCGTCTCCTATGTGGCGACTCTAGTCCCTGGAGGACCGAGATGGCGTTTGACTTGGATGGCCTCTACCGCAGCACCTATGAGCAGGTCGTCCGTTTCCTCTACCGCAAGGTATGGGATGCCGATCGCGCCGAGGACTTGGCGCAAGAAGTCTTCATGCGGGCCCTCGCCCACGAACCCGAAAAGCCGCGCGCCTGGGTCTTTGCAGTCGCCGCCAACATCGCCCGGGACGAAGCACGTTCTGCGATCCGGCGGCGCAAGCACCTCGTCCTTCTCAAGCATGAGCCGATCGCCTCCCCTTCGATGGGCAAGGAAGTCGAGGAACGCCTGGATGAAGAGAGTCGCCAGGCCGAGGTCCAACGTGCCTTGGACACGCTCTCGCCGCGCGACCGCGAAGTCCTGCTCCTCTGGGATGCTGGGCTCGCCTATCCGGAAATCGCCGAACAGACCGGACTCGCGGTCGGCGCGATTGGGACGACCTTGGCACGGGCGAGGAAGCGGCTGATCGCAGCACACGACACCATGGAGGCCCAGCGTGAGTCGGTGCGCACGTCCGCACGTGCCTGAGGAGGAGTTCCACGCTTGGCTGGACGGCGCCCTCTCGCGGGCGCAGTCGGCCGAGATCGCGGAACACCTCTTGGCGTGCCTGATCTGCCGAGCCCTCCACGCGGAGGTCGAGGCGAGCCGGGATCGTGCCAGCGCGATCTTGGCGCTCGCCATTCCCCGAGGCGTGCGCCGTGCCCTGCCCGCGCAACCCGTCACCGTGCGCCGTACCCAACGCGGCCGGATCGCCGCCGGCATTGCCGTGCTCCTGGTTGGGGGCGCCTTGGTGAACCAGCCCGCGACGTTGGTCACACCGAACCCGCGGCTTGCCATGGTGCGGTTCGTGGCGCCGGCCATGCTGGCACAAGTGCGTGACCAGAGTGCCCTGCCAGAGGCCACTGCCACGCCCCGGGGTGGCCCGCTCATGGCCTATGCGTCCCAGACCTCGGTCAGTCCACGGGTCGTCACGCCGGTGGCGGTCGGTCGCCGGACCGTCGCGCTGGTGCCGACCACCGATGTCGATCCCGCCATCAATTGGGAGAATATCACTTGGGAGGATGCGCTCCTCGCCGCCGGTGGCTCGCTCGCACGGTTGGAAGGACTTCCCGTGACGGCAGTGCGCCTGCAGCGGAACGGTCCCGGGGTCCGGCCGACGTTCTTCGTGAAGCAGCGGTTGCCGGATGGCCGCAATGTCTGGGTGATCGAAGGCCCGGAGGATCGTGTGGCCCCGCTCCAAGTCTCGGTCGTCGCCTCCGGACTCGCGTCCTCGCTCCCGCTGCGCACCCGCCCGGATTATATCGGGAGTGAGGCGTCGCCGGTTCGGACGATTCGCTTGGTCACGATCGCCGCGTCGCTGTCCAAGGATTCCGTGGATGCATTGACCACGCGGCTTCGGTTGGAGTAGCGCGACACGGCAGGACGATGGAGCGCGAATGTGAAACGGCGGCCCACATGGCCGCCGTTTCGCATTCGCAAGTCGGGTCCGGTGCGCTATGGCTTGCTGATCTCCGCACTGCCTCGGTAGTAATCCCCCATCAGATGCTCGGCGAAATACTCCATCAACATCCGATTGAAATACGGTTGCATCGAGCCGTAGCCGTGGGGCTTTCCGGGCATCAGCATGAAATCGAAGCGCTTGTTGGCGCGGATCAGCGCATCCACCAAGCGTATGGTATTGGCGGGGTGGACATTGTTGTCCATGTCGCCGGTGACCAACAGCAACCTCCCCTTGAGACCCTCCGCCAACTCAATATTGGTCGCCACTCGGATCTCCCAGCGCGTCGTGTCGTCGATCGTGACGATTCGTGTCCCGTTCCGAACCTGCGTCTTGAGCGTGTCAACCGTGCTCTTGGTGTTGGTGGTGTCCTTCTTGGTCGTGTCCTTCTTGGTGTAGATCACCTTGAGGCCGTTGTTCGACTCCGACCAATTCAAGTTGTAGATGTTGTTGTCGTGATTCCCGGACGACGAGACACCGACTTTGAAGAAGTCGTTGTACGGCGGGAGCATCAGTGCGGCCGCGGTCAGGAATCCGCCACCGGAATGGCCGTAGATGCCGACGCGATTCAGGTCGATCCACGGGTACCGCGCGGCCAGCTGCTCGATCCCGGTCTTCTTGTCGGCGAGGGCATAGTCGCGGAGGTTGTAGTACCCGAAACTGTGATACGCGTTGGACCGCAGCGGCGTCCCACCCCGATTCCCGATCTCGATCACGATGAAGCCGAGCTGAGCCAGCTGTTGCATGGTCCCACCCGTCGAGAAGCCTGAGGTGACCGCCTCCATCTGTGGCCCAGGATACACGTAGGCGATGATGGGGTACTTCTTGGTCGAGTCGAAATCGATCGGCTTCCGCAAGTTCCCGTAAATGTCGGTGACGCCGTCCGCGGCCTTCGTCACGAAGGGCTCTGGCGGTGCCCAACCCATCTCCTTGAGGCGTGAGTCATCCATCCGCTCAAGCTCCATGATGACTTTGCCCGTCACGGCGTCCCGGAGGCTGGCGGCCGGAATCACGTCGGCCCGTGAGTAGTTGTCGATGGCGTACTTGCGCGTCGGGGAGACTGTAACGGCATGGTCCAGGGCCCCGTCCGTGATGCGGAGAAAGCCGCTCCCGTCGCCATTCATCCGGTAGACGTCGCGCAGGTATGGGGATGGCCCCTCTTCCCGTCCATTCCCCCCCACGAAGATGGTGCCCTTGATCGTGTCCTGCGCGACAATCGTACTCGCACGCCACGGTCCACTGGTCAACGGCCGCTTCAGCGTCCCATCGAAGCTGTAGAGGTAGTAATGCCCCCACCCGCTTCGCTCCGAGAACCAAATGAAGTCGCCGCCGCGCGTGACATACCGAACGCCCTGGATCTCCAACTGGGCGTCTTCCACCGACTCCGTCAGGAGCACGCGCGTTGCCATCGTGGCGGTGTTGAGTTCCACCAACTCGAGGTTGCGCTGGAGCCGGTCGCGCCGAATGAAGCGGAGAATGCCAGAGTCCTTCACCGGCCAGTCGATGTCGGTGACGCGTTGGTCTCGCCACTTCTCCACCGGAGCGCGTTTGAGTTCCTTGGCACCCCGCTGATACAGGAAGACTTCCAACTTCGCGACCTCGGATTCACCGGGCATGTCGTACGGATAGCTCGTGAGGGTCGGCCGTGGGTTGGCGAGATTGTTGACGAGATAGAGTTCCTTCACCAGTCGCGAGTCACTGCGGGACACCGTGAAGAACTTGGAGTCGAGGGACCAGTTCACATTTGCCCGAACCCGCGGGTCCTTGCTGTTCGCCCCACCACGCCCCCCGCGACCGCCACCCTGCCCCTCCGTGGAATCCTCCGTGACGGCCGTGGTATCCCGGAACCCGAACGAGTACTTCTTCTCACCGTCCTTGGTGAGCTGGATCGTATCTCCTGTGCTCTTCTCGAAGAGATACAGGTTGTGGTCACGCGCGAAGGCAAACGCCGTACTGTCCGGGGACCAGGCACGGAATTCTGGCGGCGCGGACGCGGCGACCGTTGAGGCTCCCTCCTCGTCGCGCGCCACGGAGTCCCGCGAGAGCTTCGGGATCTGCGTCAGCGACTGATCGAGCATGCTCCACTCATACCGCGACGAGTCCACGATGAACCGGAACTTCTTGTGATCTTTCGTGAAATTGAGTGTCGTGAATGGCAGTCGGTTCGGTTCGTACGGCTTCCGATGCAACCGAGACAACTCGGCCGCCATCTTCAAATGGTCAAAGAGGGGCTTCTTGAGCTTCTGCGCCGGGACCACGAGATAGAAGGTCGTCCCCTTGGTGTCGCGCCAGTTGTACCAGAGGGAGTCGGTCTCGCCGAGCCATCGGGGATTGACACTGGTGCTCCCCGTCAGGTTGCGCATGTTCTCGGTGGAAAAGCGATCGGCCAAGGCCCAATTGGCGCGATTCACATAGATCGTCTGCGTTGGCGCGTCGGCCTGCGCGACGCGCTGCGCAGCGGCCGGAGCGATGGGCGCCAGCAGGGCCGTGGCCCCGACGAACAGGCGCCCGTGAACGCGACGAAGAAGTGCATGGACCATAGCGGGGACTCCGGAGGAGGTTTCAGCGGGGGGTTGGAACAAGAGGGGCCGGCAACCTCTCCGGGTACCGGCCTCTCTTTCACGACTCACGACTCACGACTCACGACTTCTTTAGTGCCCTGCTTCCCGCTCCAGCGTAATCATCGCCAAGCGCGGACTCACCATCGGGTAGGTCTTGGCGAACCATGCGTAGCTGAGGAGGAACAGGCCGAGGAACATCAAGATCGGGCCGAGCTCCGGCAGGCCGAACACGGGACCCGACTCGGCAGTCACCGAGGGCATGACCATCAGATAGCGCTCAAGCCAGAGGGCGCAGAGCGAGATGGTTGCGAAGAGGCCGAGCGTCAGTGGCATCTTCTTCGGGCCGACGGCAATGAGGCCCGTGAACGGGATCACGAAGACACCCATGAAGACGGCGATGCCGATCGGACGCCACTCTCCCCAGAGGCGGGCAAAGACGAAGCCGGTCTCTTCGGGAAGGTTGCCGTACCAGATGACCAGAAACTGCGCCCACATCAAGTAGGTCCAGAAGACCGTGAAGCCGAAGCAGAGTTTGCCGAGGTCGTGGCGTTGCTTGGCGGAAATGAACTCATCCAGTCCGACGGCGCTCCGGCTATAGAGCATCAGCAGCGCCAGCAGCATGTGGCCGCCGAGGAAGGAGCCCATGAAGTACCAGCCGCCAAGCAGGTTGGAGAACCAGTGCGGCTGCAGGGCCATGATGCCGTCGAAGGCGACCATGGTGAAGACCATGGCGTAGGCCGCCGCGTACATCGGGGCGAGCCGGTAGATGCCTGCATGGTTCTTGGCTTCGTCGTACCCCTTGAGCATCCGGTCAAAGCGGGCCTGACGCGCGCCGGTCACCTTCTCGCGAGCGAGCAACAGGTCCGGCAACATGTCACTCTTGATCAGGCGGATGCCGAGCCAGTAGAGCAACGCAAGAGCACCAACGAGACGCGTCACCATCCAGGGGTGGGAGAGCCAGAGCGCCTTCCCGTGCGAGAGGCCGCCGAGCTCCTCGGCCATGTGCCCGTAGATGTCATGGTAGCCAAGCGTGAGAATCAGCACGGCACCGAGGAGCGACACGGGGATGAACGCGGCGGCAGCCTGCGAGAGACGCAGGATGACGCCGGACCACTTGGCGTTGGCGATCTTGTGGACGGCCGTGATCGCGATCGAGCCACCGGTGAGGCCGGTCCAGAAGATCCAGTTCACATGGAAGGTCTGCCACGCGCGGTGGGCGCCCTCGCCCATGAGGGCCATGACGAAGAGCGCGATGCCCGCCACCGCGAGCACGGCACCGACCATGGCAAACGGCTTGAAATTGGCGTTGAGTCCCTTCTCGACCAGACGATCGCGGACGGCAGTCATATCGGCGGCCATCAGTTGGTCCCTCCGGCCGGCGCGGCGCCCTGCAGCGTCCGCACGTAGTCCACCACGGCCCATCGCTCATCCTGACGCACGATCTTGTCCCCGTACTGCGGCATGATCCCCCGCCCATAACGGATGATGCTGTAGAGGTAGCCGTCCGAGCGACCGCGGGCGAGCGGCGTCAACAGGGGCGGCGCCCCGAGTTGCATGCCGACCTTGCCGTCGCCGGCGCCGCGGATCCCATGACAGACGCTACAATAGATCCCGTACAATTCTTCGCCACTCCGCAGCGAACCAGACGCGGGGAAGGAGGGCCGAACCGTCCGGTTGGCGACGAGCGTGTCAAAGCCATACATCGGGAAGGCGGCACTCGGATCGCCGACGCGCCAGTCGCCCTCGGCACCACCGACCGGCACCGTCCCGGCGGGGACGTTCCGGGGAATATCGGTGCGTTGGTACGGGTGAACGGCCTTCGATTGAATCATGTGGTCGAACCACGGCACCACATGCATCAACTGGTCCGGTGACGGGACCTCGTTATACCACCAGTTGCATCCGGACGACCCCAGGAGCACGGCAGCGAGCAGCATCTTACGCATCACGGGACACCTCCACCGAGCCGTGCCCGACGAGAAGCTGCTCGACTGCTGCGGCCTGCTCGCCGCTGCACGGAACAAAGATTCCGATATGGTCATCACTGAATTTCGGGTGGTAGGGCCGTCCCTTCAGCGACTTCATCGCCGAGAGGATGATGATGGCCGCCACGGTCGCGAGCGAGCCGAAGAGAATGGTCAACTCGAAGCCGATGACGACGAATGACGGGATCGCGGTGATCGGCTTGCCGCCGACCAGGAGCGGCCAGTCGCTCGACATCCAGATGGCCAGCGAGAATCCCGACGCGCACCCGAGCAATCCGAAGAAGAGCGTCCAGTAGCGGACCGCGGAGATCGGGTCGCCGATCGCTTCTTCGAGTTCATGGTTGTGCATGGCACAGTAGACCGTGAGGTCCTTGTGGCCAGTGGCCTTGAGCTCGCGGATTGCGTCAGCTGCGCCGTCGATATGCGCGAAGTGGGCGAGCACGCCCGGCACGGAGGTGGCCATCAGTGCGCCCCCCCGTGTGACGACTTCCGACGGGGCATCGGGATCATTTCCTTGATCTCCTGGATCGCCACGATGGGGAAGTTCTTGTAGAACAACGTGAACCAGAGGCCGAACCAGCCGAACGAGCCGAGCAGGATGGTCCAGTCAGCCCAGGTCGGATTGATCTGACCCCAGGCATACGGGACATAGTCATTGGCCAGCGACGACGTGACGATCACGTAGCGCTCGAACCACATCCCGAGGTTGATGAAGATCGAGATCACGAACAAGGACGTCAGATTGGTCCGGATCTTCTTGAACCAGAGCAACTGGGAGACAAAGGCGTTGCAGATGATCATGCTCCACCCCGCCCACCAGGCCGGCCCGAAGGCGCGAAGCCAGAAGGTCGTCTGTTCGAACGTGCTCCCCGAATACCAGGCGACGAAGTACTCCATCGCGTAGGCGTAGAAGAGAATCGACCCGGTGAAGAGGGTCAGCTTCGAGAGATTGTCGAAGTGGTAGTCGGTGATCATGTGCTCGACCTTGAGCACCTTGCGCAGCGGGATCATCAGCGTGAGCACCATGCCGATGCCGGAATAGATCGCGCCAGCGACGAAGTACGGGGCGAAGATCGTCCCGTGCCAGCCCGGCACGATCGAGACAGCGAAGTCCCACGAAACGACCGAGTGCACCGAGAGCACCAGCGGCGTCGCCAAGGCGGCGAGGTAGAGATACGCCCGGCTGTAGTGCCGCCACTGCGAGTCCGCTCCGGT
Source organism: Gemmatimonadota bacterium (assembly GCA_024641735.1). Classification (GTDB taxonomy): domain Bacteria; phylum Gemmatimonadota; class Gemmatimonadetes; order Gemmatimonadales; family GWC2-71-9; genus Palsa-1233. The sequence goes on along the minus strand of JAHECN010000058.1, from coordinate 2,634 downwards.
CCAGCCGAGCGAGAGCATGCCGTAGAGCTTCTTGCGCCAGCCGCTCACGTGATCACGCACCGCCGCGATGTCCGGCACCAAGCCGACCATGAGGAAGGTGGACGAGACGGTGAGGTAGGTCGAAATCGCGAAGACGTCCCACAGGAGTGGCGACTTGAAGTTCGGCCAGAGGTAGCGTGCATTCGGATACGGCAGCAGCCAGTAGAAGATCCACTGCCGACCGATGTGAATGATCGGGAAGAGCGCCGCCGTCATGACGGCGAAGACGGTCATCGCTTCCGTCGCGCGGTAGACCGCGGTCCGCCACGGCGACCGGAAGAGGAAGAGAATCGCCGAGATCAGCGTGCCGGCGTGGCCGATACCGACCCAGAAGACAAACGTCGTGATGTAGACCGACCACATGATCGGCGGCGCGTAGCCAGCGAGGCCGAGGCCGTCCTTCATGAGCATGGTCACGGAGCCCAGCAGCAGCGCCGTCAGGAACGCCATCGTACCCAAGAGGATGTAATACCCCTTGGTCGGCTTGGAAGTGATCGTTGCAATGACGTCACGGGTGACTTCCCCGTGGGTCTGTGTCGGCCTGCTCGGGTCGTAGGGAATCACCGCCATTTCAGTGACCCTCCCCTGCTGAGGCCGGTTCGTGCACCACCGGATCCTTGTGCAGCACCTTCGCCAGGTAGGTCACCGACGGGAGCACATTCGTCTCCTCGAGCATGGTATAGCCGCGCGGGTCGCGCTTCATCCGTACCACCGCCGATTCAGGGTCCTTGACGTTGCCGAAGGCCATCGCACCCGAGGGGCAGGACTGGACGCAGGCCGGACGAATCTCGCCATCCCGCACCGTGCGGTCCTCGAGCTTGGCCAGGTGCTGCTTCTCGCGAATCCGCTGCACGCAGAAGGTGCACTTCTCCATCACGCCGCGGGCACGCACGGTGACCTCGGGATTGAGCTGGAGATTGAGCGGCGCGGGCCAGGCCGTCTCGTTGTACTTGAGCCAGTTGAAGTACCGCACCTTGAAGGGGCAGTTGTTGCTGCAGTAGCGCGTCCCGACGCAGCGGTTGTACACCTGGCCATTCAACCCTTCCGGGGTGTGATAGGCGGCATACACCGGACAGACCGGCTCGCACGGGGCGTTGTCACAGTGCTGACACATGACGGGAGCGAAGCGGGCTTCCAGCGCCTCGCCGTCTTCCCCGCCCTCCCAATAGCGCTCGATCCGGAGCCAGCTCATTTCGCGGCCCTTGAAGATCTGCTCTTCCCCAACGGTTGCGATGTTGTTCTCGGCGTAACACGCCGTCACGCACGACGAGCACCCGGTGCAGCGCGACAGATCGACGGCCAAGCCCCACTTCGGCGTGGCGTCATCAGCATAGTCGCCCATCTTCCAGCGTTCCTTCTGCGCATCATACCAGCCGTCGATCGCTTCGATCTCCCGCGGCGTGTTGACGAAATGTTCCGCGTGACCGGAGGCGCTGTACGCCTCCTTCGGCGTCATCCCCTGCGCGGCGTACGCGAGCGGCATCGCCTCGATGATCCCGCGGCCAAGCTGACGCGGATTCCCTTCAGTCTTGGCGACCTTGCGATAGTCTCCGGTCGAACGGACCGTGACCGTGGTGGCGACATACGGCAGGAATCCCTGCCCGTCGGCAGCACCCAGGAGGTCAAGGGCATTGACGCCGCGGCCCTTGGCATAGCGGCCATACTCGGTGTGACCGAGTCCGAGCGGCATCGCGAGCACCTTGGGGTGCACACCCGGGAAGACGTAGACCTGCGCCCGGACGCTGCCATGCGGCGACGTGATTTCGACAATCTCGCCCTCACGGACGTCGAGTGCCTTGGCGGTCTCCGGGTGCACCTCTACCCACGACTGCCAGGTGATCTTGGTCATCGGGTCAGGATTCTCGAGGAGCCACGGCTTGTTGGCGCCGCGTCCGTCGAAGTACATCGACGAGGCATAGGGCAACAACGTGAGCTCGGCGTCACCATCGAAGCTCGGTGCCGTCCAGCTCGCCGCCGCACCAGCCCCCGACGCCAGCGCCGGGGCGGCCGTCGCCGCTGGAGCCGACTCGTAAATTCCGCCGCGGCCGAGCGCGTCGCGCCACGCGGCATCGACATCGCCGCTCCCAAGCCGCGGCTGCCAGGCACTCTTGAGGTAGGCCTCAAAGGTCGGCGCGGTGAAGGAGGCCATCGCGCCACCGACCTTCTTCGCCGTCTCGAGGAGGACATCTCCCGTGTGCTTGGCCGCGAAGACCGGCTCGGTGACGGGCTGAATCAGGCCCGTGACACCGGTGCGCGGACGCAGATCGTCCCAACGCTCCATCGCATGCAGGTTCGGGAGGATCAGGTCGCACGCCGCCGCCGTCTCATCGAGGACCTGCGCCGTGGAGACCTTGAAGGCGACCTTGGCGAACTTCTCCGCGAACTTGCCGCTCTTTGGCAACGCGTAGAGCGGATTCGCCTCATGCACGATCACGACGGCGTACTGCCCCTTCTCCATCGCATCGAAGAGCCCGACGACGCCAGCGTATCCGTCCGTGCTGCTGGACTCGGTCCCGAAGAGCACCGTGCTCCCCAGATTCCCGGCCACGGTGTTGAGCATGTTCACGGCGGCACAGAGATCCACGGCGCCGCGAT
>JAHECN010000057.1 GCA_024641735.1 Gemmatimonadota bacterium | reverse complement strand
GCGACGCCGAGCGGCTCCTCGATCGGACGCTCGACCACGACCTCGTACGCCTCCTCGGCGCCGGGCTCCTGGAAGACCAGAGTGAACTCCTCGTCGGCCGTGAGGAACTCCCAGTCGAGGAAGTCCTCCAACTCCCGGCCATCCACGGAATAGAGCTCCGTCCCAGGTACGAGACCGAGCCCTTCCCCGATCGAGTCCGGCTGTACGCCAGTCACCTTGATCACGTCTGCCACCACATAGGATTATTCACGCTGCCAATATGCCGCTATATCCTTCTCCTGACAAGGGTTAGGGGGTCTCACTTCAAGCGAGTTCGCGGCTGTGAGACGGCGGCCTAGTGGCTATCGTGACACCAGCGTGGGTTCCCCGACGCAAGAATCCCGGGCCATCCGTGAGGATGACCCGGGATCTACAAGCGGGAGACGGGGCTCGAACCCGCGACCCTCAGCTTGGGAAGCTGATGCTCTACCAACTGAGCTACTCCCGCGAGGCCACCAAGATAGCGCGGGAGCAGACGCCGTACAACGGCGCCTGCCCCGCTCTTGGGACTACTTCGCGCTGTAGCGCCAGCCGGTAATCCCGGCTCCGACCACTTCCACCGTGAAGGGCTGCGATTCCCCGGCCTTGAGTGCCGGAATCACGACCTCCTTGGTGGTCACGACCGCACCGGCGTCATTGACGAACTCCACCGTTACCGTCTTGGCAGCCGCAGGGAGCGGCTTGCCGCCAGGCGTCGTGGCCTCAAGCCCAGTCGCCGTACCGGTCAACTTCGCGCCTTCCGCGGACATCGCGAAGGCATCCACCGACAGGTTGGTCTCCATGGCCACCAGCTTCTCCACGGTGGCGATCAGTTTGTCCTGATTATTGGACGAACGGTACCCTTCCGCCAGCATCTTGACGTTGATGGTGGCGAGCGGCTCGCGTGCCACCAGCAGCAACCCGAACTCCACCAACTTGGGTCCATTCTTCTGGGCCAGATAGACATTGGCGAGGTTGAAGATCGCGTCACGATTCTGTGGTTGCTTTGCCAAGACCTGCAAGAACATCTCCGCGGCCTCTGGGAATCGTTCGGCCTGGAAGTGGTTCACGCCGAGCTGCATCAGGTCGTTCGCGGAGGCAGAGCCGTCCGCAATCGCGGCGGACAACATCGCATCTTCGATCTTGGCTGCTTCGTCCGGGTGCCCACTCAGCCGGAGCGACGACGCCATGGCGCGCTTGACCTGCGCATCATTCGGATCGGCCTCGAGGTACCGCCGAAATTCGACGACCGCTTCGGCGTGCTTGTCCATCGCCTGAAGCATCGAAGCATAGTTCACGATCGCACTCAGGCGATCCTTTGCAAAGCGAGGATCCTTGCCCGACTTCTCGACCGCGAGCTTGAAGTAGTAGGCAGCGCTGTCGGCCATCTGCATGTTGGCGAAGAGTACACCGGTGTTGTAGAACCCTTGCGGGTAGTCGCGGGAGAGCACCGCCGCCTCACGGAAGAGCACCAACGCCGAATCGTTCTGCTCCTTCCGCATGAAATCCGAGGCGCCCATCAGGAGCTGGGTCCACGCGCGCTGCCGGAGTCCCTTGATCTCCTCGACGCAGTCTGGCGCGAGCTTGGCCGCCATCGTGAATGCGGTATCGGCTCCGGTCAGGTTGCCCATGGTCAGCTCGGCCAATCCGAGGTAATACCACCCGGCCTGGAGCTGATCATTGTTCTCGATGGCAGAGAGCGCGGCCTCCTTTCCCTTCTTCAGGAAGCCAGCACGGCGCTCGGGGTCGGACTGTTCGGAGGCGTTCTTCAGCGCGAGTCCTGCGCTCGACGTCCGGAAGTCACCCTTGAGCGAACAGAGCGGGCTCTGATACCCTCTCGCGAACGCCTTCGCCACGCGGGTGTTCCCCTCGAGCTGGGCCTGCAGGGGAAGGGCGAAAAGTGCCACTGCCGCCACGCCAACCAATCCAAAGCTCCGCATTGCCACTCCTGATCTCAATCCCGCGCCGTCTACCGAGGCGCGAGAAGACATGAAGGCCACCCCAATGGCGACCGAATAAGATACGCTTCCCGAAACCACCGGGTTGCGCGAAGGACCTCTCGGACCTTCATCCCCGGAGACGTCTGTCGGGCGCTTTCCTGCACCACCACAGGCCCGGGCCAACACCGCAATATCAATCAGTTCGCTGCCTCGGGCAAATCGACCGGCTCACGATAGAGCCATCCCGCCCCGGTATTGAACACGACGACCCTCTCGCCGGCACCGATCTCGCCACGCTCACGGAGCTGAACCGCCGCTGCCAATACGGCGCCACCCTCCGGAGACCAATCGACCCCCTCGCCTCGCGTGCCGCGGTCCGCCAGCTCGGCCATCGCCTCGTCCGTCACCGCGATGGCACCGCCGGAGGACTCACGCAGAATCTTGAGCATCAGTTTGTCACCCAATGGCCCCGGCACCCGAAGCCCGCTCGCCAAGGTCCACGGGTCAGGCCATGGTTCACTGGCTTCCGCCCCGCTCTCGAAGGCCTTGACCACGGGAGCACATCCCGTGCTCTGCACACTGTAGAAACGCGGCATCGGCGAGGCGACCCAGCCAGCCTCTCGCAGTTCATGGAACGCCTTCCACATACCGATCAACCCCGTGCCCCCGCCTGTAGGATAGAGAATTACCTCCGGCAGCTCCCAGCTGAACTGCAGCGCGAGTTCCAGCCCCAGCGTCTTTTTTCCCTCGATGCGGTATGGCTCACGCAGGGTGCTCAGGTCGAGGGCCCCACTCTCCGCGGCCCAGGCGCGGGAGGCCTTGCCGCAGTCGCCGATATGCCCATCGAGCAGGATCAACTCCGCCCCAAATGTCCGGATTTGGGCCAGGATCGGGGTTGGGGTCGTCCGGGGCGCGTAGACCCGAACGCTCGCTCCCGCCCGCGCACAATAGGCCGCACTCGCGACACCAGCGTTCCCGGCTGTTGGAATCGTGAACCGCGTTGCACCAGCCGCCGTCGCGCGGGTGATCGCGGCACTCAGTCCACGTGCCTTGAAGGAGCCCGTCGGGTTGGTGCCCTCGTCCTTGACCCACAGGTTGGTGAACCCGAGTTGCCCACCGAGGCGCTCCAGTCGAAGGAGCGCCGTATCCCCTTCCCCAAGCGTGACCGGCTCCTCGTTCGGCGCGAGCGGCATGAAGGAGCGGTACCGCCACATGCCATGCCGGCGTCGAACTTCTGCCCGCTCGATGGTGCTATGATGGCGATTGGGATACCGGACCAGCCAAGGCCGCCCGCAGTCAGGGCACACCGTCGGCAAACCCGCCGGCACTTCGGTACGCCCACAGTCCGAACATTCAAGATGCCAATCCATTTAGATCCCCTTGAGAGCTTCCACAAGCCGTTCGGCGCTTGCCGTCGAAAAACCGGACAGTGCCGCGATCTCTTCAACGCTGGCGGCCTTGACGCCTGCCAACGAGCCGAAGGTCGAGAGCAGTAGGCGCCGTTTGGTCGGCCCGACGCCAGGAATATCGAGCAACGCGGATGTCACCGTTCGTTGGGTTCGCCGCTTCCGATTATACGTGACCCCAAAGCGATGCGCCTCATCACGGGCCCGCTGGAGAAGCCGAAGGGCGGCGTTCCGGCGAGGCAACTGGATCGGCTCGCTCCGGCCGGGCACGAAGATCTCTTCGTCCCGCTTGGCGAGGGAGGCGAGCGGCATCGTGCCGAGTTGAAGCGCGTCGAGTGCCGCCTTGGCCGCACCGAGTTGCCCCTTCCCACCGTCAATGACGACGAGGTCCGGGAGCGGCTTTCCCTCATCCATCCGTCGAGTGAAGTAGCGTGTCACAACCTGATGGATCGCCGCGTAGTCATCCTGTTGAGCATCGCCTTCGATTTTGAACTTGCGATACTCGGCTTTCTTCGGGCGCCCAGCTTCGAAGGTGACCAACGACCCGACGGTGTCCTTCCCCTGCGCGGTCGAAATGTCGATGCAGATGAAGGTCCGCGGGACAGTCGTGAGTCCGAGCTCGCGCCCCAGCAGGTAAACCGGATCTTCGACCCGCTCTTCCGTCTCGAAGCTCTCGATCCGAAAGCTCTCCATCAGGTGCCGGGCATTCTGATCCGCCAGTTCGATCCAGCGGGCCCCGAGACCGCGCTGCGGGATCGCCAGGTGTGCTCCGGGAAGAAGTTCGTCGAGTCCTTCGACCGCGGATGGCGCGAACGGCAACAGGAGGCGAGGGACCCGCCCCTGGAGCGGAACGTACCACTGGACCATGAGGGCACTCAGGGCCTCTTCGTCGGGAACCTCATCCACGTTCTCGAGAAAGCGATGCTCGCGTCCGACGACCTTCCCATCTCGAATCCGCAGCAAGGCGCCGACCGCATCATCCCCATCCCGGGCATAGCCGACCACATCGGCGTCGCCCTTGCCGACGACATCGACCGTGGTCGCAGGTGCCTCCATCTGGTCCAGCCACTTGAGCGAATCTCGCAAATCCTTGGCGCGTTCAAAATCCTCCCTGGCACTCGCCGCCATCATCATGGCATGGACGCGCTCCTTGATATTGCCGGTGCGGCCATCGAGGAATTCGATCACGTCGGCAATCATCGCGCGGTAGGACGCCTCACTCTGCCACCCCACGCAGGGTGCCTTGCAGCGCCCGATGTGATAATCCAGGCAGGGACGTTCGCGGCGATCCGTCGGCAAGTTGTCGCTGCAGGAGCGGACGGTAAACATCCGTCGGACCAGTCCCAGTGTGCGGCGCATATCCGCAACATCCGTGTACGGCCCGTAATACTTCCCTTTCGGGTGGTCCCGCAGGCGCGTCGCCATGACCCGCGGGAAGGGCTCGCCCATCGTCACCACGATCGAGGGATAGCTCTTGTCGTCTTTCAACCGCACGTTGAAGCGCGGCTGGTATTCCTTGATCAGGTTGTTTTCGAGCAGGAGGGACTGCGACTCACTCTCGACCACGATCGTCTCGACGTCCGCGATGCGTCGCTGCAGCAGCCGCAACTTGGGGGCATCGGGAAAGTCGGTGGCGAAATAGGAGCGTACCCGGCTCCGGAGATTCTTCGCCTTCCCGACATAGAGGAGCTCGCCCGCGGCGTCACGCCAGAGATAGACTCCCGGGCCGTCCGGCAGCGTCTCCAACTTCCGCGTCAGCGCGTCGGGGATCATGACGTGGTGCGACGCCTCAAGCGGCTCGTGAGCACCGCGGCCTCCGGAATGTCCGCGAGGTACGTGAGGGCGATGTAGACCACCCCAAAAATGGGGACGACCACGCCAGCGAGCACGAGCGGGCGCGCATCGCCCATGAGCCACTCTGCTCCACTGGCCACCAGTGCCGCCACGAAGGCCGCCCCCCAGAGCTTGAAGAGCTCGGTGCGAGGCAGCGCGAATTGGCCGATACGGCGACAGAGGCCGCGGCGCAGCAACAAGAACTCCACGTGGCCCGCGAGGCCGGCCGAAGCGGTCAGTCCCGCAGCACCCCACTGCGCATCCAATCCCAGCAGGCCCGGAAGCACCAGGGCGGCGAAGGCCCCGAGAATCCCTGTCAGCGCGACGCGCACCAAGCCCGCACGGAGCGGTGTCGTGGTATCGTGGAGTGAATAGAACGCGGACGAATACAGTCGGCCGAGGGTGGACGCGAGCAAACCGATCGAGGCGCCAGCAAGTACCACCCACACGTACTGGGTGTCCTCCGCGGTGAACTCGCCACCCTGATAGATCGCAGCCGCCAGGACACCACCCAAGATCAGGAAGGCCACGGCAGAGGGCACGATATAGAACGCCAACCGTTGCGTCGCGGCATCCAGCCGAACCCGGATCGCGCGCGCAATGGTCTCCGGGTCGCCCTGCTCGCGTGACATCTCTGGCAGTTCGGCAGCAGAGATCGACATCCCGAACAGTGAGACCGGGAGCGTGTAGAGCACTTGGGCAGACGCGATCGCCGAGAGGGCGCGCCCGGGGAGAAAGCCTGCGAGAAAGAGGTCGACGAAGGCGGACAGCTGCAGCGCACCGCGCGACACCATCGCTGGCAAAAAGGTCCGCACGACCTGCCGGACCTCGCCCACTCCACGCCACGATTGCAGGGCGATCGCGCCGCCCACCTGCCGCACCATAGGCCATTGCACCAGGACCTGGAGTGCAGAACCCACAACGGAACCCCACGCGGCCCAGATCACGATTCCGGCCATGTCGGTACGGCCCGCCGCCGCGAGGACCGACACGATGATCGCCACGTTCCAGACGACAGGCGCCGCGTACGAGAGCAGGAAGCGTCGATGAGAGTTGAGGACACCGAGACACCAGGCCGAAAACACCAACAATCCCGCACCGGGAAACAGGATGCGCACGAGGGTCTCGGTCAGTGCGCGCTTCTCCTCCGTCCAGCTCGGCACCAGTAGCGTCACCATCAGCGGCGCCGCCAGGACTCCCGTCAACACGATCACACTGATGATCGTGGAGAGGATCGCGAGCACGGCCCCTGCCAACCGCCGCGCATCCTCGTCGCGGCCCTGCCCGAGCAGCTTCGAATAGCTGGGGATGAATGAGGCGGAGAGGGCCCCTTCACCAAAGAGGTTCTGCAACAGATTTGGCACGCGGAACGCGGCGGCAAAGACGTCGGCGACGTCGCCCAGTCCGAGGTAGTGCGCCAGCACACGCTGGCGCACCAATCCGGCGATTCTGCTCAGCAGAATCCCGGCGCCCACCAGGTACGAACCCCGGTTGCGTCCGCTCACCTGTCGCCGGGCGGCAGAGGCTGGCGCCGTGGACCCTCATCGAGCAATCGCTGCAGGAACTGGTTCTCCTCGCGCAACTCATTCACGGAATGCTGGAGGATGTCCAGGTCCCCTTCCAGCAGTTCAAGGCGACGCGTGAGGTCCGCAATCACCGCGTCGCGGCGTGTCCCAGGAGTCGGTTCGCGTTCGAGTCGGCGGCCCAACGCGCGGCCAATGGGTGAGTCCACCACCACCGCCACGATCGGGATGCAGAGCGCGAGGATCAGGACGATCGAGATGATGCTCATGGTGCCCATCCCGCGGCCCACTCATCGGTCGCGCCGGCGATGGCATCAAGCCACGCAGTCCCGTAGCGACCCAGGAAGGTCGCCGCCGTGAAATACCTCTCCTGCGGCGCCCCACCGGGACGCAACGCGTCGGACACGCGGCGCCATTGTGCGTGCGCCACATCGTCACGCTTCCGAAGATGCCGCTCGAAGAGCTTCTCCATATCGTCGGCCACGGCCACCCACTTCCGGGCGCGACCCGCCACCGCACGATCGAGCACCGGATCCAACGCGTGCCCGGCGGCGAGGAGTGTCGCTGCGGTGGCCCCAGCCTGTTCACGCAGTGCGTCCAGCGCGGCAGTCACGCTCTCGGGCATGTCACGTCGCACGATCGCGTGCGCGAGTGTGCCATCGTCCGTGAGCACATCTTCGGCCGTGATTGCCAATCGTCCAAGGAGGCGTTCCACCCAGGGCTCCACGACCGTGCCTCCCCATCGGGGGACCGGCACCTGGGGAGTCAGGCCGAAGCTTGCGTAGAGCGCTGCGGCCTGCGCTGTGAGGTAGCGATACTCACCGGGGCCGGCGACGTATGCGACGGTGGGGAGAATCGCACATTCCACCACCGGGCGGAGCAGCACGTTCGCTGAGAAGCGTTCCGGCTCAGCGTCGAGGAGCGCGAGGAATTCCGCTTGGGACCATCGTTCCCCACTGCGTCGCGCCCGGACCCCGTCACCCTCAACAATCAGGCGGTCGCGACCGGCGGTCGTATCGAGGAAGACCAACGTTGCGTCGTCACCGGCACGGATTCCGGTCCCCGCGTCCGGCAACGCACCGAGCGTGGCGTCCAACTCGGCGGCGTGCAGCAGGGCATGGCGGATGACCGGTCGTTGTGCCGCTTTGACCGCAGGGTGCGTGGCGTCCAGACAGAGGACGCCACAGGGCGCCAGCAACTCGGCCAGCGCACCGGCATAGGCAGAGTGGATCGTCTGTCCTGCAACGTAGTGCCGACGGAGCCACGCCACGGTCGCGTCGGCAGCAGGGCCCGCTGGCAACGTCGCCGCGAGGTGCGCCAGACCCTCCATCACGGAAAGTGGCAGCGGCTCCTGGGACATCGGCCGCTGCACGGCCTCCTCGGCCCGCAGGGGGAGCTGCCATTCATCCAGACGTCCGGACGCATCGAGCCACGCCGCGCTACTTGCTTCGCGGTAGTCATGGTCATCACCGGCGAGCCAGAAGATCGGTACCACCGGGCGGCCCCACGACACCGAGAGTCTACGGGCGAGCGCCGCGGCGGCCAAGGCCTTGTGCACCGTGTAGATCGGTCCGGTGAACAACCCCGGCTGCTGCCCCGTCGTGACGACGAGCGCGTCCGGCTCGTGGAGCCGTGCGAGGAGCTGATCGGAATGGGGGGTGGGAACGATCGCCGCGTCCAGCCTGTGGTCCCACTGCGCCGCACGCGGCACGATGGCGGGAATCGCCGGCGTGACGTGATCGAGGAGGCGGAAGGGGGTTGGGCTGTTGGTCATGTCGGCCGCTCCCCCCGGTGATACGGTTCCCCGCGCAGGATCGTCCCAGCACGGTAGAGTTGTTCGGTCACCACCACCCGCGCCAGCTCGTGCGGCAAGGTGAGCGTTCCGAGACTCCACCGGACCTTGGCTCGCGCGGCGACGTCTGGTGAGACGCCTACCGCGCCACCGATGACGAAGGCGCGATCTCGCGCGGCGAGTCGCCATCCATTCAATTGCTCCGCCAGCTCCTCACTCGACCATGCCTGACCGCCGACATCGAGCAAGACCACATCCGCCGAGTCCGGAAGGGCCTCAAGAATGCGGCGCCCCTCGTCCTCACGCTGGCGAGCGGCCGAGCCGGCGCGGCCCGCTTCTCGCACCTCGCGTTCCTCGACCGGCAGGTACCGGCCGAGGCGACGGAGGTAATCGTCGCACACCTCACGCAGGGCGGGACGCAGTTTCCCGACCGCCACGATGAGGAGTCGCATCAGGCATACAAGCCGCGCATGCGGTGCATCGCAGCGACCCGATCGATCGCAAGCATGTAGGCACCGATGCGCATGGACACATCATGCTTCACGGCCATCGCGGCCACCTCGTCGAACGCGTTGACCATGATCTTTTCGAGTCGCTCGTTTACGGTCGGTTCGTCCCAGAAGTAGCCGCCGCGATCCTGCACCCACTCGAAGTAGGAGACCGTCACGCCACCGGCGTTCGCGAGGATGTCCGGAATCACATAGATGCCCTTGGCATCGAGAATCGCGTCGGCCTTGGCCGTCGTGGGGCCATTGGCGCCTTCGCAGATGATCTTTGCCTTGATCTTCGACGCGTTCTTGCTGGTGATCACGTTCTCGAGCGCGGCGGGGACCAGGACGTCGACGGGAAGCTCAAGGATGGCCTCGTTCGAGACCGGCTTCCCCTTGGGGTAGCCTGCAAGGAACTTGTGTTCGGCGACCCACTTCAGGCAGTCCTCGACATCGAGTCCCTTGGGGTTGTAAATCCCGCCGGTCTTGTCGGAGACCGCCACGACCTTCATCCCCTCCTTTTGCATCAACTGCGCGGCAATTGAGCCGACGTTGCCGAAACCCTGCACCGCAACGGTGGCACCCTTCACTTTCATCTTCTTCCGTTCCAGGGCCCGCCGTGTCACCACCAGACAGCCGCGCCCCGTGGCCTCGCGTCGGCCCAGCGAGCCACCCATGGCGACGGGCTTGCCGGTGACCACGGCCGTCACGGTGTGGCGCTTGTGCATGGAGTAGGTGTCCATGATCCAGGCCATCACGCGTTCGTTGGTGTTCACATCGGGGGCAGGCACGTCAGAATCGGGACCGAGAACATCGATGATCGCGGAAGTGTAGCGACGGGTGAGGCGCTCCAGTTCTCCCATGGACATCGAGGTGGGATCACAGATCACACCACCCTTGGCACCACCGAACGGCAGGTTGACGACGGCGCACTTCCAGGTCATCCACGCCGCCAGCGCCTTCACCTCGTCCAGCGAGACCGCCATGTCGAAGCGGATCCCGCCCTTGGCTGGTCCGCGCGATGTGTTGTGCAGCACGCGGATGCCCGTGAACACTTCAATTTCGCCGCTGTCACGCATGATGGGGACCGACACGATGATCTGCTTGTCCGGCGCACGCAGCACCTTGTAGAGACCCGGCTCGAGATTGAGACGACGTGCGGCATCATCGAAGCGGGACATCATCGCCTCGAACGGATTGTCCTCGGCAGCAAAACGCCGGTCCTTGTCTGGCGAGATGAAGGCATTGGCCTTCCGTCGATTCGGAACGGGCTTCGAACTCGGCATGGTAGCGTGCTCCGGTCCTCAGGGGACCTCAGGTCAGGGTGAGATGCTCAGGCGTCGTGCCGAAGCACCTGGTCCAACGCGGTCGTCAAATCCTGCTCGCCACGCTCGAATGATATCCCGAGTCGGGCGACAACGGGCTCTGGAACGGAAGCCGGCCAACGTCCGCGCAACTTGACGGCGTCCTTCGCCGTCATCACGACGTGATCCGCCCGGCGTGCCGCGTGTGCCAGCCAGGCGACATCCTCATCGCGGAATTGATGATGATCCTTCCATGTGGCGACCTGCACCTGTGCTCCGGTCCGCTTGAGTTGGGCCACGAAGGCGTCCGGATCAGCGATCGCACTGGCCGCGACCACGCGCTTCCCCGCGAGCATCTCGATGGGATAGCGCGCCCCGCTGGTCAGTCCCTCGAGGACCGCGAGGCCCAATTGCACGATCGCCACGGGGCCATCCACGCGCGGCGCGAGGCGGTCCGCCAACTGGGCCGCGGTCTCGTGGTCGGCTCGCTTGCGGGTGATGATCAGGGCGTCGGCGCGCTCGAGAGCGGCCTCCCCTTCACGCCAAGGGCCCGCAGGCAGGCGCCAGTGCACCGCGCGTGACGTTTCTGCACTGACCAGACAGATGTTCAAGTCACGCGCCACATCGAGCCGCTGAAAGGCATCATCCAAGACCAGCACGTCCGCACCACCGGCCACCGCCGTGGCAGCACCAGCGACCCGATCCGGGTTGGCGACGACGATCGCGGAAGGGACCGCCTCGCGATGCTCGAGCACCTCGTCGCCACCCACGCCGCGCAGGAGCAAACCAGGGCGATGCCCCTGCGCCACGTAGTGCTTGGCAACCCACCCCGCCATCGGGGTCTTTCCGGAGCCGCCGACCGAGAGATTCCCGATCGCGACCGTCGGGAGGGGCAACGTATGTGTGGTGAGCCAGCCCCGGTGATACGCGGCGGCTCGCATCGACATCCCGGCATGCCAGAGGCCCGAGGCCGGGACGAGTGCAGCGCGTGTCAGTCGCGCGCCAAGCAACCGTGAGGTCCACAACCAGCGGACAACTCGGTGTCCGTCTCCGCGACGACGAGCCGTCATGCGACCATCTCGCGCTCGAGTGCCTCGAGCGCCGCCGTGGCCTCTTGCACACCGACTCCGAGCCCTTCCTTCCCGGCCCCGACTCGGAATGGTGTCCCGTATCCCACATCCACGCGGGTGAAGGGACGCGGGATGACGGTGCGGTCCCATGAGCCCAGGCGCCAGCCGGAACGCACCACGGCGTGCAGTGGGACGATCGGCGCCCCCGCGCGTTGCGCCGCCCGCACCACTCCAGGCTTCACGACGCGGCGAGGTCCCCGGGGACCATCGGTCCCGAAGGCGACGGACTCTCCTTCATCGAGCCAGCGCACGGCACCCAGGAGGGCACGCACGCCCCCGCGCGAGGACGACCCGGGGATACAGTGGTACCCCAGTCGCGTTCCGTAATCCGCCAGGTACTGCCCGTCGCGACCCTGGCTTACCACGATGGCAATGCCACGGTGACGCTGCCACCAGAGGAGCGGCAAGAGTGTCTCATGCCACAAAATGTACACGACTGGTGTTCCGGCTTCTTGGAGGTGCCGCACGCGCTCGGTCCCGTGTGCACGCATCCGCCACGAGCGTGCCAGCATCGACACGAGAGGCTGGACCGCCCATCGCATGAACGCGGGGGCAACGGGAATCCTCACGCGGCCAACAATTCCGCCGCGAGGGCCGCGACCCGATCACTGGCGCCCGGACCACCGACCCGCTCCCGGACCAGTGCGAAACCGGCCAACTGTTCCTGGCACGCCGCACTCGACCGATCCAGCAGCGGGGCGATGGTGGCCGCAAGACGGGCGGCCGTGGCTTCGCCCTGCAGCAGTTCGGGGACAACCTGGCGGCCGGCAATAAGGTTCACGAGGGAGACCCACTCCACCGTGACGAGACGCCGCGCGAGGGCGTAGGTCACTGGGTTCACGCGATACGCGACCACCATCGGCACGCCCGCGAGGGCCGCTTCCAATGTCGTCGTTCCGGACTTCGCCAAGGCGGCGTCGGCGGCGGCCAAGACAAAGGTGGATTCATCCCGCACGAGGCGCATTCCCTCCGCGCCGGGATACGTGCCCCACGCGGTTGCCGCGACCACCACGTCAGTACATGCGCCGGAGGCGAGAAGCTGTCGCGCGGCGTCGCGATAGGCTGGCCAGAGACGGTGGATCTCTCCGGCCCGGGAGCCCGGGAAGAGGGCCAGCATGCGCCGACCCGGCTCCAAACCAAAGTGCTCCCGCGCCTCTGCCCGGCTCGGCACGGCGACGCGATCGGACAGCGGGTGCCCAACGTACGTCGCCTCCACACCGGCCTTCGCGAAAAACTCGGATTCAAAAGGCAGGATGACGGCGAGTCGATCGACCGCACGGGCAAGGCGCGCCGCCCGCCCCGGCCACCATGCCCAGAGTTGGGGAGCGATGTACCAGAGCACCGGGACACCGCACGCCTTGGCTGCCTCCGCAACACGCAAGTGAAATCCCGGGTAGTCGACCACGATCACAAGGTCATAGCGTCCAGCGCGGAAGTCTCGCAGCAACGCCTTGAGCAGCCGGTAGTGGGTCGGGAGCTTGTCGATCGCCTCGACCAGACCCATTGCAGCCAACCCCTCGATGGAGCGGCGCAGCGTGGCTCCAGCGCGCTCGGTATGCTGTCCTCCGACGGCCTCGATCTCCACGGTCGGGAGGCGTGTCCGGAGCGCGGTCACGATATGGGCGGCATGCAGGTCGCCGGAGGGTTCCCCGGCGGTGATGAGGATCCGTTGTGTCATCGACCGAGCGCGGGGTGCGGCGAGCGCTGCACCGCTCCCGTCACTGCCAGGGCGAGCGCCAAGGCACCGCGTCCTTCGAGCGCCGTCACAATCGTGGACGGCTCCCCACGCAGAGCCGCGGCAAAGGCGGCGAGTTCGAGCCCGAGCGCGTCGGATTCTGGTGCGACCAGCGGGATCGTCTCGACGATTTCCTCAAGGCTGGCCCCGACGCCTGGGCGCCAGCCCTCCCGCAACCGCATGAACGCGCCGCTGCCGGTCGCCAAATCTATCGAGATGTAGCCGGAGGGTTGGAAGACTCGGAGCCGACGGACGCGATCGCGCGCCACGCGCGAGGCGGTCATGGAGGCGACGATGCCGCCTTCGAATTCGACGCGGGCATTCACCATATCGAGGTGCGGGGAAAGAATCGACACACCGTTGGCGCGCACATCAGTCGCCGCCGCACCACCCACCAGATGGTTGGTCAGATCCAAGTCGTGGATCATCAGGTCGAGCACGACGGCGACGTCCGTGCCACGCGGCTGAAACGGCGCAAGGCGAATGCTTTCGATGAAGAGAGGCTTCTCCAGCACCGTTTGCGCCGCACGCACCGCGCGATTGAATCGCTCCACGTGGCCGACCGCAAACACCACACCCTGCCGGTTCGCTTCGGCCAACATTTCGTCCGCTTCGTCCAGCGTGACCGCCAATGGCTTCTCCATCAGCACCGCCACACCACGGCCGAGACAGGTGAGGCCGACCTCGCGGTGGAACGACGTGGGCACGGCAACCGACACGGCCCGCACCGCGATCAACAACTCGTCAAGCACCGGGAACGCGCGACAGTCGACTTCTTCAGCGACCAGAGCCGCCCGTGCCGGGTCGCTGTCGTAGATCCCGACGAGGTCGACGCCATGCAGCATGGCGTAGTGCCGGGCGTGATGTCGCCCAAGGGCGCCCACCCCCACGACGCCGACCGGTAGCGGCGTGCTCACGCCGGGACGCCGCGCCGGGAGGTCGACAAGAAGTCCA
>JAHECN010000056.1 GCA_024641735.1 Gemmatimonadota bacterium | reverse complement strand
CGCGCGAGGACGAACTGAAGCGGCAGGAGAAGGAAGCAGAGCGCGAGCGCGCCAAGAAGGCGAAGGCGTATCTGCTGCAGGCGCGGAAGCTGGTCGAGGATGCCCTCGCGATGGCGAAGGGTGCCGTGGACGAGGCCTCCGCGAAGGAAGCGCGTCGACTGGTGGAAGAAGGGGTTCGCAGCGAGTCACGGCAGCTTGAAGAAGATGACGAGCCGGTCGCGACCGACGGCGCGGCGCTCAAGGTCGGACGGCGTGCGCGCCTCACGACCGGCACCGTGGGCGAGATCATCGAACTGCGCAGCGACGGCAAGGCGGTCGTGATGGTTGGGACGATGCGACTCGTCGTCGCGGCCGCGTCGCTTACGCAGCTCGCGGCGCAGGAACGCGCCCCCAAGCAGAAAGTGGTGCTGCGTCCAATCGACGAGAGCTTCGGTCAGCAGCAGACCGAGCTGGATCTGCGTGGCATGCGCGTCGACGAAGCAGAGAGCATCGTCCTCGGCGCGATCGACGGCGCTGTGCTCGCGGAACAGCCGCAACTGGCCATCATTCACGGCATGGGCACCGGGGCGCTCCGGGACACAGTGCGTCGCCTCCTGCAGCACGACAAGCGGATCGCCTCGTTCGACTTTGCACCACGGCAGCAGGGTGGTACCGGCGTGACCATCGCGGTCTTGCGCTGATGGCGCGGATTCCGGATGAGCTGATCGAACAGGTCCGCGACTCGGCGGATCTGCTGGAAGTCGTGCAGGAATCGGTGCAACTCAAGCGGCAAGGATCTGATTGGCGTGGTCCCTGCCCGTTCCACGGTGGCACCAATCGCAACTTTGCCGTGATCCCCAAGAAGAATCTCTACTACTGCTTCGTCTGTCACGAAGCGGGGGACGTCTTCACCTGGTATCAGAAGCGTTTCGGACTCGACTATCCCTCGTCCGTTCGTGAAGTCGCGCGCAAAGTCGGGATCGTGATTCCCGAGGCGACCGAGCGTACCGGCCCCGATCCGCGCGAGCCGTTCTATCAGGCGTGCGAGGTGGCCCAGGGCTGGTTCGCTGGCCAACTGCGCGACGCCCCCGAGGCCGAGATCGCCCGGCGTTACCTCCTCGACCGCCACATTGCGCTTGATGCGGCCGCTGAGCTCGGACTCGGCTACGCACCCAAAGGCCAGGCCTTCGTCACCGCCATGCAAGAGCTCGGGATCGCCGAGGAGGCGATGGTCGAGGCCGCACTGGTGGGGCGGCGCGAAGACGGCACCTTCTATCCGCGCTTCCGCAGCCGCTTGATCTTCCCGATTCACGACCTGCGTGGGCGGGTGGTCGGCTTCGGTGGCCGAATCCTCGGCTCTGGGGAGCCGAAGTATCTCAACTCTCCTGAGACGCCGATCTTCCATAAGGGCGAGCAGCTCTATCACATGCACCTCGCCAAGCATGCGATTCGGAAGGCCGGCTTCGCGATTCTCGTCGAAGGCTATTTCGACGTGCAGCGGCTCGCGCTCGCCGGATTGGACCAGACCGTTGCACCGCTCGGCACGGCCTTCACCGATGCCCAAGCGACGCTCCTCAAGCGTTTCACCAGCGAAGTCGTCATCCTCTATGACAGCGACGGCGCGGGGCTCAAGGCGACCTTCCGTGCCGGGGACGTGCTCCTCTCGCACGGTGTGCGTGTGCGCGTCGCGACGATGCCGCCGGGTGAGGATCCCGACACGTTGGTGGAGCGGGGCGGGGCAGAGGCGCTCACGCCGATCCTCGAGGACGCCGTCGATCTGTTGGAGCGGAAGCTGCAATTGCTGGAGCGGAAGGGATGGTTTGCCGATGTGCGGAAGGCTCGCGAGGCGCTCGATCGACTCCTCCCCACCCTCCGTGCCGCGACCGATTCTGTCACTCGGGAGCTCTACGTTTCCCGTGTGGCCGAGCAACTCGGCATCCCGCGTGAGACTGTGACGGCTGAAGTCGCGGCCAAGCCGCGCTCCGCTCCTCCGGTGCGGCAGCCTCCGCCGCTGGATCAGCCACCGGTCGAGTACGGCTCTCCTGCAGAGCCTCGTGGGCGGGCCAGCCAGCTGCCGCGTACCCCCGGTGCCGAGATTGAGCGGAAGCTGCTCCGGCTGATCCTGACCTCGCCAACTTGGTTGCAGCGGGCCCGTGAGGAGCTCTCGGTCGATCGCTTCACGGTGCCGGCCTTTTCCCGCATCTATGGGGCGCTGCTTGGTCTCTCGGACGATGCGCCTGTCGGGGACGCCCTGGCTGGGCTCGATGCACGGGCTCAGGACGTCTGGCAGCGTTTGCTCGATGTCCCACCGCCGGAAGGCGAGGGATATGACACCGATCGCGAGTATGCCGGGGCGCTGATTGCCCTTGAGGAGATTCACCAGTTTCCGGATATGGCCGCAGAAACTGACTCGTTGGAGCGCAATCGCCGGTGGCGTGCGCTGAGTCCTGAGGGCCAAGCCCGCTTCCGGATGTATCTTGCCACTGCCACGCGCCCTGGCGCGAGGCGCGATGATTCGCCAACGGAGGAATGACCCCTGATGCATCCTGATCTACCGAAACTGCTCGATGTCCAAGGAAAGGACCGCCGCCTCGCCGAACTCGGCGTCACGATGGACGCGCTGGTCACGGAGCGCGCCGTGCTCGATGCGGCGCTGGAGCGGGTCCGTGCGGACATTGCTGCCGCAACCCGCATGGCAGCGGATTACGCCCGTCGCCGCGATGAGACCGCCGCGAAGTTGGATACCCAGCGCAGCAATCAGGAAAAGCGCCGGGTGCGGTTGGAGTCGGAGCGGAACCCTCGGCTCGCGGCCCAACTGATGGCCGACGTCGAGCTTGCGCGAAGCATTTTGGCTCAGGAAGAGAGCGATTGGATGCGACTCGCCGATGATGCCACGCAGCGCGCAAGCTTGGTGGCAGAGGCCGAGGCGCGCGTCGCGGCCCTGGAAGAGGAGCAGGCAGAGGCCCGTGCGGCGTTTGCGGCACAGATGGCCGAGATCCAGGCCGATGTGGATGCGGCCAAGGCCGAGCGGGAGTCCGCAGCCTCGGCGTTGGATCGTACCCTTCGGACGCGGTATGATCGCCTCCGGAATGCCCGGAAGACCGAGATTTTGGTACCGGCCGAGAAGTCGATTTGCACGGCGTGCTACACGGCCATTCCGTCGTCGCGGATCGGGCGACTCGAGGCCGAGGGTCTGTTGCTGGAGGGATGCGAAATGTGCGGCGCGATCATCTACCTGACGGACGCCGTCGTCTGACCACGCCGCCACGCTGGCGGGTTGCGCCGGCCCCGGATCCCGTGGCCGTCCGATCCCTGGCGGCGGCGTTGACGTTGCCGGTCCCCTTGGCTGCGCTCTTGGTGCAGCGAGGGTTCGCCGATGAAACACGGGCGAGGGCCTTCCTTCGTCCGACGCTGGACAGCTTGGCCGATCCGCTCTCGCTTGCGGGCATGGCCGAAGCCGTCGCGATCATCACCGCGGCGGTCCATTCCAAGACACCAATCCTCGTGCACGGCGACTATGACGTTGATGGCCAATGCGCCACAGCGTTGTTGACGCGCGCCCTTCGGCTCGCCGGCGCGACGGTGCACCCTTTCGTGCCGCATCGCACCACGGATGGCTACGACTTTGGCTCGGCCGGCGTCGCGGAGGCAGCACGGGTGGGTGCTGGCCTGATTCTCACCTGTGACTGCGGCACGAATGCCTTCGAGGCCGTGGCCGCTGCCCAGGCCGAAGGTCGACAGGTCGTGATTACGGATCACCACCTTCCGGGTCCTTCGCTCCCGGCCGCCGATGCGATCGTCAATCCACAGCGCACCGATGACACCTCCGGCATCTCGGCGCTCTGCGGCACCGGGATCGCGTTCAAGTTGGTGCAGGCCTTGGTGGAGCCACTCGGCCTGCCGGCCGGACTCCCGATGCATCTCCTCGATTACGTCGCGATGGCCACGGTGGCCGATGTCGTCCCCCTCGTGGATGAGAATCGCGCACTGGTCAAGCATGGACTGCGCGTGTTGAACGCCTCGCGCTGGCCGGGCATTCGGGCGCTGATCCGCGCGGCCGAGCTTGAGGGAAAGGAGCTCCGGGCGGGCCAGGTCGGATTCATCCTGGCGCCACGTCTCAACGCCGTGGGTCGAATCGCGGACGCCAAAGATGGCGTGCGACTCTTGCTGACCGATGACGAGGCGGAGGCGGAGACGCTCGCGGCGCGCTGTGAGCAGTTGAATCGCGAGCGTCAGGCGATGGATCAGCGGATCCTTGATCAGGCCCTCGAGATGGTCGACGCCGAGTACGCCGATCCGCTGGAACACCCGGCGCTGGTACTCTCCGGCGAAGGGTGGCATCCGGGAGTGATCGGGATCGTCGCGTCACGGATCGTGGAGCGCTATGGGCGTCCCACCTTTCTGATCGCTGTGGATGGCGACGTGGGGAAGGGGAGTGGACGGAGCATCGACGGGTTTGATCTCCACGCGGCGCTGACCGAGTGCGGCCCACTGCTTCTGCGATACGGCGGGCATCGGATGGCGGCAGGGCTGACGATTGCTGCGGCGGAGATCCCCGCCTTCCGCGCAGCGTTCGTCGGGGTGGCGCGTGCCGCCCTTCGCCAAGATCAGCTTGGGCCCAGTCAACGCGTCGATCTCGAGTTGCCGCTCCGCGACGTCACGGATGAGCTGGAGCGCCTTGGTCGGCATCTGGAGCCCTGCGGGATGGGAAATGCCTCTCCGGTCCTCGGGAGTCGGGGGATCCGCGTGGAGGGGGCGCGCACCGTCGGCAGCAATCATCTCAAGGCGACGCTCGCCGGGAACGGCGGGCAGGTGGACGCGATCGCTTTCGGGTGGGCGGATCGGTTCGCCGCATTCGGTGGTGGCTTGGTGGATGTTGCTTTCAAGCTTGAACGGAACGAGTTCCGAGGCGTCTCTACCTTGCAGGCACGCGTCGTAGCACTCGCGCCGGCGGACGGCTGATGCCACGCATCGTGAGCGGGCGCTGGGGTGGTCGGCGCATCGTGGTGCCGAAGGACGAGCGCGTCCGTCCGACGACGGAACGTGTGCGTGAAGCGCTGCTCGCCATCTTGGCCCCGGAGCTGGCTAGCGCGCGTGTAGTTGATCTTTTCGCAGGGAGCGGTGCGCTCGGGTTGGAGGCGCTGTCGCGCGGCGCGAGGCACGCGACGTTCGTCGAGCTGCATCCGCCATCGCTCGCGGCGATCAAGGCCAACATCGAGTCGCTCGGCGCCGAGGACGAGACGGTGGTGCGCCGGGGGGACGCCATGCGGATCGCGGCCACCTTCCGACGCGGCGAATTTGATTTGGCGCTCGCTGATCCGCCGTTCACCGTGGACTTTGCCCCCCGGCTGGCCAAGCTCTGGCAGGACCATCCCTTCGCCTCCCTCCTTGCGGTCGAGCACCCCCCCACCGTAACCATTCCGGGAGCCGATACACGCCGCTGGGGCGACATCGCCTTCTCCTTCCTCCGAGCCACATGAACCGCATCGCGATCTACCCGGGGTCCTTTGATCCGCCGACGCGTGGGCACGAAGATCTCATTCGTCGCGCCCTGACAATGGTCGATCGATTGATCGTTGCTGTCGCCATCAATCCTTCAAAGGAGCCGCTCTTTACGGTTGAGCAGCGACTCGCGATGCTCGCCGAAGTGACCGATCACGATCCCCGGATCGAGTATGCCTCTTTCCATGGGCTCTTGGCGGACTTCGCGCGGGAGCGCGACGCCACGATCGTGGTGCGCGGACTGCGTGCCGTGAGCGACTTCGAGTACGAGTTCCAGATGGCGATGATGAATCGCAAGCTCCATGGCAGCCTGGAGACGGTCTTTCTCGTGCCGGCCGTCGACCTCACCTACCTCTCGTCGTCGTTGGTGCGCACGGCGGCGCGGTTCGGCGGGAATCTCGACGGGCTGGTGCACCCCTCCGTGGCTGCCGCGCTCGCGACCCGTTACGGCCGGTGAGTTTCCGCGCCGCCCTGCGGGCCCGTGCGGCGGGAAGCGGAGCACGCCTGATCTTTCCGGAAGGCGAGGACCCGCGGATGCAGCAGGCGGCGGAAATCCTCCGAACTCTCGACATCGCGGACCCCGTGCTCCTCGGCAGGGGTCATCTGGAGCCGTATCGGGACTCGCGGCTCCCCGCGGTGGCGGAACGACTCCGGAGCCGTCGTCCTGACGCGGTCCGCGATGGTGTGCACGCATTGGATCTCGCGGCGGACCCGCTGCGCTTCGGGGCCGGGCTAGTCGCCATTGGGGAGGCGGACGGTTGTGTGGCCGGTGCCGTGCTGCCTACGGCTGACGTGGTCCGGGCCGCGCTGTGGGCGATCGGATTGCGCGAGGGGATCCGCGCCGTCACATCCGCGATGTATCACGGCTTTCCCGATGGCCGCGTGCTGACGTATACGGACATCGCCGTGATCCCGAACCCCACCGCGGAGCAGCTCGCGAGTGCCGGGTTGGCGGCCGTGGCGGATCGACGCGCGCTCGTGGGTGATGAACCCAGAGTGGCGTTCCTCTCATTCAGTACGGCCGGGAGCGCGGAATCGCCTGATGTCGAGCGGGTCCGGCGCGCCGTGGCGATCTTTCAAGCGGCAGCCCCTGATGTGGTCTCGGACGGGGAGTTGCAGGCGGACGCCGCCCTCGATCCGGCGGTGGCCGCTCGGAAATGCCCCGACTCACCGATTGCCGGCGCGGCGAATATCTTGGTCTTTCCTTCGTTGGACGCCGGGAACATCGCGTACAAGCTGACCGAGCGGCTGGCAGGGGCCACGGCAGCAGGCCCGTTGTTGCAGGGACTCGCCCAACCGATGTCTGACCTGTCGCGGGGAGCCTCCCCGGATGATATTGTGGATGTAGCGGCAATGGTGGCCTTGCAGGCCGCGGGCCGTACCCCCTAAGCACAAGGAGCGGGACACGATGGCGTTTTCGGAACAGCGCGATGCGAACGGCGTAGTGGTCATGGCGGTGGAGGGCCAGTTGGTGGTGGCCAATCGGCAAGAGCTCAAGCAGCTCCTGCAGGACGGCCTCGACCGCGGCGATCGTCGTTTCGTCCTCGATTTTTCCTCGGCAGCCTATATCGATTCTTCGGGCCTCGGCGCGTTGGTCTCGGTCAATCGCAAGGTGCGTGAGGCCGGTGGCGATCTCCGCTTGGCAGGGTTGAACGAGGATCTGACGGCGCTGTTTGAGCTCACCAAGCTCGACACGCTCTTCACGATCGCGGCGACGCCCGCCGAGGCCCTCGCCGGCTTCTGAGCGACGGATGCTGAGAGCTTCACGACTGCCAACCCCAACGCAGGACGGACGCGAGCACTATCGCGTCGAGATGCCGAGCGATCTTTCGCGAGTCGATGACCTGATCGATGTCGTCGTCGGGTGCTGTTTCGGACAGGGCGAGCCCTCCTGCCGAACGCGCTTTCGTCTCTGCACCGTCGTGGCGGAAGCCGTGGTCAACGCCGTCGAAAACGGCAACCGCAACGATCCTGCCCGACGCGTCACCGTCGAGATCGAAGTGCACGCGGACCATGTCATCATCGGTGTGACCGATGAGGGCGACGGCTATGACACCACCACCCCCCCAGACCCCACCACGGAGGACGCCTTGGAGCGGACTTCCGGGCGCGGACTCTTCATGATTCGCGAGCTTGCGGATCATGTTGCCTTCAACGATCGAGGAAACACCATCTGGATGACGCTCCCCCGCTGCTGAGCACCCTGGGCGGAGTTCTCGCCCCCTTGGGCGCACTGGCGGGAGCCACGCTGCGACTCTGGCGCCTCGACGGTGAGCGCTGGCAGTTGCTTGCCGGTTCCTCGCCCGGCACCGTGCCGCGCGCACCGCGCGAGGCCGGACAGGAGGCTGCGTCCTGGCTGGCGGTACCGGAATCCCCCGGCCTCTTCCTCGAAGTGGTCCCCCAGGAGGGGAAACGCGCCGACGAGTTGGCTGCGCGACTACTCCCGGTCGTGCAGGCCCTTCTGGATGGCGAACGGGCGGCATCATCCCTCACGAACGAACTCGCGGCGCGCTACGAAGAGATCGATCTCCTCTACACCATGGGCGAACTGCTCGGCCGTTCCCATTCGGTCGAGGAAGTTGCCAGCGTCATTTTGCGTGAAGTGACCGCCGTTGTGGGGGCACGGCGCGCCGGCCTCCGCATTCACGACGCCGAGACCGACCTCCTCCGCTCCGTGGCGACCATCGGCACCGAACCCGGTGTCATCCCGGAGACGGTTCCGGTCGATCGCACGGAGGTTGTCGTCGCGCGAGCCTTTCAGTCCGGGAAGATCGAGACCGGTACGCAGCCCGGATGGGTGCCAGGGCAAGTGCTTGCGGTTCCCATCACCTACGCGGCCTCTGGGCAACCGAGTCGCGTGATCGGGACGTTGGCGTTGGCCGACCGTGCCGGCGGCGGCTCCTTCACGCGCAACGAGACCAAGCTGGTGGCCGCAGTCGCCACGCAGATTGGCGCCGCCCTGGAGAATGCTCGGCTGGTTGCCTCGGAGCGGGGCATGCAACGGATGGAGCGCGAACTCGAACTCGCACACGATCTGCAACTCAAGCTGATGCCGACACCCGCGGTGTTGCAGGGCGAGGCCGAAGTTGCCGTGCAGTCACGTTCCGCGGAATCCCTCGGCGGTGACTTCTATACCTTCTCGCGTCTCGGCGTCGGCCGCATTGGCGTCATGCTGGGTGACGTGTCGTCGCATGGATTTTCCGCCGCGCTGATCGCGGCACAGGTCATGGCGGCGGCTGGCATTCATGCCAATGCGACGAGTCCACCGGACGAGACGCTCGCGCTGCTCCGCGATTCGCTTGCCGACGAGCTCGCCACGACCGAGATGTATCTCACGGTCTTCTACGGAGTGCTCGATCCGACGGCGGGGCGTTTGACGTTCTCGAACGCCGGACACCCGTACGCCTACCGAGTGCCGCGTTTTGGGCCACCGGAATGCCTGGAGCCGACCGCGCCACCGCTCGGTCTGGTGGATGCTGGTCGTTTCGGTCGCCGGATTGTGCCATGGCATTTCAATCGCGATCTCCTGGTGCTCTTCACCGATGGTCTGGTGGATCAGGTGAATGCCGCCGGGGAACGCTACGGCATGGCGCGCATCATGGCACGACTCGAAGCAGGGCGGAACGAATCGGCCGACGAGCTGGTCGCCTCAGTGCTCGACGATGTGCGGGCGTGGGGTGGTGACCCTGATGATGACTGCACGCTGCTTGTGTTGCGCATGTGAGAGTGCGTGCAGAGAAGGCACTGGGGCAGCACTTCCTGACCAACCCCGAGTTGCTCAGCAAGATCGCGGCGGTGAGTGAGGCAGGTCCCGGCGATGTTGTGCTCGAAATCGGTCCCGGCCCTGGCGCACTGACGGCCGCGCTGCTCGATCGTGGCGCGACCGTCGTGGCCATCGAACGGGACCCGCGAATGGTCGCCGGGCTCCAGCGTCAATTCGGCACACGTGACTTCGCACTGATCGAGGGCGACGCGCTCGAACTCGATTGGGGGGCGCTGGTGGCGCCGTGGACCAGCCAGGGCAAACCGTGGCGGGTCGTCGGGAACATCCCCTACTACATCACCTCGCCGCTGCTCGAGAAGGCGTTGACGGGGACGCTGCCCGCGAGCGTGACCTATCTCGTGCAAAAGGAAGTGGCGGATCGGGTGGTCGCACCGGCGGGGCACGATGCCTACGGCGCGTTGTCCATCGGGATTCAGGCGGTCGCCACGGCCACGCGCGGATTTGTGATCGGACGCGGCGCGTTCACGCCGCCACCCAAAGTGGACTCCGCGGTCCTGCACCTCATCCCCCGCGCGGAGCCGCTGATTCCGCCAGCGGACGTACCGGCGTTCCGCACGCTGGTGACTTCACTCTTCTCCTATCGGCGGAAACGGATGCAGCGCGGGCTCCGTGAAGCGCTCGGTGTCGATGCCGAGACCGCCGCCGCGATGCTGGCTGCCGCCGAGATCTCGCCGGACGTGCGGCCGGAAGTGGTCGAGGTGGAGGCGTGGGTCAGACTGCAGAGGGTAGTCGCGAGTCGCGAGTCGTGAGAGGAGCCGTGCGGTGCACCCTCTCGCGCCTCACGACTCACGACTCACGACTCACGACTCATCCTCTCACCCGCTTCCCCGTAATCGGCATCGGCGCCGCCATCGACTCATCATCCAATCCTTCGATGTGCCGTTCCACCGTTCCCTTCAAGGCATCCCCGTCCACCGCGAAGAGGTAGACCGAGACCATCGTCCGGGTCATCTCCTCGCCATTCATGTTCATCTTCGCCTCTGAGGATTGGCTGAACTTGATCTGACCCGGGGCATTCTTGGCGGCGAGTCGAGCTGGCGGTCGAGCTGGGCGTCCCTCGGTGGGCTCCGCCGTCAGCGTTCCCACCAGCGAATCACCCTGGACGACGACCGCGAGCGTCCCCTTCACCATGATCGGCGTGACGACGCCATTCTCCATCCGCATCCCGCCGGGCAGCTCGATGTCCCAATTCCCTACGAGTGGGTGCGCCTGCGCGCCGAGCGCGGCCGGGAACGTGAGGAGGACGGCGGCGAATAGGGCATGAGACATCTGGTGCTCCTTGCAGGGGGCGGAATGGTGAATGTCCATGAGGGGAGATGTCTGGTGGTGCCGAGGCGTCGCAGTCAGGACGATTGCGTGATACACTTGAGGACCTCTCTCCAGCCCATCCTGCTGCTCCCGCCCTCTCGGAGTTTCGCTCATGACCCGGTGTGCCATCCTGCTCCCCCTGCTGTGTGCGCTCCCGCTCTCTGCCCAGACACCTCGCCCGGCGGCCACGCGTTCGGTCGTGCATGCCGGTGTCCTGATAGATGGGGTCGGCGCGGCACCGACCCGTGATCGCGGCATCCTGATCGAGGATGGCCGGATCGCCGCTGTCGGACCGTGGGCCGAGATTCGGCAACGGGCGGGTAACGCCACCGTCATCGACCTCTCCAATCGGACCGTGCTGCCCGGGCTGATCGACGCGCATACCCACGTGCTCCTGCAGGGTGACATCACCTCGGCGGAGTGGGATGACCAGCTCCTGAAGGAGAGTATCCCCTACCGGGCGATCCGTGCCGTGGCTGCGGCCGAGCGTGCACTGCATCAGGGGTTCACGACGATTCGCGATATCGGGACGGAGGGAGCGATGTACGCCGACGTCGACCTCAAGCGCGCCATCCAACGCGGTGTGGTCCCCGGGCCGAGGATGTTCGTGGCGACGCGTGCCTTCGCGCCTTCAGGGAAGTATCCCCCGTCAGGCTTCTCGTGGGAGCTCGAACTCCCCGGGGGAGTGCAGTTCGCTGATGGCGTGGAGGAGATCCGGAAAGGTGTGCGCGAACAGGTCAGCCGTGGTGCCGATTGGATCAAGGTCTATGTGGATGGTGGCTACTATGTCGCCGAGGACGGTCGGCTGCGTTCACGCCTCAACTACACCGATGAGGAACTCGCCGCGTTCGTGCGAGAGACGCATCGCCTTGGCCGCAAGATCGCCGGGCACGCGATGGGATGGGACGGCATCGACCAGGCACTCACCCACGGATTCGACACGATCGAGCATGGTCCGGGGTTCACGCCTGATCTCCTCGCTCGCGCCGCGAAGCAAGGCACTGCCTGGTGTCCAACCCTTTTCGTCGTGGCCTATGTGGCTCCGGGGCGTGGTGGAATCTGGCCACGGATCGTCGAGTTCGCGGCGGCGGCGATCCGGGAGGGCGTCAAGCAGGGCGTGCAGATCACCTATGGCACGGATGCCGGGGGCTATGCCTGGACCGAACCGATGACGAATGACTTCGCGATTCTGGTGCGGAACGGGATGACACCAATGCAGGCCATTCAGAGTGCCACCTCGGTGGCGGCGCGGACGCTGGGGCAGGAGCAGCAGCTCGGCAGCGTGCAGGCTGGCCGGGCCGCGGACTTGGTCGCGACGGGACGGGATCCACTGGCTGACATCACCGCGTTGGCGGAAATCAACTTCGTGATGAAGGCAGGCGTGGTGGTGCGGCAGTAGCGCGAGGGCGGCCCCTCGCGCCTCAACGCTTCGGGGCCCGACCCACGAGAATGGTGACGTTGTCGCTGCCGCCACGCTCCAACACCAGATCCACCAGATCCCGGCAGAGTTGCTCGGCTGACGTCATGCGATCAAGGTGCTCCGCCAGCTCCGCATCGGTCACGTGCTTCGTCAGACCATCGGAGCAGAGCAGGAGGAGGGAGCTGCGGTCACTGATGTTGATCCGGGTGACCACTGGCTTCGCCTCGGCGCCACCGATGGCGCTCACCAAGATGTTGTTCAGTGGCGAGCGCGTGATGTTCTCCACTGGGAGCGCTCCCTCGTCCGCGAGGGCCTGCGCCATGGTTTGGTCCTTCGTCACGAGATTGAGCGCCCCCGGGACGTGATAGTAGCAGCGTGAGTCACCGACCTGGACGACGTACACCCACGGCCACGTGATGATCGCCAGCGTGAGGGTCGTCGCCATGCGGGAGGATTCCGGGTGCGTCACCGCCTCGGCCTTCACCTTCGCGTGTGCCTCGAACGCGGCGGTTCGGAGGGCCTCTTCAAATGTTCCGTCGTGCACGTCGTGCGCGAGGTGATACGATCGGACCGAGCACGACAGGTAGCTCGTGATCGCTTCCACGGCGAGTTGACTCGCCTCCGCACCTCCCGTGCTGCCCCCGACCCCATCCGCCACCAACATGATGGTCGCCATCCGCTGGCCGCGCGCCGGGACCGAACTGGCATCCGGCAACGACGTCGTGTGGACCACCATCTGAGGATGGATTGTGGCAAGCATGAAGTGATCCTGATTGCTCTTCCGAACCTTGCCGGGGTGGGTGAGCCCGAAAAGATCGAGTTCCTCGTCCCGGGGACGATTTGGCTCGACATCGGCAACGATGGTCGTACGGAGTTCGGTCGACATCCCAACCTCACAGCAAGAGAGGGCGCTGCAACCTATTGGTGCGTGTGACTCTGCCTTACTGCGGAACCCCCGCCGGCGCTGCGCGCCCGGCGGGGGGAGCACCGAGCTCGTCAGGTGACGCCACAATCGGCGGCAGTCCCGCGGCCTGCAACGCGGCGTTGACCGGTGGCAGCAGCGTGGCCAGCTGACGCTGCAGTCGCAGGAGCTCACGCTGCAACTGCGGCACGAGCGTGTTCCAGACATCGTAGGCCTGGGACGGCGGGCGCCGCTCGCCGCTGGCGACAAACCCGGAGAGCGCGCCGATCTGGTTGTTCAACCGGATCGGGAAATTCAGCGGATCCTGTCCCGCCTGATTCTTGGTCTGGTAGAGGACCTCTTCCACCACCCGTGTGCTGTCACGGAGCAGCTGCGCCGCCTTCGTGAACGCCGCGGAGGGTGTCGGCATGCTGCGCGCCATGCTGTCGAGCTGGTAGCGCACGTTGCGGATGGTGCGCACGGCATTGTTGGCGGCGGACACCGTGTCGCGGATCCGCAGGAGGAAGTTGACCTGTTCGACGATGTCGGCGTCGGACGCTGTGGTGCCGGGACTCTTCTGCACGCGCACGGGTTGAGTCTGCGGCGCTTCCCCTGCAACCGTCATCCGCACAGTGTAGGTGCCGGGACCACCCGTCGGGCCGTTCAGCCCGTTGCCTGCCCAATAGATCGCGCCACGGAAATCCGTGCCGCTGGGATGGCGGAGCGAGAGATCATAGCTATTGAGTCCCAAGGTGGTGCCGACACGTGCGGGTGCACCGCCCGCGCCACGTCCACCACCCCCGCCCCCGCGTCCGCCCGCCCCGCCACGGCCGGCCGGGACGGAGTCGGCACTGGAGACGCGCTGCAGCACGATCCCCTTGGGGTCGAGCAGCTCCAGGACGACAGTCTTGGTGGCATCGGCCACGAGGTACTCGGCCTTCACGCTGCCACTGCTGCGGTAGGTGGTGCCAGGCTGGAAGAGATGTGCGGCGGGAGTGGCGGGGACACGATCCGCCTGCCGAAGCCGAGCGATCCCTTCCATCGCGTAGAAGCCGCGCCCCATCGTCGCGATCACGATGTCGTCATCGCGCAACGCGATGTCGTGGACCGGAACCGGAGGCAAGTTGAGCGTCAACGGCTGCCAGTGCTCTCCGGCGTCGTAGGAGATGTAGATGCTGCGCTCGGTGGCGGCGTAGAGCATCCCAGGGCGCTGGAGGTCCTCACGGATCGCGCGGGTGAACTCTGTCGCGGGGATCCCCGACACGATCTTGTGCCACGTGACGCCGTAGTCGGTCGTCTTGTAGAG
>JAHECN010000055.1 GCA_024641735.1 Gemmatimonadota bacterium | reverse complement strand
GAGTGCAAAGCGACTCACCGACGCAATCGCCGGAATGGCCTCACCGCGAAAGCCGAAAGTGGCAATCCCGACCAGATCGCCGGGTGCGCGGATCTTGCTCGTGGCATGACGATCCAACGCGAGGACGGCATCGTCGGGGGACATACCGCTGCCGTCGTCCGCGACTTCGATGACCGTCTTGCCGCCATTCTCGATCGTCACGCGGATGTGGCGCGCTTCCGCATCGAGCGCATTCTCCACCAACTCCTTGACCACGGACGCTGGGCGCTCCACCACTTCGCCTGCCGCGATCTGATTCGCGACGGCGTCCGGGAGGATGGCGATGCGGCGCGTCATCGGAGCGGTCATCTGATCAATCTAGTGGCGCGAGCGGCGCGACCACCGCGAGCGGGAGCCACCCCCGGGCACCATCCCGCACCGCCACGAGGAGCCAGTCCCCATCACGCCGCTCCACAGTCACGATCGTCCACGGGTTGGCCTGGGCGAGCGCTGGCGCAGCGGGATGGGGCGACACCCGCAACGCGGTTGCCTCGCGAACCACGGCGGCCGGGGTGGTTTCCCGGCGCCACCGTCCGACAGCCGTTCCCATGGCCAGCACGGCGACCAGTGCCAGCAACCGCCCGCTGCGACGGTGGCGTGTGGCGAACAATCGCCATGCGAGGAGTCCGGACACGAGTCCCACGACCAGCAACTCATCTCGGTTCAACGGGACCGTGGGGGCCATCCGTTGAAACGACGCGGGGAGTGCACTGGCCGACTTCCATGCGCGGCGGGTGAGCGGGTCGCGTGGGGCGAGCGACAGAGCGTGCCACCATGCGGTGACGGCACCGACATCATCGCCACTCTGCCAGAGTGCGCTGCCGAGGTCCCGCCATGCGCCGGCGGCATGCGGCTCCGCAACCGTCACATCCGTGAAGAAGCGAGCCGCCCCGGCGTAATCGCCACCACGATACCGCGCGACGCCATCCTGTTGCGCGGCGAGTGGGTGCGCAAGACAACAGACCAGCAACAACAGCGCACCTCGCTGCCGCAGCCGGGTGATCACGGCACCGACGGCAGCGGGCGCCTCCGGCGCGTCACCTCCCGCGGGACCATATCTGCGACGCCCAGTTGCCGTGAGCCAACGCCGCACCTGCTCCGCATCCCCGCGAGGAACACCACGGCCCCGCAGTGCGGCGACGACGCGCTCTGGGCCAGCATCCAATGGCGTGCCCAGCAGCCGGCGCAATTCGAGCTCGGGCTCTCCCGCGACGCGTACGACCGGGACAGGACGCCGGCGCCGTTTCCGAATGGCGCCGAGAAGCAACACGAGCGGGACTCCGGCCAGCAACCATCCCGTCCACGGGTGCCGCATCACACGGGTCACGACCGGAATGTCGAGGCGACCGGTCACCGGGAGTGGGCGGCGTTCTCCCGTCCTGCCCGTGGAGGGAAAGACGGGAAGCGCGAATGCGGGGGCCGTCACGACGCGCACCGTGACAGCAACGGGGTCGAAGGTGGGATAGCGCACCGCGGGGAGCGTCACCACACCGACACTGTCGGCCACCACGGTAAAGCGGAAGCGCTTCTCGCCGCCACGACTCCCGGCGACGATCACCGTCCGTTCCTCGGTTCGCTCCGGATAGACGCGCACTCCGTCCGGCCAGACGATCGCAGGAGATGGCCACAGGGTGACATTCCCCTCACCCTCGGCCACCAACTCCACCAGCGCCGGCGTCCCCGCCTTCAGACCCTGCGAGGGGCCGCGCCAGACCAACTGAAAGCGTCGGGCGGTCGGCCCTCCGGCGAGCGGACCCATGAGCGCACTCGGCGGACTGCGGACTTCCAACTGCGCGTTGCGGGACTCCAGCGCCTTCCGTTCCTCCGGCGCGAAGTAGGACGCCGAGGTCGGCACCGAATACGAGAGGAGCGCGGGCGGCGACACGATCCGCCCAGGCCCGAGCGGGAAGAGGGTCTGGTGCACGACGAAGAGATCGTACACTTCCCCCCGGACACGCCGGGTATCCACCAGCGTCGGGAGCGTCTGCGATTGCACACTCCACAACCCGCTCAATGACGGCGCGCGGAGGGTTGGTGGGCGACGCAAACGATCACGCAGCTCACGCGGGAACCACGCTGCCGTGACCAACTCGACCTGCTCGCCGACCCATGCGGTATCGGTGGAGAACTTTGCCGCGATACTGACGCCGCCGACTGCACCAGGTGGCGGGAATCGGTTCAACATCGCCTGTGCCTTTGGCGAGAGCCCCGTCGTGTCCTGCGCGACGAGCGCGACGAGCATGGCAAGGACAATCACCAGTCCGGCCCCATGCGCGGGGAGCCGCGGCGCTGCCGTCGGGCCTGCGCCATGCGGGTTTCTCGCTCGGCACGTTCCATTGCCGAGAGCACTTGCTCGGCATCGGCCTGGCTCATCCCGCCACCGCTCGGTGGGCCCGGCGGTGCGGGTTGCGACCCTGCCCCGCCTCGCCCGCCACCACCTCCCTGCGGCGGGGGAGGCGGAGGGGTGAGCCGCCGGGCCAACTCATAATTGAACTTCGCTTCGGCATCACCGGGACCAAGTTGCAGCGCGGATTGCAGGCGCGACGTCGCGGCCCGGAGCAATGAGTCTCGTTGCGTCGAATCGCGACGGGCGCGCGTCAAGTAGGTGGTCCCGAGATTGTACAGCGCGCGTTGGCGCAACTGCGGATCGAGCGAAAGCGAGGCACGTTCCAAGGCATCCTGCGCGGCCACAAAATCCCCCGCGATCAGGGCGGCGGTTCCCGCGTTGAACCAGGCCGTGTCGGAGCCGCGTTGTTTGGCCTCCGCGGCGAAGGCTTCGCGGGCCCGTGCGGTATCGCCACGCGTGAGGAGCCGACTCCCCGACGACGGACGCTGGGCCGAGGCGGATCCGACGCCAGCCATCAGGGCGATCGCCACAAGGGCCGCGCTGCGCCGGGTCAGTGCCTGGGCCAGCAAGAGGAGCGCGGCAGCCAAGGCAAAGAGCCATGCCCGGGGAATCAGATCGTCCGCGCTCCGATCTTCAGCCGGGGCGCGGGCGAGACGATCCAGCACGCGGCGCACTTCTCCCGCCGGATCAGGAGCATCCGAGGGGATCACCACGCCATGCGCCCCGTCAGCCACCGCTTGCAGCAGATCATCACGACGCACGGTCAGGACATCCTTACCTTCGGCATCCTTGTGCCACCCGCCATCCGGGTCAGGGATGTTTGCTCCTGCCGTGCTCCCGATCGGCACCAGGATGACCGTGATGCCGTTTCGTTCGAGCGCGGACCCGGCGCTACGGAGCGCATCCTCACCCTCGAAGCTTTCGCCATCGGAGAAGACGACGACGGCCTTGTCGCCACCCTGCGTGGCCGCCTCAAGGACGGACCCAGCGACCGCCAGTGCCTCGGCAAGACCGGAGCCGCCTTCGCTCACCACTTCAGGGTCGAGGGCGTCGAGTTGGAGCGCCAGTGCACTCTGATCCAAGGTCAGCGGCGCGAGCAGATACCCGCGCGCCGCGAACGCAACGAGCGCGAGCCGATCCCCTTCGAGGTCCTGGACCAGTCGCCGAGCGAAGCCAGTGGCGCGCGTCAGCCGGTCGGGTGGAACATCGCGCGCGAGCATCGACCGCGAGATATCCATGACGAGTGCGACGTTCAGTGCGCGCGATTCGGTCGCTTGTGCGGATCGACCCCAGCGTGGGCCGGCCATCCCGATCGCGGCCAGCAGGCCGGTGATGGCGAGGAGCGCCACGGAGCGTCGCCCCATCGTCGCTGCCGTCTCGCCGAGCGTGCGCGACCAGGCCTGCGCCGCGACGAGCCGCTTTCCGCGCGCGCGACGCGCCACCAAGACGATCACCACGGCAATCACCGGCGCCACCAGCAAGAGTCCCGTGGATTCCACCATCATGGGACACGCACCGCGATAGTACTGCTCATCACCAACTCAGCAACCAGAAAGAGGATCCCGAGGGCCAAGAACGGACGGGTGCGCTCATCGCGTCGCGTATAGCGCACGACATCCACGTCACTCTTTTCCAATCGATCGATCTGGTCGAAGATCCGGCCGAGCGAAGCGGCGTCCTTGGCCCGGAAATACTGTCCGCCAGTTTCGGTCGCGATCTCGGTAAGCAACACTTCATCGATGCGCACCGGCAGGACTTCGTATCGGAATCCATTCATGCCACGCCCAGTCGGGATTCGTGCTTCGCCCTCGGTCCCGACACCAACCGTGTACACCTTGATTCCGAAGGCCTGTGCCGTCTTGGCTGCGGTGCGGGGATCAATGATTCCGCGATTGTTTTCACCATCCGTGAGCAGGAGAATCACTTTCTCCTTGCCGGGCAACTTGCGCAGCCGCGCTACGGCGGTGGCCAGTCCGGAGCCGATTGCCGTCCCGTCCTCCAGCAACCCGACCTCAAGATCGGCAATCGCCTTTTCGAGGGTGGCGTAGTCGAGCGTGACGGGCACCTGCGTCAAGGCCTCGCCGGCGAAGGTCACCAAACCGATGCGATCCGTCGCGCGCTCCCGCACGAACGCGGTGGCTTGGCGCTTGGCCACCTCCAGGCGATTGGCCGGGGCGAAGTCCTCGGCGAGCATGGAGCTCGAGACGTCGATGGCGAGCACGATGGCGATCCCTTCGGCATTCACGACCACACGGTCTCCGCTGCGGTACGGACCGGCGGCCGCCACGAGGAAGGCAACGCATGCCAACCCACGGAAGAGTGGAGGCAGCCACAGTCGCCAGCGCCCACCTGTCGGCAACAGAAACGGCGCGAGATCCGACACGACGGCGGCTGGTGACACGAGGTGCCTGCGCCGCCACCACCACCACGGAAGTGCGAGCAGGAACAACAGGATCCATGGCCGCGTGATCCCGATCATGACGCCGACTCCTCAAACAGCGCCAACCCTTCACGCGCGAGCGCGTCGAGATCGTGCCCCTCCGTGGGCGCAAATCGAAGCGCCTCGACGCGCTCGTGCCACGCACTGGCGCGTGCCACACCGTGGAGCGCGGCGTCGAGATGCATGACGGCGAGGTGTGCCTCGCCAGCCGCAATCCATGCCGCGATACGTGCTGCGTCGAGTGGAGGGATGGTGGCTCGGGCTCGGGGCGGCGGCGCGGGACCGCGACGCCGCCACTGCCACCAGACGGCCAGTGCCACGAGCGCCACGATGGCACCCGCCACGCCCCACGGCAACCACGTCCGATCCGCCCGAGCGACCCATGGTCGCGCCTGCTTGGCCGGGACTTGGCTCGCCGGTGTGCCGGTGGGTAACACGGAGGCCACGTTCAAGACCACCCGCGCATCCGGAAGCGTGTCGATGCGACCATCCAGACGGGCGACGACCGCGCCGGGGAGGACCAGGGAGTTCTGCCCCGGAGCCCAAATCGTCACCGTGTAGGCGATACGCACGGAGTCGCCTTCGCGCGTGACGTTCACGGGGCCGAGCAGCGTCGCGAGGGTCGTGTCCGCCAATCCGCGGGGCTGTACCAATGCGCCGGCCGGCACACGCACCCGATGCACGATGGTGGTGGTATCACCCACCGTGAGACGTGGCTGCTGTCTCACCGTCGCCGGCCTTGCCGCCCAAACGCCGCGCGCAGGACCGGGAGATAGTCTCCATCGGTTCGGATCACGATCTCACGGACTCCAGCGGCCGCGAAAGTTGCCGAGCGCCGCATCCGCTGCCGCTGACTCATCGCCTCGGCTCGCCGCCGAGTCGTTGCATTGCTGCTGTCGAACAGGACGCCACCACCGCGCTCAGCGCCGGTGAGTTGGACCCACCCGCCGGTCGGGAGTGCAGTCTCGCGCACGTCCTCCAGAGCTATGGCCGTCACTTCATGGCGGGCCGCGAGCCCCTTGAGAGGCGTTTCCCAGTCTGGAGCGAGAAAGTCCGAGAGAATCACGACCATCGCGCGGCGGCGCAACAACGCACCCGCCGCTCGCAGCGCACCGGCCAAGTCAGTGGCGCCACCTCCCGTCTCCAGCTCGAAGAGTCGCCGGACCAGCGCATGCGCGTGGCGCCGGCCCCGACCGGGCGGAACGACAGGTCCGACCGTGTCAGCAAACGCAATCATCCCGACGCGATCGTGCTGTTGGGCCGCGACGAGTGCCAGCAATGCGGCGACTTCCACGGCTCGTGCAGACTTGGTCTCGGGGTTGCCGACTTCCGTGGACCGCGAACGGTCCACAACGAGCAGCAGTGTGAGCTCGCGCGTTTCGGTGTAGAGTTTGACGTAGGGGAGACCGGTGCGTGCGAGCAGGTTCCAGTCGAGGTGACGCACATCGTCACCCTCGGCATAGGGACGCACATCGGTGAATTCCATCCCCGTTCCGCGAAAGACGGAACGGACCTCCCCACCCAACAGCGCCTCGGTGGCCCGCCGCCCGCGCAAGGCGAGCGAACGGACCTGCTTCAGCAGCGTCGGTGGGAGGAAACCAGCCACGTCACGGCACCGGCACCGCGGCCAGCACCTGCCGGATCACCGCGTCCGTGTCCATGCCTTCCGCCTCGGCGTCAAACGTCAGCACGATGCGGTGACGCATCACGTCCGGAGCGAGCGCTTGAATGTCCTCAGGCGTCACGAAGTCGCGCCCGCGGAGGAACGCGTGTGCGCGTGCGGTCTGTGCCAAGGCGATCGAGGCGCGTGGCGAGGCGCCGTAGGCAATCATCGGCGACAGCGCACCGAGACCGACGCTGGCCGGCTCACGCGTTGCCCGCACCAGATCCACGATGTAGTCCGCGAGTCGGGCGTCGAGGTGCAGCGCTTCGATCGCCGTGCGCGCCGCAATCACCTGGACGGGCTCTGCGAGCCGAGTCACCGGGATCTCACCGGAGACACTCATGCGCAGCAGGACTTCGCGTTCCTCCGCGCGCGCCGGATACCCGACCCGAATCTTCAGCAGGAAGCGATCGAGCTGCGCCTCGGGGAGCGGATAGGTTCCCTCGCTCTCAATCGGATTCTGCGTCGCGAGCACCAGGAAGGGGGCTGGCAGCGCGTAGGACGTGCCACCAATGGTGACCTGGCGCTCCTGCATCGCTTCCAGCAGCGCGGATTGCACCTTCGCGGGGGCGCGATTGATCTCGTCGGCGAGCACGATCTGGGCGAAGATCGGTCCCTTGCGGACTGTGAACTCCGAACGCTGGGCCTCGTAGATCATTGTCCCGACCACATCCGCCGGCAACAGGTCCGGCGTGAACTGGATCCGCGAGAAGGAGGCGTGCAGGACGTCGGCCAACGTGCGCACCGTCAACGTCTTGGCCAAGCCGGGGACTCCCTCGAGGAGGACATGCCCGCCCGTAAGCAATCCAATCAAGAGCCGTTCGACCATCGCGTCCTGACCGACCACGCGCTTCCGGACTTCGGTCAATACGGATTCCACCGGAAACGTCATCAGTCCCCCTCACCTGTCATGCCGATCGCCCGATAGATCCCCTTCTCCTCCTGCGGCGTCAGCGGGCGCCATTCTCCGGGCTTGAGATCGTCGAGTCGCACCGGGCCATACGCCACGCGCGCGAGGCGCTCCACCTTGGCACCCATCGCCTCGACCCATCGGCGCACGATCCGGTTCCGACCCTCGGCAAGCGTCACCTCCAGAATGCTGCGGCCATCCTTGCCGCCGCGGACGCGGACCCGCGAGGGGGCCACCACGCGCGAGTCAACCAGGACCCGTTCATTCGCCTGGCGTTCCAGTTCCGCCGTATCGAGGCCGTGGACCAGGGCGATGTAACTCCGCGGCACGCGATACTTCGGGTGCGTCAGGCGGTGCACCGCATCCCCGTCGGTTGTCAGGAGCAGCAGCCCCGTCGTCGCGACGTCGAGTCGACCGACGTAGGTGAGCCCTGCGCTATCCGGCAGCATATCGAAGACGGTACGGCGACCCTGCTCGTCATCGGCCGTGGTGACGACTCCGATCGGCTTGTGAAAGGCGATCCACCGCTTCTGCGCGAGGACAATCACCTTGCGGCCAATCGTCACGCGGTCGCGCCCCGGCTCCACCGACATCCCGAGCGACGCCGGCTTGCCGTTGACGCGTACTTTGCCATCGGTGATCAGCGTCTCGGCCTGGCGGCGGGATGCAACGCCGGCACGCGCGAGGTAGCGCTGCAATCGCATGGAGGTGTCGCTCATCCTTCCTCGATGAGCGCAAGCGAGCCGCTCTCGTCTTCGGGTGGGACTTCGACCTGATGAGGTTGAAGCGCAATCGTGAGTTCTTCGGCGCGCGGCAGATCGGCGAGATCGTTCATCCCGAGCAATTCGAGGAAGTACGGCGTCGTCCCGTAGAGCAGCGGCCGACCCAAGCCCTCACTCCGACCGACGACTTCGATCAATCCCCGCTCCTGCAAGGTCCGCAAGACACCACCCGCGTTCACTCCGCGGATCTCTTCAATTTCCGCGCGCCCCACGGGCTGGCGGTACGCGATGGCGGCGAGCGTCTCCAGCGTGGCCGCGGACAGGCGCGGTTGCCGCTGCATTGCCTGGGCACGTTCGACGGCGATGGCGAAGGACGCCCGCGTCAGGATCTGGTATCCGCCCGCCAACTCCACGATTTCGATGCTGTGTCCGTCGAAGTCATAGTGTTCACGGAGTTGATCGAGCGCGGTGCGGATCTCGGCAGGCGCAGCCTCCGGCTCCAACCCCTCCAGCTCATCGAGCGTGAGAGGGCGGTTGGCCGAGAACAGTGCGGCTTCAAGAAGTTGCGACAGCGGGTTCAGAGAGCTCACGGGCCACCATCAACGGGGCAAAGGGAATATCCTGACGGACGCGGCAGACGCCACGTTTCGCCAGCTCGAGAATTGCGAGGAGGGTCGAGAGGACCACCACGATGGTCGGACTCGGTCCGATCGCCTCACGCCAATCGAACTCATCGTGCATCGCCAGCAGCGCTTCCAACCGGATCACGGCGGATTCCACGTCGAGGGGACGCGCCACGACGCTGTGCAGCACGGGCGATGGGATGTTGAGAATCACCCGCTCGACCGCGGTCAGGAGGTCCACCAGGTCCAGCGTGATGGGCAGCGGCGGGAGCGGGGCTGCCGGCGGCGGAATGAATCCGCGCCCGAAGCGTTGCGAACGCCGCTCGGCCTGACGCGCCATCCACAGCGCAATCTCCTTGACCTGCTGGTACTCCAGCAGACGCCGCACCAACTCGGCGCGCGGGTCGTCCCAATCGTCCTCATCACCATGACGGGGCAGCAGCAGCTGCGCCTTCAGGCGGATCAGTCGTCCGGCCATTTCCAGATAGTCGGCGGCCTGATTCAGGCCGAGTGCGTGGATCGCACGGAGGAACTGATCCGCGATCCGCGCCACCGGGATATCCGCGATGTCGATCTGCTCTTCACGCACTAGGTGCAACAGCAGATCCAGCGGACCGGAGAAACCATCCAGGTCCACCACAAAGCCGGGCTCCCGACCTGACTCGCCCATCAAAGGGTCCATGGCAACAGTCATCGCTGAAAGATGTTCCACCCGTCGCCCACGGCGAAGGGCACGGAGTAGTGGAGCAATTGGTAGAAGACCCAGGACGCGGGCTGCATGAACCAATACAGGACGGGCTTCAGCAGGAAGAAGAACCCGAACAGGATCAGGAAGCCGAACCGATCCAGCGCGCGGTACTGGGCGCCGAGGGCCGGGGGAAGCGCGTGGTACAACAGGCGTGACCCATCCAATGGTGGAATGGGAATCAGGTTGAACACGGCAAGGATCAGGTTCAGATACATGCCCCACGCCAGCATGCGCTGGGCGGAGTCCACCGTTGAGGTCCCCAATCCTCCAAGCGCCGTGTGCGCGGCCCCAAGCGCGATGAACAACAGGGCGCAGACGAACGCGAGAATGAAATTGGTAATGACACCGGCACTGGACACGATCAGGTCGCCCCGCCGGAAATTCCGGAACAGGCGTGGTGTGATGGGAACCGGGCGGGCGCCACCGAAGGTGAATTGTCCACCGGACATGACCCAGAGCCCGATCGGCAGCAGGATCGTCATGACCGGATCGATGTGCGGGATCGGATTGAAGGTCAACCGGCCGAGCTTGAAGGCCGTGTCGTCCCCCTGCCTCAGGGCTGTCCAGCCGTGAGCCACCTCATGCGCCACGAGGGCGAAGAGGAGCATGGGCAGGGCGAGGAGCAGGTCTCCGAGCAGGGCGCGTTCCTTGGGGATGAAGAGGGCGTAAGGTAGCGCCAAACGGGGGGTTGGGTCAAAGCGGGGGGTGAGCGCCCCCTTGCCCGTTTGCACAGCACTCGCTATTCTGCAAGGCTAGCCGGGCACCTATTGTGCCCGGGAACGAAAACTCGGTTGTCATTTTCAGGGGATTGCCCGTGCCGCGCATCAAGTCCGCCAAGAAGCGCATGCGTCAGACCAAGGTCCGCACCGCGACGAACAAGACTCAGCGGAGCGCCCTGCGCACGGCTGTGAAGAAGGCGCGTAGCGCCGCCCCGGCCGAGTCGGCTGCGGCCGTCAAGAGCGCCGAGGTCCTGCTGGACCGCGCTGGTCGGAAGAACCTGCTGCACCGCAACACGGCCGCTCGGACGAAGAGCCGGTTGGCCAAGGCGGCGAACGCCGCCGCCAAGCAAGCCTAGGCGATTCCCCGGCAGTCCAAGACGCCTGCCCCCCCGCCCGAGATTCGGGCGGGGGGGCAGTTTCTTTTCCGGGCATCCAGACGCGACCGCAACCTAGCCCATCGTCAATTCTGCCCCACACTTCTCGCAATACCATTCCGACGCCCGATTCATCGCACCACACTCCCCACAGCGAGCGGTCCGCCCGACCGGGGCAGAGACCGGGGTCGGCGTCGGGCCAGAAGCGACGATGTCGTCCTCAAACATCGTCTGACGCCGGGTCGGCGGTGTGCTCTTGGGAGCCGCCGGAGTGGGGGTCGGAGTGGGTGCGTGACGGGCGGTATCCACGACGGGCGTGAAGCGCGCCGGGACCTCCGCTGGCATCCCGAAGGACGGGATCTCTCGTTCCCGATCGGCCGGCATCCCGCTTCCAGGGCGGAAGGAGAGCGCCCCGGCTCCGCTCGACCCACTCCCGACCGGCGTGTCGTCGCTCGGATCCGAGTCATCGGGCTCGACCAATTCGATTTCGAGCTCCGTTGCCTCCGAGTGCTCTTCAAAGACGGTCAGCAGTTGCTCCTCTTCGACATCGAGGAGGTCAATCAGCGACTCCTCGTCGGCGGCAGCCACCTCCACGGGAATCTCCTTGGACGGTGCCTCCGCGGCCTTCGGCTCGGCGGACACGCGGCGCGATCCGGCGATCATGGCCAGCAGCTGTTCCAGGCTCTCCACCCGCTCGGCCGCGCCAGACCGGGCTGACTCACACTGCGCAATCTCCGCGACGTGGCGCTTCTGTTCCTTCTCAAATCGCGCGGTGTCGTACTCCCCGACCAGATGCCGGAGCTCGGCCTCCGCCAACGCTTCGCGCGCCGCCGCCTCGGACGTCACCTGCACCTCAAGCTCGGCGCGATCCTCGGCAAGCTTGGCCGTGATCGTGTCGCTGTGCGCCTTCAGGCGATGCGTGACCCCGTCCAAGCGGAGTTGGTAGTCGAGCCGCACACGTTCCTGCACGGCCGCAGGCACCTTGCCAGCAGCCTCGTCGAGGCGCGCCAGCCACCCGACGACCGCATCACGTTCCGTGAGCAGCGTTTCGACGTCAGCCAGATTGTCGGTATTCGTCATAGCCAACCATTGCATCGAGGGTATTCATGGAACTTACCAGTATCGGCAGCCCACGGAAAACTGCGAACGGCGGCCTGTCAGGTCGAATACACGACGCGGCCGCCCACGACGGTTCGCCGCACCACACCGGGCATGGTCTCGCCACCCCATGGGGTGTTCCGGGAGCGTGAGCAGAGTCGGGAAATATCGACGGTCCACTCGGCGGCGGGATCGAATGCCACCACGTCCGCCACGGTGCCCGGCCGCAGGGTTCCGCCAGGCAGGTGCCAGAGCCGAGCGGGCGCACAGCTCATCCGCTCGATGAGCGTCGAGAGCGAGAGCACCCCACCCTGCACCAACTCGCGAAGACCGAGCGAGAGCGCCGTCTCCAATCCGATGATCCCGTTCGGCGCGTCGTCGAATTCACGCTCCTTGGCATCGTAGGTATGCGGCGCATGGTCGGTGGCGATGCAGTCGATGGTTCCGTCTGCGAGGGCCGCCCGGATCGCCTCGCGATCTTCGGCCTCGCGGAGCGGCGGATTCATCTTCGCGTTGGTGTCGTAGTCGCCGACGCGCTCGTGGGTCAACGTGTAGTGGTGTGGCGCCGCCTCGGCGGTCACCGAAAGCCCCTGCTCCTTGGCGCGCCGGATCAAGTCGACCGATCCCCGCGTGCTCATATGGCAGAGGTGGATATGGCCACCGGTCAGTCCAGCGAGAATGCAATCGCGTGCCACCTGAATTTCTTCGGCTGCTGAGGGAATCCCCTTGAGGCCGAGCCGCGTTGCGACGATGCCTTCATGCATGGCTCCGCCGACGGCAAGGGGCATATCCTCGCAGTGATCGGCGACAGGAATACCAAACGTGCGCGCGTACTCGAGCGCTGTCCGCATCAGTTGCGACGACATCACCGGATGCCCGTCGTCACTCACCGCCACGGCACCGGCCGCCACCATCTCGCCGAATTCCGCGAGTTGGTCGCCCCGCTGTCCCACCGAAATGCATCCGATCGGATAGACGCGCGCGAGTCCTGCGGCCTCCCCGCGCGCCTTCACGAATCCGACCGCCGATTGATTGTCGATCACCGGATCAGTATTCGGCATGGCGCAGATGCCGGTGATGCCGCCCGCCACGGCACTCGCGGCACCGGTGGCGATCGTTTCCCGATCTTCCTGTCCGGGCTCGCGAAGATGGACGTGGACATCGATCAGGCCAGGTGCGATCACCCACCCCGTGGCATCGATCACCTCGGCGCCGTCGGGGACGCCGACGTCCCGACCGATCGCCGCGACCTTGCCATCCTGGATGAGCAGATGGGAGACCTCGTCGAGACCCTGCGACGGATCGACGATACGGCCATCACGGAAAAGGAGCGGTGCGTTCATGACATCTCACTCCCGCTGGAACCCGCGTCTTGCGAGCCGCCAGCGAGCAGATAGAGCACGGCCATCCGGACGGCAACGCCGTTGGTGACCTGTGGCAGGATGACCGAGTGCGGTCCGTCCGCAACTTCG
Source organism: Gemmatimonadota bacterium (assembly GCA_024641735.1). Taxonomy (GTDB): domain Bacteria; phylum Gemmatimonadota; class Gemmatimonadetes; order Gemmatimonadales; family GWC2-71-9; genus Palsa-1233. The sequence continues at coordinate 1,054 of JAHECN010000055.1, read as the reverse complement.
GAATCGATTTCAACACCGCGGTTCATCGGACCCGGGTGCAGGATGCAGAGGTCCTTGGGGGCGCGCGCCAATTTCTCGGCGGTCACCCCGAAGACGCGATTGTACTCGCGCAACGACGGAATGAAGCCGGAGGTCATCCGTTCGAGTTGGAGGCGCAGCACATTCAGGGCGTCCGCCCATTCAATCGCCGCCTCGACGCGCGGAAACACCGTCACACCGAGTTGCTCCACGTCGCGCGGGAGCAGTGTGGCCGGACCACACACGGCCACTTCGGCTCCGAGACGAGTCAATCCCCAGATATTGCTCCGCGCGACACGCGAATGCAGCACATCCCCGACGATGCAGACCTTCAGGCCCTCGATGGATCCGAATCGGTCGCGCAGCGTGAGCATGTCGAGGAGCGCCTGTGTCGGGTGCTCATGCTTGCCGTCGCCGGCGTTGATCACATTGGAATTGATGCGATCGCCGAGGAACTTCGCCGCGCCGGAGGACCCATGTCGGATCACCACCATGTCGATCCGCATCGCTTCGAGGTTGCGGGCCGTATCGACCAGCGTCTCGCCCTTGGACACGGACGAGCCAGAGGCCGCCACGTTGACGGTGTCGGCCGAGAGTCGCTTCTCGGCGAACTCGAACGAGATGCGCGTGCGCGTGGACGGTTCGAAGAAGAGATTGACGATCGTCTTGCCGCGGAGCGCCGGCACCTTCTTGATCTGGCGCTCGGAGACCTCCTTGAACGGCTCGGCGGTATCGAGAATCGCCGTGATCTGCTCGCGGGACAGATGCTCCAATCCCACCAAGTCCTTGCCGAGAGAGACGGTCATGTCGACTCCCGTCGCAACAGGTCGACGGCGTCGTCGCCATCGCGTTCGCGCACCGAGACCATCACGTGGTCGCCTTCGGTGGTGGTCACCGTCACGCCGACCACATCAGCGGCGATCGGCAACTCGCGACCACCGCGATCGACCAGCACGGCGAGGAGGATGCGCCGTGGGCGCCCAAAATCAGCGATCTCATCCAACGCGGCCCGGATCGTCCGGCCGGTGAAGAGCAC
>JAHECN010000194.1 GCA_024641735.1 Gemmatimonadota bacterium | reverse complement strand
ACCGTTCCGACTCCGCAGACGCCGTGAAGCCGACCGACAGCTTGGCCACGCTGGCAGGGTCACCGGTCGGGAAGAAGTCGAACTTGGTGGCGTAGCTCGCGCCCACCTTCAGCCCGGACAGCTGGTAATAGAGCTCCGCCGAGGCGCCCTTCGCGTAGGCATTGAGCGGATTCATCGGGACACGGCTGGCGCCAGACGTCCACCAGACACCACTCCCCTCCCGCCCCAGCACCACGTCACTCATCTGGAGGCCGGGTGCCCCAGGTGCCTGGACCGTGGCCAACTTGGAGAGCGCGCCCTTCCCGTCCTCCTGCGACAGGACGAGGGTCGTCGTGTAGCGCCCGGCGGGCACGCGCAATTCGGCGACACCCGTGAGGTACTGCCCCGCCTTCAGTGGCGCCGTCGTCGCAAAGTTCCGAAGCGAGTCCGACTCGTGGCGATACCCGGTGGACTGATCGACGCTGAGGATGCGAACCCGAACGGAGTAGATGGTCCTTCCGCCCGCCTCGGGCGGCGTGGTATAGGTCAGCTTGTCCCCCGGCACGGCAAACGCGACGACCAAGCGCGGCGCGCCGCCTGACGCGCGGTCGAGACCATAAATCTGCGTGATGGGATCGAGCGGCTCCTCGAAGGTGCGAGTGAAGGCGTCGGTCGTGACGGCACGTGCAATCTGAGTCCGGCCAATGTCGCGCTCATTCCGTTTGGTCTCGACCGAGACACGCGACTCGGTTGCTCCGCGGGGCTGGGCCCTTCCGTTCAACCCGGTGCCTCGTGCCACACCGATACCATCGGCCTGCAACCGATCGCAGAGGCCGATCCCACCGGCACAGAGTTGGTTGATCGCCTCCGCTGAGGCGCCGGAGGGGGTCGGGATCAGGACGCTCGCCCCCGAGGTGCCATCGAAATTGGCTTCGGCGAAATAGAGCACGAGATCGCCCTCTGGCCGTCGGTACAACCACGCTTCAATCGGAGTCCCACCGACCGTAGACGTCCGAAGATCTGGCTTGCCGTGCCGAATCCAGATGACACCGCGGTCATCCATCAAGTCCTGAGTCACCTGGAACACGCGGAACGGAACATCCACGCCAAGTGTGGAGCTGTAGGCGTCGCTTGAAGCCATGTTCGCGGCTGCATCGGCCTCCTCCGCCGTCGGCGTGGCCGCATCGCTGCTCACGGCACCCGGGACTGACTCGGCGAGTCCATCGATCGCGAACGCGACGCTCCGCACCTTCTGTCGCCCCACTTGCGGCACGGTGATCTGAAATTCCTTCATCGCGAGCTCAAGACGCCGGTAGTGTTCGCCGAGGCGTTCCCCCGCCTCGCGTCCTTCCAAGACATCTCGGGTGACCCAGAACGACTCCAGCCACGCCTGCCGATCCGGCGTGGGCGTGCTGTCCCACGCCGCGATCTCCGACGGAGACGCAACCCAGAGCAACTCCTCGCGGTAGCGGCGCTGCGATTCCGGCGTGGTCGTGCGCGCCGCACCAGCATAGAGCACCGCACTTCCCTCGACCGGGCGTCCGGCCTTGTGCAGCGCGCGCGACATCTCGAGCATGGTGACGCCACTATCCGCACCGCGTGCCATGGCCTCGCCGAGCAGCATCGTTGCCGTGTCCGCGTTGCCAGCCTCCCGCTCCAGGCGGCCGAGGGACAATCGGGAGGCGGGGGAGAGTGGCAGGGAGGTCCGGAGTCGCTTCAGCATCGCGAGCCGATCACCGACACGCGACACCCCTTCGCGCGGGATGGGCGCCATCGCCAACGCCTCGGCCGCGCCGATCAGCGTGGAGTCGAGCTCGAGCGCGCGAACCAATGAGGCAGAGGCACCGACGACCCAACTCAATCCGGTGGATTGCCGCGGCCCTTCGCGCGCCAGCACTTTGAGTCGCGCCAATTCAAGCCGCGCCACTCCAAGGCCGTACCACGCGATCGGCCAGTCCGGCTTTTCCTCGACCGTCCGGCGCAACAAGGCCTCGGCTCGGTTTGCCTCGTCTGCCTGACCACCGAATTCGAGTCGGCGTGTCAGCAACAGCCCCTCACAGAGCCGACCCAGCGAGCCGGACACCCCGCCACATCGTGTGATCGCAGGGACGTCACCCTTCTCCTTGGCGTTCGCCATGCTGGCAAAGAGCGAATCGAGGAAGGGGCGATCCTTGACGTCCTGCGCCACGAGGGGAGTGACAGCACCGATCAGAATGAAGGAGACGATGGTCAGGATGCGGTGTCGAATAGGTGCCTCACGGTGTGCGATCCAGCAGATGACGATCCGGGGCGCCTTCCGGACACGAGGAACGGCGGCGCATCGTCTCTGATACGCCGCCGTCTGGGGTGTCGTTGTACCGCCGAGGCCCCTGTGGGCCTGCTCACGAAGGGGGCCTAGGGCTCACCCTGCAGGGAAATGCCATACTGCAGGTGGAGTGCGTAATTCATCGTGGTTGCCCGGCCGTCCGCGATCTTTGCACTGAGGGGACTGGCAGTCACCCGCGCCGCGAACGAGCCGAAGGTGTACGGCAAGATGCGGAGGGGTCGCGAGACGCCCGCCTCGAGGGTTGCCCCCCCGAGGTCGTAGCGCGAGCCGAAGATCCCGTTCGCCTTGCCGTAGGTCTTCCCTCGAATCGTGCTGAAGGGGACCGTCAGTGCCGGACCAACACCCAGTTCAAACTCCCACCCCTTTTGCCGCCACAACCGCTGTGCCAACAGGATGTTGACGCCATTGGTGATGCGGAAGGCCACCACTTCCGGCGGTGGGTTGTCGAGGTAGAGCTTGTGATGCATGTAATGGAAGGCCCACCCCTTCTCCCCGGACCACTTTGCCACCCGGGCGGAGTAGTACCAGGTTGGTCGCCACGGCCGGGTGCTCCAGTTGGGTGTCATTTTGATATCCTCCTCGCCGGCCTGCCTAAACGTCAGCCCTGTCCTGGCGTTCCAGGCATCGCCAAACCACGCCTCCATGCGCCATTGGGCGGACAAAGGGGCCGGCAGGAGCCCGAACGCCATGAGAGCGATCAGTGCGAGCGGGAAGCGGTTCACGAGACGTGGGGCGGGCATGGAGGCACCGAGGAAAAGGAGACGGCGGGAAAATAGCGGGGCCACGTCGGTCCCGCTTCTGGACTCGCGACTTGCCGGATTTCAGGTGATTCTGCAGAGTCAGGAGCGGCCCCGGCGCACCTAGGCCCCCACCCCATCCACCCTCGGATCGAGGATCTGGGTGTGGCGTCACTCTTGCGCCGTACGGCTCCGGATGTTTCTGTTCGGTACTGGCCCTAGCACGTTGTCAAGCCACACTTTACGGATGTTTCGGGGAGATGACACCCCCTTGTTCTGTCAACTCAGGAGGATGTATATGCGTCTCGCAGTGTTTGCTACGGTTGCTGCGCTCGTGGCAGTGGCCCCGCTTGCTGCCCAGGAAAAAGGGACGTTCGAAATCGGCGGCTTTGGCCGTTACACCGATTTTACGAACGCCTACATGACCCGCGGCCCCGATGACAATCGGATCAGCGGCGGCGGTCGCCTCGGCTTGTTCATCGCGAACAATGTCGCACTCGAGCTCACCGGTTCGTTCAATCCGGCCGACCTCAAGGGCAATCAGCCGAATGTCCCGTCAACGATCGGCTTCAAGTCGCGCCCGCTTCGCGTAGTCCCGATTTCGGCGCAGGCCGTCTACAACATGCCGATCGGCAGTGCGCTGTCGTTCATGGTCGGCGCCGGCCCGAGCTACACCATGCTTTCGCGCGGGATCGATGAGAGCTACCTCGGCGCGA
>JAHECN010000193.1 GCA_024641735.1 Gemmatimonadota bacterium | reverse complement strand
CTTCGACGAGGATCGCGAGCACGCGGTCACACGCGTCACGCTGCTGGCCCTCCTCCAAGCAGTGAAGAAGGATGCCGCACCGGATCTCGGTGCGGCGATGCTGGCCTTTGAGCGTGGCGATTCGACGGTTGCGCTGCGTGCACTGACGCGCCTTGCCGACTCCCTCGAACCGGCCGGTGCGGCGGAGGCACGGCTGTTGGCGGGCCGCGTTGCGGTGGCGCAGGGGGACACCGCATCGGCACACCGCTATCTGAGCGCCGCGGACACCCCGTCGGCACCGGCGACCGCCCCCTCCGCTCGGCTCGCTCTGGCGACGCTCTTTGCCAACGGGGGCGAGGTCCGTAAGGCCACTGATTTGTTGGAGCAGCTACTCCTCGATTTTTCGTCGAGTGCGGTTGCGCCGGAAGCGCGGCGGCTCCGGGATCAGCTACGACGCACGTCACCCGCGGGAGGGGGTTGATGCAGCGTCGACAGTTTGTGCGTTCGGTCGTCGCAGGAGGAAGCGCGCTCTGGCTTCCGCGGGGCGTGCAGGCGCTCTCGTCTCGCCGCGCCTCTTTCCTGATCCCGATGGATGAGGGCCAGACGGATCACCTCAAGGCGTACGGTGTGGTGTTTCGTGCTTTGGAGCGCGGGGATCGGAGCGAGTGGTTGCTCAATTTCCGTGGCGGCTCGTTCCTTGTTCCGGCAGCCGAAGGGATTCAACGCGACGCCACGCTCTCAGGCGTGACGCTCGAGTCAGCAAGTGACACCGCAGTCGCCGAGCTGCGGGGCTCGCTGCAGAACGGGAACATGGACGCCGTCCCGCTGGAGAAGGCGCCGAAGATGGCGGTCTATACCCCGCCGAATACCGCCCCATGGGACGATGCCGTCACCATGGCGCTCGAGTACTCGGGGATTCGGTACGATCGCGTGTGGGATCCGGAAGTCATTGGAAATCGGTTCGCGACCTACGACTGGCTGCATTTGCACCACGAAGATTTCACGGGACAATTCTTGAAGTTCGTGTTGAACTATTCGGGATCCCCCTGGTTGCAGTCGATGATGGAGTTGAACCGAACCACGGCCAATCAACTCGGGTTCAAGGATGTCCCGGCCGCGAAGCGCGCCGTCGCGCAACGGATTGCCGCCTTCGTCGATCGCGGCGGATTTCTCTTTGCCATGTGCACGGCGACCGAGACGCTCGATCTCGCACTGGCCAGCGCTGATGTCGACATCGCCGCGGCCTACGCCGACGGCACGCCGATGGACGCGAACGCCTCGAGTCGCATGCAGTGGGATGCCGCGCTTGCCTTTCAGGGGGCGGTGCTCGAGCAGTCTCCCTCGCTGGCGGTCTTCTCCGACATCGACGGCCACCAGGTGAATGGCGTGGCTCGGCAACCGCTCGGGGCGTTTACCCTGTTCAACTTCTCGGCCAAGATCGATCCGGTGGCGACCATGTTGGTACAGAATCATCGACAGGTGATCCCCGATTTTTACGGACTGACCACCTCGTTCCAGCGCGAACGCCTCAAACCGGATGTGATCGTCCTCGCGGATGAACCGGGCGCCCCATGGGCCAAGTACATCCATGGGTCGCATGGCAAGGGGACGTGGACCTTCTATGGCGGGCATGACCCGGAAGACGCGCAGCACGCGATCGGGGACGCCCCGACCGATCTGGCGCTCTATCCGCATTCTCCGGGCTATCGCCTGATCCTCAACAACGTCCTCTTCCCTGCCGCGAAGAAGAAGGAATTGAAGACCTGAGCGCGCGCCTCGCCCCTGCCGCGCAGGATGTGCTCCGTCGGGAGATCGCCGAAGCTGGTGGCAACGAAGTCTCCTTCGTGGCCACGGTGGATGCGGACGGGATCGTGACCGCCGTCCGCGTCGTCGCGCGCGGGCGCGTCGATCAAGTGCTCGCGCTGCCTGGGGTGGCACGCGCTGGCGAGATGCTGCTCCACAATCACCCGACCGGACATCTCGAACCGTCGATGGCGGACCTCTCCGTCGCGGCACGCGTCCACGACGACGGCATCGGCTTTGGCATCATCGACAACACGGCTTCCCGGCTGTACGTGGTCGTCGAGGTGCCGAAGGTTGCACCGATCGTCCGTCTCGATCCCTTCGAAGTGATCGCGCAACTCGGTGAAGGCGGGGAGATCGCCAAGGAACTCGGCGGCTACGAGGACCGCCGGAGTCAGCGGGATCTTGCGGCACATCTGGTCGACGCCTACAACGATGGTGGCATCCTCCTGCTGGAAGCAGGCACCGGGGTCGGCAAGTCCTTCGCGTACCTCGTGCCCGCCCTGGCGTGGGCGAAGGCGAACGGCGAACGCACCGTCATCTCGACCAACACCATCAACTTGCAGGAACAGTTGGTCGGCAAGGACCTGCCACTGCTCGCGCGCGCGCTCGGGACTGAGGAGCATGTTCCGACCTTCGCGCTGCTGAAGGGGTGGCGAAACTACCTCTGTCGGGCGCGGCTGGAGCAGGCGGGGTCGAGCCAGCAGTCATTGTTGGAAGCGGATCGCCACCAAGAGTTGCTCGACATCACCGCCTGGGCGGCGCGCACCGAAGACGGCACGCTCGCCGATCTTCCGACGCCACCGACCGGAGAGGTCTGGGACGAGGTCGCCGCCGAGGCGGACCTGTGTACCCGGACGCAATGTCGGCATTTCGATCGCTGCTTCGTCTTTCGTGCCCGGCGTCGCGCCGCGCAGGCCGATGTCGTCGTCGTGAACCACCACCTGCTTGCGGCCGACCTCGCCGTGCGGCAGGCGTCCGACAACTGGCAGGAAGCTGCGGTCCTCCCGGCGTACCAGCGGATCATCCTCGACGAGGCGCATCACCTCGAAGACGTGGCCGCCTCGCACCTCGGTGTGCAGGTCGGGAGTCGCGGCATTCGCCGACTGTTGAACCGACTGGAACGGAGCGGCAAAGGGTTGCTCCCAGCGCTGCAGTACGACCTCTCCACCGCCGACGACCTGCTCTCCCGTGCCTCCATGGACCTGCTGCGCGATCGCTTGGCACCGGCGGTCATCGAGGCGCGGAAGGCTGCCGAGGGGTTGGTGCTTCGGCTGTTCGGATTTCTCGAACAGCAGGGACGCGGACAAGTGCGCCTCGACGACGACTTCGATGCGGCACCAATCTGGGAGGAAGGACTCACCCGCGAATTGGAGTCGACCGTCCGCGCGTTTCGCCTGATCGCCGAAGTCATGGAGACGGTGGCGGACCGACTGGCACAGGCGGAGAGCACGGAACGGCGCGAGCAATTGTTGGGAGAATGCCGCGGCGTGATTCGGCGACTCGAGTCTGCCGCCGACGCATTGAACATCACATTGCGTCCCGCGTCTGGTCGTCCACCGGAAGTGCGCTGGATTGAGCGCACCGGACCAAAAGGATCCGCCATTCAGCTGGCGGCAGTGCCGCTCGACTTGGCGCCGACGCTGCGGAACCTGCTCTTTGATCGTGTCCGCACGGTGGCGCTGACCAGCGCCACGCTCTCCACCGGAGGAGACTTTGCCTTTCTCTCCTCACGCATCGGGCTCGGCGGGCCGGACTCCCCCGTGTCGTTGGCCGAGGTCTTTCCGTCTCCCTTTGATTACGGCTCGCAGTGCCTCCTCGGCATCCCGGAGGATGTCCCCGATCCGCGTGAAGACGAGGCGGGACACGACGCCGCGATCGTGGATGTCGTGCACGATCTGGCCTTCGCTGGTGACGGCGGCATCTTCGTGCTCTTCACCTCCCACGCCGCACTCCGTCGGGCAGCCGTATCGCTCCGTCGAGTCTTGGGCGAGCGCTTCCCG
>JAHECN010000192.1 GCA_024641735.1 Gemmatimonadota bacterium | reverse complement strand
ACTTCCTGCCATGGTGACCTTCAGCTCATTCGCCTCGGCCACGGCCCGCAGCATCGCCGCGAACTCTGCCCGATCGACCGCCTGCCCCATGCGGAGGGTCACTTTCGTCGGCGGGATGTAGCCCAATGAAATGTTGACGCCGCCGGCTTCAGCGAGCGCCGTCAGGACTGTGCGCAACTCCTGGTCCTGGAAATCCAGGGCCATCGTGGTCGGTGCGGCCGCCGCGCGCGGCGGGTTCTGTGCGGCCATGGGACTCGCTGCGAGGGCAAGCAAGAGAACGAAGGCACGATAGGATGACGGCACACTCAACTCCCGGGTCGAAGCGCAAGAATTTCGAGGCGTTCACCGGTCGGCGTCTGGAAGACAACGCGCCCGCGCTCGATGGACTTCACCAGATATGGCCCTACACGGTCGCCGACGCGCACCATCAGCAGGCGCGACGACTCAAACTGACAGGTTGCGAAACTCATCCCGCCGCCAGCGATCGCCGTCCCGAGGACAATCGGCAGCGACGGGGCCGGTGCAGCGCTGACGGCCACAGGCGCGGACTCCCCCGGCAACCGATAGCGCGCCGGCGGGGCGGAACGATCCGGTGTGAAGAGGTCTGCCGCGACCGCACGTCGAACATCCAGCGCCGACTCCCCTGTCACGCTGAGCAACGCATCCTGCGACAGCGCGACCGCACCGGAGCGCGGCGCCACCTCCTCCAACTGCCACGCCCGTCGACCAGTCCACACGAGCACGGCTGCGGCCACCGCGATGGCAGCTCCCCCGACCTGCACCCACCGCTCACCCGACATCCGTTGTGACAGGCTCATCGCGGTCCTCCCGTCGTGGCGAGTGGGCCAAGCGCCATGTTGTTTGGCAACGCAATGCCGGCGATCGTCGCGACGATGCTCAGCGTTTCTGCGTTCTCGTTCCCCGGCCCGCTCAATCCCACGGAGACATCGAGTCGCTCAATCTTCACGAGCTTCTCCCCCTGCTCGAGCGCACGCAGGAACTCCAGCAACCCCTGGAAGTCCGATTCCGCCCGGATATCGACCCGTAGGGTGCGGACGCCTGCCGGACTGGTGGTGGCAGGGCGCGTCGTCGCATCCTGCAGGTACACGCGGTGCGCTTCGGCAACATCGCCGAGATAGGCCCCCAATTCGGAACTGGCCATCACATCGTCGCGCCCGGCGAAGAGCCGCGGCAGCGTGACTTGCAGGACCGAGTCCGTCAGTTCCTGGATGGCAGGATTCTTTTCTGCCATCGCCACTGCGCCGCGTTCGCGGGACAGCGCGTCCCGCTCCGCGGCGAGTCGATCCTGCGCGGTACTGAGCGCACCCATGTAGGGTCGGACCACCAGGTAGAAGAACGCGACCGGAAGGAGGACGAGCGCCGCCCGTCGAATGGTGCGCCGCTCCGCATCAGAAATCTTCATGGCGTCCCTCCGAGCGGTGCAGCGCGACGCAATGCACCGATGGCAAATCGCTCCATCGCGTCGCCGTCGGGCGCCTGGCGCCGAACCGGTGCGGACGCACGAACGCTTTCCAGCACTGGAGACTCGGTGAGTGCGTCGAAGACGCGCGACGCAGAAACCGCGAATCCATCGATGACCAACGAGTCCCCGCGCGCGCGGAAGCCCGTGAGATAGGCGTCGTCTGGGATGCGTCCTGCCATATCCCCGAGCACGCCCGACCAGATCGGGGCGGAGCGCTGGGTCGCGACAACTTCCGCGAGCCGGCGGTAGGCATCTTCCATCGAGGTACGCCCGACGAGCGTCGCTTCCACCGCGGGACGGATCACGTCACGCGCCTGCTCGACGGCAGCAATTTCACGGTGCGTGCCCCACAACTCCGTTCCCGCGGCGAGCAGAAAGACACCGGCCGCGACAGCAGCGACGACCCATCCAAAGCGCCGCACACGGTCCTGATTCGCCATCCGTGTGGCTATGCTGGCGAGGCGAGGCGCCGTGACGAGATCGGCGCAGCGGGCCGCGAGCGCGACCGGATCAGCCGCGAGGGCCGCCCAGTCGGCGGGAAGCGGTTGCATCGGGACACCGATCGCCGCGAGCGCGGCAACCAGTTCCGCGCGTACCGGCTCCGGCCCAACCACCGCGATCGCCACATCACCTTTCATGGCACGAAGCACCGCCGCGATCGCGGTCACATCATGGACGCCGCCACGGAAGCGACGCACGGCAGTCATCGCGCCCGCGTGCGTCTCGACCACGACAATCCGACTGGGGTCTGCGATGATGACCGCTGCCCCCCCGCGAGCACGTGCGGGCCAAAACTGCGCTGTCGCCGAGGCCCACGCGGCTTCCGCGGGGACCAGGACGATGTCGGCAAACCCTGCGGACTTTGCGGCCGCTTCCACGGCAGTCACCAGACGCGACGACGCGGCCGCGGCCATCCGCTGCTCGCCTTTAGCGGCGATGGCACCGACCCCGACCACCTGAACGCCACGCGCCCCGAGGAAATACCGCCCGCCGGCGCGGCTCAACAACTGGACAGCCTCCTCTTCGGCGAGCGGCGGCAGGGCAATGCCCCGGACCTCCACGTGCGGCGCATGCAGCGCGATGGACACGCTGTCGGCACTCCCGTCCGATCGGGCGGTCCGGAGGGCGGACTCGAGGGCGATCCAGGGCGTCCCATCGACCGGCATCTCGCCGACCGCGTGACGGGTCACGGCGCCATCCGCGTCCACCGACACGAGCGTCCCGGGCATGAGTGACGCACCCATCGATCCCCGGCGCGACTTCACCACCGTACCCATCCGAGCGACGCACCCTGGCCCTGGCGCTGAATCAGCGCTGTCCCCTTGAGGGGGAGCGCACTCGGCCCCGCCTGTGCCACAACCGTCACTTCCACCTCCCGAGTATCCACGACTGCAACCGCGCCAAGCTGCTGCGCCAACACGGTCCCGGCACTTGCATTGCCACCGCCGCGCCCGCCACCGGCCACCGCCCCAGGCACCACCGACTCCACCGATGCGATCCGCCGACCGCGTGTCCGGTTGGCCAGAATGTTCGACAAGATCTGCTCATTGATCCCCGGCAGAGATCGGAGCACCACCTCGGGCGCGCTATTGAGGTTCACGGTGTTCTGACCGTAGACCCGGATGTAGGGCAGGAGTGCCGCCAGAATCTCCGGCGTCATGCCGTCCACCAATTCGAGTTCCGTCACATCGCCGAAGGGCCGATTGCCTGGCAGGATCAACAGACCTGCCTTGATATACGCATCACGCTCGGCGCCGTTGAGACGAATGATGTCATCGACGTCGCGCCAATCGAGGATCCGCTGCGTGATCCGTTCCGCCAGCGCCGCATCGCGTAGGAGCGTGGCGAGGAGCAGCCGCAACTGCGCCTCGCCGACCGTGTTGATGTTCACCTGCGTACCCAGGTCACGGGCGCGGAGCAGCACGGAGTCCGCGCCGACCATGGCAAAGCCGGAGTAGATCGAGTCCACGCCGAGCCAGGGATCGCCCGAAGTCGTTCCCGCCAATGCCTGATTCGAGGCGGCCGGACTGCGTGCCGACGCATCCAATTGGGCCTGAATGGTCGCGATCGCGGCGAGGGCAATCCCGCGACCTTGGCCACGATCTGCCGCCGCGAGCGCGAGCACTCGGCGTTCCTTGCCGGACAGCGCGAACTGCAGGGCGACCACGGAGATCCCGAGGATCAACCACATCGCCGCGATCAGCGCGACACCGCGTCGGTTATTCATCCGCCACCCCTCCCACCAATGCCACCACCCGCCCCGCCAGGCCCGCCACCACCAGGACCGCCGCCGCCAGGACCGCCGCCTTGTCC
>JAHECN010000054.1 GCA_024641735.1 Gemmatimonadota bacterium | reverse complement strand
AAATCGGCGAGGTCGTGGGTCGCTCCGGGTGGGTGTGGTCAAGGTGCCTCCAACGATACGTCGGTCGCGCACAGAATGCCTCACGCGACTGGACACCTCAGCTCGCCCACCCCCACTTTAAGGGTGCGTTCGTCCCCCACGGAGGTCTGTCCACCCATGGTGCGCCCCTCGCTCTCCCACGCATTGCTGGTCCTGCTCGTCTGCACCACCACCGCAGATCTTCCGGCGCAGGGACGCGGCGTGTCCAGCGTGGACTCGCTCCGCATCGACTCGATCTTCGCGTCGCATGCCAGGACTGATGGACCGGGATGCGCCGTTGGCGTCTCGACGGATGGGATGCTCCGCTTTGCCAAGGGCTATGGGATGGCGAGCCTGGAGCATGGCATTCCGATCGGCGCACGGACCACATTCAATATCGGTTCCATCGGCAAGCAGTTCACCGCGATGGCCACCCTGCTGCTTGAGCAACGCGGTGCCCTCTCGCTGGACGACCCTGTCTCCAAGTACTACGAGGGACTCCCGACGGATGGCCCGCCGATCCGCGTGCGTGACCTCCTCTACCACACCAGCGGCCTGCGCGACTACGGCGGACTCGGCATGCTGGCCGGCGCCTTTCCCGTCACGAACAGGGACTTCGATGCACTCATGCGTCGACAGCGCGGGTTGAATTTTCCGACTGGATCGAAGCACGAGTACAGCCATAGTGACTACACCGTGCTCGCCTCCGTCATTGCCCGCGCGGCGGGAGTGCCATTCGCACAATTTCTGGAAACGGAGATCTTCGCCCCGCTCGGCATGACCTCGACGCGTGTGCTCGATGACAATCGGCACCCGTTGCCTGGCATTGCGTACGCATACTCAGGCGAGCCCGGCGCACTCCGCACGCGATACCCTACGACAGAAATCGTGGGTGGCAACAATCTCTTCACCAGCGTCGAGGATCTGCTTCGTTGGGATACGAACGCCTCCACTGGCCAGGTCGGTGGCAAGGCGCTGATGGATCGACTCCATGGCCCGGCCCCGCTCACCCTGCCCTACGTGATGCCATACGCCCACGGATTGTGGAGCGAGCAGTATCGCGGCGAGAGAGTGTTCAGCCGGGGTGGAGGCGGCGGCGGATACAAGACGGCCTATCTGCGGTTTCCGGACGCGCATCTTGCCGTGACGGTCCTCTGCAACGACTCCGAGGCGAAACAGATGGAGCTGGCGCACCGCATCGCGGATGGGTTTCTGGTTGGGCGCCCAGCGGAGAGCGACCCGACCGTAGACACCATCGCCACCCCCGTCGGCGAAGCCGAGCGGCTGGCTGGCCGCTACGCGTCGGTACAGACCCCGTGGGACCCCTTCGAGTTCGTGGCACACGACGGCGCCCTCTTTGAGCGCTATGACGAGGACTCGTCACGGCTCGTTCGACTCCGGGATGGTCGGTACACCGCAGACGGGATGATCTACGCATTCACGCCTGGGTCGAGCGCACGCTCCATGCGCCTGCTGGTCACGGGGGATGATATTCGGGAAGAAGCCGAGCGTGTGCCGACGACCCCACCGTGGCAGCCCTCGCAGAGCGAACTCGCCGGCTACGCGGGACGGTGGCGAAGCGACGAACTACTCGTTGACTGGACCACGGTCATTGATCGCGGCACCGTGAAGCTTCAACGACCGAACGCGGCGGAGGTCGCACTCGTCCCACGGGATCGTGACAATTTCCTTGGCTCGGTCCTCAATGGAGCAGGGTATCCAACGTCGATCGGCGTGACGTTCATCCGAGATCGTCAGGGGCGGGTCATTAGTTTTAGGGTCAGCGCGATCCCTGGGCCATTCGAAGTCGCCAAGGGAGTGACATTTACCTTCATCAAGTGAGCGCACCGTGTCGATCCGTATTGGAGACATTGCACCAGACTTCACCGCCGAGACCACCCAAGGGACCATTCGCTTTCATGAATGGATTGGGGACAGCTGGGCGATTCTCTTTTCACACCCGAAGAACTTCACTCCCGTGTGCACCACGGAGCTGGGTTACATGGCCGGACTCCAGCCGGAGTTCGCGAAGCGCAACACCAAGATCATTGGGCTGAGTGGCGACCCAGTCGCCGATCACGGCAGCTGGATGACGGACATCGAGGAGACTCAGGGACATGCCGTGACCTACCCCTTGATTGGGGATCACGACCTCGCCGTCGCCAAGCTCTACGACATGATTCACCCGAACGCCGAGTCGCATGGGTCGCGGACGGCGGTGGAAAATCAGACCATCCGGTCGGTATTCCTGATCGGTCCGGACAAGAAGATCAAGGCGATGCTGATTTACCCGATGAGCACCGGCCGGAATTTTGACGAAGTCCTGCGCCTGCTGGACTCGATCCAGTTGACCGCCTCCCACACTGTTGCGACGCCGGTGAACTGGAAGTCCGGTGACGACGTCATCATCCCGCCATCCGTCTCGGATGACGCCGCCAAGGAGAAGTATCCCGGCGGCTTTACCACCCACAAGCCGTACCTGCGGACGGTGGCACAACCGAAGTAGTCACCCCTTCTCTCTTCTCTCCTCTCGCTTCCCGGCCCGCCATGCGTCGACCGCTCCCCCTCGCTCTCCTTGCCGTCACGGCGTGCATTCAGCCGTTGCGCCTTGCGCCCAACGATGCCCCCACCGTACTCGCGCGACAGGAGCTCTTCGCACCGAACCCATCGGTGCCTGGGCCGTTCGCGGTGCACACCATGTTCTACGGCAGCGGAAAGGACAAGCACCGGGCGGAGTTTCGTGACTCCGTGACGTTCAAGACGCCCTCGGTGGATGGCAGCAAGCTGGCCACCGCGACACCTGAGCGAAAGAAGTACTGGGGCTTCGGCTTCGACTCGATGCCGGTGAATGGACGCGTCTGGTATCCCGAAGGGAAGGGACCGTTTCCGCTGGTCCTGATCGTCCACGGCAATCACGACATGAAGGACTACTCCGACCCGGGCTACGCCTACCTCGGCGAGCTGTTCGCGAGTCGCGGCTACATCTTCGCGTCGGTGGACGAGAATTTCCTGAATGGTGGCATCAGCGGCGAGAACGATGCCCGAGGCTGGATGCTCCTGCAGCACCTCAAGTCATGGAAGACCTTCAACGACTCGGTCGGCTCGCCCTTTCAGGGCCGAGTCGACATGAATAACATCGCGCTGATGGGCCACTCGCGTGGTGGCGAGGCAGTGGCCGTGGCGGCCGCCTTCAACAAGCTGCCGCGCTACCCCGACAACGCTAATCTCATCTTCGACTTCAATTTCAATATCAAGGCGATCGCCGCGATCGCCCCGGTGGATGGCCAGTATACCCCGTCAAACAAGCCCACTCCGCTTGAGAACATCAACTATCTCGTCATCCACGGCTCGCACGACGGCGACGTCTCCTCCTTCATGGGACTGAAGCAGTACTCGCGAATTCGCTACACGGACGGCAAGCCGGGCTTCAAGGCTGCCGTCTGGATGTACCGCGCCAACCATGGCCAGTGGAACAGCACGTGGGGGAGCTATGATGGCGGCCCGCAGAGCGCACGCTACCTGGACCTCCGCGGCCTGCTCCCGGAAGAGGAACAGCGTCAGATGGCGCGAGTCTTTCTCTCGGCGTTCGTCGACGCCACGCTGAAGGGAAAGTCCGAATATCTGCCGATCTTCCGCGACCATCGCACCATCGGCAACTGGCTCCCGAAGACGATGTACGCGACGCGGTTCCAAGATGCGGACTTCCGGGCGCTCGCCGACTTCTCAGAGGACGTAGACGTCACGACGGGTACGGCACCAGGGGTGACGATCTCTGGCGATTCGCTGGCGACCTGGAAGGAAGCGGTCATGCCGCTCCGTTCCGGCAGCGGAGGTGTCGGGGGCTACGCCACGTGGATCGGATGGAACAACCGACTGGCGGGCAAGGACACCACCAAATTCGGTCCGACCGCGGCGTACCGCGTGACGCTCCCGGACTCTTTGCGTACCGCCTGGGCAGTCGGGACCGGCACCGCGCTTGAGTTCTCGATCGCCGTGACGAACGACAAACCATCCGCGCGCAAAGTGGCCAAGGACAGCACCAAGAAGAAGGAAGCGGGCGACTCCACCACCGCCAAGAGCGATCCAGTCAAGAGCGACTCCGCCAAGTCGAAGCCGAAGGCCAAAGAAAAGGAGAAGGAACCGAAGCCCAAGAAGGAAGTGCAGGATTCCACTCCCGTGGAACTCTCGATCGAGGTGACCGACGCGGCGGGGATCGCAGTGGCGTTACCCGTGTCGCAGTACGGCGTGGCACGGCGCCCACTCGACGTGACGGTGCTTCGACGCGCGGGTGCTGACAAGTCGCGCTTCGGCTCACTCGCGGAGATGATCCCGCAGACCTTCGTGATCCGCCTCACCGATTTCCGGGAGAAGGATCCGCGCTTTGACCCGACCCAACTCAGGCAGATTCGATGGCTCTTCGACAAAACGCAGGCGGGGACGATCGTCCTCTCCGACATTGGGCTGTCCAACATCGCTCCGACCTTCTTCGTCGGGGGTGCCAAGTGAAGTCTCGCGTCGCAGGCCTCGCGCTCCTCGCGCTCAGCGCGACGTCGGCACTCGCCGCCCAGCGGAGCGCCCCGATCCCGCCGCTCCTGCTCCTCCCCGGCTCAACCCGTGCCATGGGACTCGGCAACGCGTACGTGGCCGGAAGCGGGCCGGACGTCATCTCGTACAACCCCGCGCAAGTCGGCGAGTCACGCGGAACCGTGCTTTCCTGGCAAAGCTTCGCGGGGAACGCGTCCCTTGCCTCCCTCGCGACTAACACCTCGGTCTTCGGTGCGTCGATCGGTGCGGGCGTACAGTACCTCGAGTTCCGGTCTCGGAACACTGACGGTGCAACACCCTCGGGCGCTCTCACCCGCGGTGGCCAATACACGGCGTCGAGCGTACTTGGGTTGCTGAGTGCCTCTGTCGAGCGGAGCGGCATCCGTGTCGGCGTCACAACCAAGTACCTCGCGCAACAACTCGCCAATGGACGCCGCAGCGTTCCGATGCTGGATTTCGGGATCGCGACCGACCTCGGCCCGGCAACCGTCGCGCTCGTACTGCAAGACGCGGACGCGCTCCTCGGTGATGCCCCTGCTTCCGGCCTTACCCTCCCAACCCGCATGACGCTCGGCGGAATGTCCACCGGAATACCGGTCGGGACCTGGTTCGACGTTGGAGCGAGCGCCGCCGTCAGCATCGACGCAGAGAGTCGCGTACTCCCGGCCGGTGGCGTGGAACTGAGCTACCTGCCAGTCAGTGGATGGTCATTTACGGGGCGGATCGGAGGACAACGGATCGCTCAACCGTATCGCAGTGGTGAGTCCGCCCTGACCCTGGGCGCCACGATCAGCATCGACCGCTTCGCGCTGGACTACGCGTTTCAGCAGTACAGCGGACCGGGGGCGACGCATCGGGTGGGGGTGAGGATTAGATAGTCGTGAGTGGTGAGGGGAGAGTCGTGAGAGATGTTCGGTTGAGCTCCTCTCACGACTCGCGACTCACGACTCGCCTCTCACCCGCTCCAGCTCCCCCACCAACACCCCCACATCCTCCGCCGTCGTGTGAAACGACGTGATGCAGGCGCGGAGCACGCGCTCGGTGCCACTCCCCACCACGACATCGGAAAACCAGACGTTGCCGCGCGCATAGATGGCGTCGAGCAGGGCTCGCGTGGTAATCCGCCCCTTCGTGATATCGGCGTGCGTGAAGTTCACCACCGGGAGCATCGTGTCGTTCACGACGGACCATCCTGCTGCACGCAATTGTACTCGGAGCAGATCTCCCATCGCGGCTTGATGCTCAATGCGCTCGGCGAAGCCAGCGACGCCGAGCTGCGCCAGTGGCAGGAAGAGCTTGAGGCCGATGGCGCGCCGGGACCATTGCGCCGTCACCGCGTAGGGATCTGCCGTCAAGCTCCCGCTCTCGGGAGGCATGTAGGACGTGTGCACGGCGAAGGCTCGGTGCACGGCCTCGGGGTGCCGACAGAAGATCATCCCGGCACCCATCGGCACCGAGAGCCACTTGTGGGCGTCCCAGGTCACCGAATCGGCGCGTTCGATACCCAACAACACAGGCTTGAGCTTCGCGGAGAATGCCGCGGCGCCTCCCCACGCGGCGTCCACGTGCAACCAGGCACCCCGCCGAGCTGCCACGTCGGCAATCGCGGGAATCGGATCGACCATCCCGGCGGCGGTGGTCCCGGCCGTCGCCACCACCATAAGTGGCAGCCAGCCACTCGCTGCATCTTCAGCCATCGCAGTGTCCAGTGCGTCGACATCCATTACGAAGCGTGGCGTGGTACGCACGACACGGATCGCGCCCGTACCGAGCCCGAGCATGCGCGCGGCCTTCAGGAAGGAGTGATGGCTCTCGTCGGTGACATAGATCGCGGGTCGTTCCGTGAATGCAGAGACCCCGCGCTCCGCGCTTTCTGGACAACGGTGTGCGATGGCAGCCAAGACCGCCGTCAGGTTCGCTTCTGCCCCGCCTGAGGTGAACGCGGCATGGACGCCCTCCTCAGGGAACCCAATGAGCGCGGTGAGCGTCCGGAGCACCAACTGCTCCATCTCCTGGACCACGGGAGCATGGGACCACGCCGCAAGCTGCGGGTTGTAGAGGGCGGTGAGCGTGTCCGCGATCACCGACGCCTCGTGCACACTCGGATTGAAGAGCCCGAAGTATCGCGGGTGCGTGACGTGAATGAGCCCGCCACGCAACCGCGCGATCACGTCTTCCGTGAGTTCTGCCAGGTCGCGTGGCGCACCGAAGGTGAAGGATTCGGCCAACTCGGCCCGGAGCGCCGACGGGTCGTGCTGGTGGACGACCGGAAGCATGCGGATCCGTTCCGAAAATCCGACGATCTCCGCGAGCACTTTCCCCCAAGCGGCGTCGCTCACGGCGTCCGCTCAAGCAGGAGGAAACGCCCCTGATTCGCCGGCACCGTCACCTGCCCAAGATCCGCCATGGCAGCCTCCTGCAAGCCCGTCACGGCTGGCGCCGTCACCCGGACCCCCTTCCACCCTGCCATGTACTCGGGCGCGATTCGCAGATTCACCGTGGCGTCCTCTTTCGACCACGAGCCCAGTACCACCAGAATCGCGTTCTCGCGCACGTAGGCGGTGGCCAGGATGTCGGCGCGACCAGTCGTGACCGGCGGCGTGGGGAGCCAATAGCCCAGCATCCGACTCTGATCGATGCCGAAGGCGTCCATCATCCGCCAGACCGGGCGCGGATCGGTGTCACCGTACTTCCGTGCGGTCATGCCATAGAGCAGACCCCGATACGGATGCCCACCATCCTGCAGCATCTCCCCCATCAATCCGAAGGGGAGGCCCGAGACTTCTGTCATCCAGTAGTTCGGCTCGGCCTTGTAGTCGAAATACTCGCCGAACCAGAGCCGCGAAATGAACGGGAAGTGCTCCATGTACAGAGATGCGCTACTGATGAATCCATCGGCCTTGTTGAATTGGTTTGCCGAATGGAGGTCAATGATCACTTCCTGCCTTTCGGCGTGCAGCACGCTGACCATCCGCTTCACCGTCTCGCGACTGAAGGCGATGTCATCGAGATAGAGCCCGTCGATCTTCTGATTCGCGGCGAGCCAACTCAACCCCTCGATGTAGTAGTTGGTCCAGCGTGATGTCCCCTTGTCGAGGATCGCGGCGTCATCCACCGAGGCGGCGTGCCACGCCGAGTGGTAGCCACCGCCAAGGTGCTCCTGCAGCCACGAGTGGCCGCCGCCATCGCCGTCGTTCAGGATCTCATCCCCCAGACTCCGGAGGGCAAAGAGTTCGTGCGCCCGGTAGGTGAGCTCGCGAATGGTGTCGTAGAGCTTGACCTTGATCCCCTTGGCGTGGGCCTCATCGATATACGCCTTCTGCGCGTCGAGATTGAAGAACGGATAGTTGATGTAAGGGTTGATGGCGTTGGCGTGGTGGATGTTGACCACGGTGCCACCCCACGCGCGAACGGAATCGACCGGCACATAGCTGTGCACGAAGCGCGTTTGGAAATGCTGCGCAGTATTGAGCGGCTTGAACGGAGTCACCAGGAACCGCACCGTGAAGACCAGCGTGTCGCCAGCGGCCAACGATCGCGGCCCGGAATAGTTCACGGCACGAACGCGGTCTGCGGTGGACTCGATCCGGATCCCACCTCGACCCTCGTTGTACCATGAAGCCGGCAAGCGGAGCGGTTGGTTCTGATAGAAGTTGGTGTTCAGGGGGCGGACATAGCCGTCGTCCCGCAGCACATACTGTAGCCCCTTGGTGATCCCGCCGAGCCAGGCGCCTTCCTGATGATTCTTGACCTCCCACTTCCACTGCAGGCTGTCCGGACGGAGCCCACCCTTCTGGCCGAGGCCAAGCATGTAGGTGGCGGCATCGGGCTGGAACGCGATCGGGAGTTGCACGTCGTCGAGGGCGAGGCCCTGCAACGCGGTCAGTCGAATCCGGAACTCCAGCATGCCATCGTACTCGAGACGCCCCTTCACCTGCATGGCCAATCGCGACGAACGCCGTTCGGTGGTCCAATGCGCTGCACCGCGGAACGACTGCTCCACGGCGAAGGGCGCCGTGGTGAACTGCTCCCGCGCACCACCGACCGTCACATCGAGGTCGAGCGGCGACGCGAGGATCTCACTCGGGGGACCCGAGACACTGGTCATTTCTGGTGTGAAGAAGCTCTGGATACCACTCGGGAGTCCGTTCGCCGCGAGTTGGATCCGCCGCCCCAGAATGTTCAGCGCATGGCCCTCAACGCGCACCGGCGTGAACGGTGCGATCACGAAGTCCGGATCCGTCCCCGCGGTGGAATTGAGCCACGGCAGCCGGGTCATCAACTCGGGCTCGTTGTAGCCGTGGTTGATGGCCTCGTCAGTTCCCACGTCGATCGTCAAGGAGACCGACTTCGCCACACCGCCCTTCGGCTGCACGACCACGCGACCGGTCACCCGCCCCGCCGGATAGTCCCCTGGAACCATCCAGCCGACCCAGAGCGCCTGCACGGCGCCCTTGGGCACCGACACATTCTTCCGGAACGCCTTCCCGTTCTCGTCCACACCGCCGCAATTGAAGCAGGTCAACGCCGAGCGGACCGCGGCAGGAAAGCCCTCGAAGCGCACGGCGAGCGAGTCACGATCCTCGGTGCCTGCGATCACGGCCACCTGAAAAGTGAACGACTCTCCACGGAGCACCTTGCTGGCGAGCGAGGTCGGCGCACGCCGATGCATCCAGTGCTCGGGAAGGAAATCGCGCATCCGCACGGGGTAGTCCCGATGCTCCGCGACCAGCGCCCACGTCCCCTGCTTCGCCAGAAACGCGGCGCTCTCCTCAGGCGTCGCGATCACTTCCATCGGAAAGAAGGAGTGAAAGGCGTTGATCGACTGGATCGCGGTGACGCGTGCCGACGGCAGGGAGGCCATCGGCCGGGCGCTGACACGCTTCACCCACGCGGAGTCCGACAGGTGCATCGTGACAGGATAGGTGACCTTCGGGTAGGGGCCACCGGTGGTGACCCAGGGGAGATAGTAGACGAAATACTTCCCCGATGCCGTCGGCTGGAAGACCACATCGCCGGAGACATTGGAAACCCGCACCGCCACGCTGTTGATCTCGGTCCCGCTGGCGGCGTCCACCACCACGATCGGCTTCTTCTCGGGTGCCGCGTCATGACGACGCCACGGGATCGTGACGTGCACCGCATCACCCCCTCCCTCCCAGACGACGACCGCGCGATGGTTGCCGAGCGAACGGCCCGCCTTTCCGGCCACGAGATCCGGCGTCCAGTCACCGTTCTCGAAAACCACGCCATCGACGACATTCGCGATGGCGGGAGCGCGGTAGAGTGGCGTCACACGAACTGCTGGCGTGCCACTGCCCAACGCGATGAGCGCGGCGGCAAAGAGAATCTTCATGGACGAACTCCCATGGCTCGTGCAACGAGCCGGTCATCGAATGTCGCATCGATCTTCACGGGGACGACAGGCATCGACCCCAGGCCCAATCGAGCGCGTGCCAACTCCGTCACGAGACTCGGTCCGGCCGACGAGACCTCCAGGACGGCTCGCCATTCGGCCCGTGCGGATGCCGCGTTGCCCCGTCGGCTTGCGATCACGCCGAGGAGGTAATGCTGCAGTCGCTCTTCAGGTTGGTAGGGCCGACCCTGGCCGAGATGCTCCGGCCATTCCAGCGCGGCACGGAGATGACGCTCGGCGACCTTCACCTGGCCACGATCGAGCCCATCCAGCGCGGCGAGCGTGCGCGCTTGCTGATAGAGATGGTGACTCTCGCGCGCGTGTTCCGAGGGGAGGACGTTGGTCCGGTCGAGAATCGCGATCGCTTCCACCGGACGGCCGAGTTGCAGCAGTGATCCCGCGTGGAGCAGGGCGAGGTTGAAGTCTCCGGCGAACTTCGCTCTCGCGGCAGTCGAGGCAGCCAGTGCGTCGGCCCACCGCGCGGAACGTTGGAGATACTGGACCAGCGTGATCGCGATGGTGCGATCCGCTGGGTCACGCGCCACCGCCAGGCGGAGATCCGACTCCGGGTCCTGGCCACGCACCGCTTGGAGCAAGAGTGCGCGCGTCACGAGGGCGGGTGCGAAATCCATCTGGTCGAGCGATGCGAGGATCGCGGCGGCATCCTCGGGACGATCACAGCCCCAGAGATTGAGCGCGAGGAGGTAGCGCCACGACCAATGCACCGAGTGGGCGATCGCCCATTCGAGGACCGGGATGCTCTCGCGTCGAAAGGGAAACGCAAAGGCGAGATCGGCGGCCGGGTTGAGTTGGCCCGGATCATCCGCGAGAAAGGCACGCCACGCGTTGATTTCCGCGCCATGGCCGAACGCGAGCACGTGCAGCGCATCGTCACGGGCACCGCGGCGGACGTAGTCGATCGCCAATTCGAGAATCACCTGATCCGGGTACTCACCCCGCAACATGCCAGTGAACCGTGCACCTGAGGCGGAGTCTGGCCGATCAAGAAAGCCTTCGGCGAACACGAAATGATGAAGCGGGTCAATCTCCAGCATCTCGGTGCGAAGACGGGCCGCCCCAGCAGCGTCACCGCGCTGACGCGCCACCATCGCCAACACTTCCCGTGCCGGCAGGTTTACGCGGTCGTAATTCAATGCTCGGCGGGCGTACCGCTCTGCCTCATTCTGATCACCGCCCGCGAGATGCAGTTCCGCGAGTTGAACATTGGCCACCGCCCGATAGCGGGTGGACCGCGCCGCCCAGCCGTAGGAATCAAGTGCATCGGCCCGCTGCCCCAACTCCCGGTAGAGATTACCGGCGAGAAAGTTGGCGTCCGGATCGTAGGTGTTGAGTTGCAGGAGTCGCCGTGCGAGCACCAGACCAACCGAATACTCTCCTCGCCGCAATTCCAACTCTCCCATGCCAAGCAACGCATCCCGGTTCCACGGTTCGAGTTGGAGCACACGTTGGTAAAGCGCGCGGGCCTCCGGATAGCGGCGGCCAAGCGCGAGCTGGCGCGCGGACGTCGCCAACCGGGTGGCTTCGGGAATGACGAGCGTGGCCGCCGAGTCAGCCACCCAGGGGCGGGCAAGCGAGACGGAATCCCTGTTGGTGCGGTAGTCGATGCCGAGCCGATCGAGCTGGATGCGATAGTTGGTGGAATCGGCACCCGGCAGCGTGTAGGTCACCGGCACCAGCGGTTCCAGCGTGAGCGGGACGGAGAGCCGTCGGGTTCCACCCTGCCAGACGCGGAGGGTGTCTGTCACGTTGCCGAACGCCGTGACCGTGATGGCGTAGTGGTCGCCCTCCGCGCGGGCATAGATCGCTCCGTTGCGTGAGGCCTCCGTCAGACCCCCGGTCCCCTCAAGTGGGAACCAAGTGTCGGACCAGCTGTCCGATGCTCCGGGATCGAAGCCGGCCTGTTGAATCGGATTCACATCCGCACCCGGGGAGTACTGCACCAACAATCGACCCGCCTGGTACTCCACGTACTGCCCGTCCGTATCCGTCAGCAAGTCTTCCCAGATGCCACCTTCGCGGGAGAGGGCCCAGAGCCAGAGCTTGCGACCGGGCATGTCGTCCGGTGCAGCCCAGTGTCCGAAGCCATACCCCGCGTCGGCGAGGTACCCTCCGAAGAAGTCGGTGCGCTCACCCACGATGTGGTTCGACTTGTGTCCGCCGAAAGTGTTCGCGCTGTACTGGGGCAAGAACCGACCTGCGGCATCGATCGGCCACTCGTGGGCCAGACCGGAATGCTCCAGCGTCGTGTTGCCGGGAATTGTCATGAGCAGATCATTCCGAGCCGGCGCGGCCGCTGTCATCCAGTTGTAGTATGGCTGCTCGAGGGTCGTCGGATTGTACCAGAGGACGTTCGTTTCGAAAGTCGCCCGATCCGCCGGCACCCGGATTTCCACGCGCCAATGGGTCCGCGAAGGGAGATCCATCATCCCGACGATACAGCTGACGCTGCCGTCGGCATTTTCACGCGTGACGTAATCGACTGGCGTCGCGGTCGACGGCGTATGTCCTATCACACCGAAGTTGAACTCGATTCCACCGGAGGTCCACGGGCCACGAAGCGCAATGTTCCGGAACTTGAGCACCTCGTTCCGATAGATGAACTCGTGACCGCTCCGCTTGACCACCGCACCCCACACCTTCCCGCCGACTTCGGGGAGGACGTACACGTCGATGAGATCATTCTCGAGATGCACCACCTTCCACGCCTTCGGCGAACTCGTGTGGGAGTACCCTTCGAAAGAATGGTAGGGATAGAGGCGCGTGTCGCGCGTGAGAATGGGAATGCGATTGGGTTCTGAGAAGGGGTAGGTCGCGATCATCTGCGTTGCTTCACTGATCTTGGCGCGCTGTGCGTGCAGCGGCGCGATCGCCACCAACGCGAGCGGAATCACAAGGCACGACCATCCGATCCTCACGGTGACGCCTCCTTGGCTTTGCGATACCAATCCAGAATCATCTGTCGCGTCCGGAGCCAGTTCGACGGATGCTTGGTGGCGGCTCCGCATTCGTCCTGAAGTCGGACCAGCGCGGCGGAGACACCACGCAGGCGTGCGGCGGCGAACCACTCGCCGCCCTCGTCGTAGGGTGCGGCGCGGACACAATCGCCAGTGATGATCAACGTCGGGGCGCGGACTGCGCCAACCACCTGGAGTGGAGCACGATCACTCCAACTGATGCGGTCTTGGCGCCATGGTCTGGAGAAGAACGGAAGCTCCTCCGCGCCGAAGGGTGCGGGCGAGGCCGCAAGCCAATCATTGCCCGGACAGCGCACCGCCGCACCGGCAAAGCGCGTGCTCCGGCCGATCACCCACTGCGCCAGCATCCCACCTGCACCACAGCCGCCGATGAAGACGGCCGTCGTGTCGACGTACTCCCGGCTGATCACCTCGCTGACACCGGTGAGGACATCCTCGAGATCGACACCAGGGTAGCGTTCACCCAGCGCATTCGCGAAGTCACTGCCATATCCGGTCGAACCGCGAGGGTTCATCAGGAAGACGAGATATCCGGCGGCGCCCATCTGCTGTGCCATCGGAGAGAAGCCGAGTGCGTGCATGGCGTGCGGGCCGCCATGAAGTTCGACGTGCAGCGGGAAGCGATTGCCGAGCGTGAAACCTGGTGGCTTGACCAACCACCCCTGCACCAGAACATCACCGGAGCGATACTCGATCTCCTCGACTTCCCCAAAGCGTGTCTCCCGCGCGAGCGACGCATTGAGCGTTGTCAGGGGCTCAATCTCCCACGGCTTCTTGAGCGGGAAGCGCACCAACTCCCATGGCAGGTCCGGGGTGCTCCGCACGGCGACACCGTACCCACCCTTCTGCGAGATCGCGCCGAGTTCCATCCGCTGGACACCGTTCGAACCGGGCTTGAGCTTGCCGTCCTTGGTCGAGACCGACCAGCTGTTGATCGCTCCGCGTTCTTCCGAAGAGAACCAGATGGTCTGGTTATCGGAATCCCATCGTGGCGTCACCACATCCCGATCGAGTCGCTCCGTGAGGGCACGCTGCCCGCCACCGTCCGGTCGGATCAGGAAGAGCTGCTGAACTTGGTAGCTCCCCGAGCCGAGCAGGAAACCGGTGAAGGCGACCTGCTTCCCATCGGGCGAGACCACCGGCGTATGCCAGAAACCATCCGCTGCGGTGAGCCGACGCAAGTCCCCATTCGACACGTTTATCAGATAGAGATGCGACTGCTGGTAGCGTCGCTCCGCCTCGGCGTCGAGTGCGCCATCGAAGACGATGGTGCCGGCATCTACCCAGTCGAAGGGAACCGCATCCGGCACACCGGTATCTCGTGCCCCAACATCAAAACCACCGCTCGTAATCTGGCGGGCAGCGCCGCCCACAGTATCCACCACGAAGAGCTGAACGAATCCCTCCTCGGAGCGCAAGCGGGTCGTGATGGTCGGGTCACCCGCCCAACTCCCTCCCTCGGCGGCAATCGGTGACGCGAGGGAAATCGGCGGCGCGAATGGGACGAGGCGGGTAAAGGCGATCTGCGTCCCATCCGGG
>JAHECN010000004.1 GCA_024641735.1 Gemmatimonadota bacterium | reverse complement strand
GCTCGGGCGTTTCGCGCGGGCGGGCGGCACGCCGTTCCGGGCCACGGGACTGGCGGTGTCGCGTCGGGTCCTCGACGAGGCATTGGTGCAGGCCGCCCGCCGCGCCGGCGTGCGCGTTCTTGAAGGCGTGATGGTCACCGGCCTCGGCGCGATGCACGCCGCTGGCCGAGAGGTGACGGCGCGCGGAAGTGACGGTGCCCAAATGCAGATCACCGCACGCTGCGTGGTTGGCGCCGACGGCATCCGCTCCGCGGTGGCGCGCTACGCCGGGCTCCACCGCCGAGGCCGGCTCCGCCGCATGGCATTCGTGGCGCACATGACAGGCGTCATCACCCCCGAGCCAGTCGCCGCCCTGCATGTTGGCACAGGCGGCTACCTCGGCCTGAACCCGATCGGCGACGGGGTGACCAACGTCGCGCTGGTGATTCCTGCGGCAGACGCAAAGGCCGCAGGTGGTGACGCGACGGCATTCTTCCTTGCAGCACTCGCGCGCTACCCATCCGCTTGGAACGGATTGCGTGACGCGCGCATCGTCCGCGAGGTGATGGTCACCGGGCCGTTCGATACCACCTGCCGTCGCAGCACCGCGGATGGCGTACTGCTGGTCGGCGACGCCGCGGACTTCTTCGATCCCTTCACGGGAGAGGGTGTCTGCACGGCGCTCACCGGCGCGCAGTTGGCCGCGACCACGCTGACTCGGGCACTCGCCCGCCCCGGTCCGCTGCGCGCACGGCATCTCGCCGGGTATCGTCATGCGCGCCGGCGTGCCTTCCTCGGGAAGTGGATCGTCGAACGATTGATCGGCTACGCCATGCTCACGCCACGGCTCTTCGATCGCGCAGTCGATCGCATCGGACGTCGCGGCATGGCAGATACCTTGATTGGCGTCACGGGACACTTCGTCTCGCCATGGCGCGTGCTCAATCCGTGGTTTCTTGCGCGGATGATTGTCTAGTGCTCACCCACGGCTCAGCAGGAATGGCTCCACAGGAGAGGAGGATCGATGGACGCGTATGACTACCGCCAACTGTGCGGTCGCTTTGCAACCGGGATCACCATCATCACGGCACGGGATGCGTCCGGGCAGCCCGCTGGCATGACGGTGAACTCCTTTGCCTCGGTGTCGCTGGTGCCACCGCTCATCTCGATGGCGATCGACCACAGCGCCTCGATGCACGACGTCCTGCTCGCCACGACCGCGTTCACCGTCAACATCCTGGAGTCGCATCAGGAAGCCCTCTCGCGCCGTTTCGCGGGTGGACACACGGATCGCTTCGAGGGCGTCGGCTTCGTGCCGGATGCCGCGGGACGCATCGTGCTCGATGGCTGCCTGGCACACCTGCAGTGCGAGCGCGTCTCGATGGTCGAGGCCGGCGATCACACGCTGTTCATTGCGCGCGTGCTGGATGGGGCCGCGGCCGAGCATGGCCGGCCGCTGCTCTACTACCGCGGTGGCTACGCCGACCCGGAATCGCTCTAGCGTGACGACGCTCACGATGTCACCACTCGGGCACGAGGCGCTCGACGACCCGGCCACCTCGCCGGCACTCGTTGCGCGGATGCTGCGTGACATCGCGAAGAGCAATCGGTGGTTCGGTGGCCGCCGAGCGGTGCGTGCCGGACTCGCCGAGTTGGTGGGACCCGAGGATCGTGGTACCACGCTCTCCCTGCTCGACATCGGGACCGGGGCCGGCGATCTCCCCCAGGATGCCGTGCGATGGGCCACCAGGCGCGGCATCACGATTCGGCCACTCGGCGTCGAACGCATTCCGGCTGCCGCCCTGCTCGCCCAATCGAACGGCATCCCGGTGCTCCTCGGCTGCGCGGGCGCGTTGCCCCTGCGGCCCAAGAGTGTCGACCTCGTCGTCATGAGTCAGCTCTTGCACCACTTCGACCGCGACAGCGCGATTGAGTTACTCGCTGCCTGCGACAGTATCGCGCGGCGCGGGGTGGTCATCGCGGACCTTCGACCGTCCCCACTCGCAGCATTCGGGTATCGCTTGGCCGGCCCAATGCTCGGCATGCATCCACTCACCGTGAGCGACGGCGTCCTTTCGCTCGCGCGCGGATTCACTCCCGAGGCACTTGGCATGATGATTCACGAGGCCACTGATCGCACCGTCCTCCCCTGGACGATGACCGGCGCACGCGTCGTCGCCGCGTGGCGGACCGCCCCATGATGCGGATTGTCGATCGCCGACTGATTCACGCGACGCCGGACGCCGTCTGGCCGCACGCCGCCCATGTCGAGACGTGGCCCACCATTTTGTCGCACTATCGCTGGGTCACGCGGACGGAAGGAACACTCGGGGGCGACGGTGTCGTCGAGATGTCGGCCTATCGGCCGTTCGGTGGTCCGCTGAATTGGCCGACCTGGTGGAAAAGTCAGATGTGGGTGGACGCGGCGAAGCGGGAAGTGCGCTATCGGCATATCGGCGGCATCACCACGGGGATGGACGTGTTGTGGACCATTGAGCCCACCGCCGATGGGGCGAGTGACGTGACGATCGTGCACACCTGGGATGGGCCGCCGTGGCCACTGATCCGACGAATCGCGTCGGAGTGGGTCATCGGGCCGGTCTTCGTGCACGGGATCGCGGAGCGCACGTTGGCCGGTGTGGCGCGTGCGGCGGAGGCGGCACGGTGAGGCGCCGAGTTGTGATCACCGGGCTCGGGGCGATCACGCCGATCGGTATTGGCATGGATGCCGTGTGGGCGTCGCTGCACACCGCACGCTCGGCGGTGCAACGGATCGATCGCTTTGACAGCTCGCCGTTCCGCACGCATGTCGCCGCACAGATCAACGACTTCGACGCCGAAGCGATGCTCAGCGCGCGTCAGGCGCGCCGAACGGATCGTTGCTCCCAGCTGGCGCTCGCCGCCACACGCCTCGCCCTCGAAGACGCGCAGCTTGACCTCGCTGCGGAAGCACCGGACCGTGTTGGTGTATCGATGGGCACCGCGCTTGGGGGCATCGGCTTCGCGGAGGAACAGAACACCCGCTACGTGCAGGAAGGGCCGCGCGGCGTCGATCCACTCCTCGCCCTCACTGTGTTCGGTGGTGCCCTCTCGTGCAACATCGCCATCACGCATGCCGTCTCCGGCGTCAACAGCACCAACGCGATGAGTTGTGCGTCAGGGACGCTGGCAATCGGCCAGGCCTTCCGCGCGATCGCGCATGGCGAAGCCGACGTGATCCTGGCCGGTGGCAGCGAGGCGCCCCTCTATCCCCTCTGCTTCGGTTCGTTCTCGCTGATCCGCGCCATGAGCACCCGCAATGACGATCCCGCGACGGCCTCCCGTCCCTTCGATCAAGGGCGGGATGGTTTCGTGATGGGCGAGGGGTCCGCGGTCCTCGTGCTCGAGGCGGAAGAACGCGCCGTCGCGCGTGGCGCACAGATCTATGGCGAAGTCGCCGGATTCGGGCTCACCAACGACGCGCACCACATGACGCAACCGCGCCCCGACGGGCGCGAGGCGGTCCGCGCGATGCGCCTGGCCCTGGCCGAAGCCACCTGCACCGTCGACGAGGTCGATTGGGTCAACGCGCACGGCTCCTCGACCACCCTCAATGACGCGACCGAGTCGGCCGCGATTCGGACTGTGTTCGGTGACGCCGCCGACACCCTCCCGGTGAGCGGCACCAAGGGGTGGCATGGTCACGCGCTCGGGGCCAGCGGTGCCATCGAAACGGCGATCGCTTTCCGGGCGCTCCGGGATGGTTGGGTCCCGGGCACGCTCAACTGCCTCGCCCCGGAGCCCGAAGGACGGCTTCGGCACCTTGGCAGCGACGGGCTCGCGCTCCGCCCACGCGCGGTCCTCAAGAATTCCTTTGGCTTTGGGGGGTGCAACGCGACGCTCCTCCTCCGCGCGTCACGGGTGTAGATTCGCGCGTGTGGTTTCTCCCCCCGCCAACCTTCTGACAGGATGACCCGACCTATGCGTCCTCTTGCGCCACGTGTCCTCGCCGAGATGTTCGGCACCTTCGTCTTGATCTTCTTCGGCACCGGCTCGGTGGTGATGAATTCCTTCCCGAGCGCGCAGTATGGCGTCTTCGGGATCGGCATGGCGCATGGGCTTGCGCTCGCCATCGCCATCACCGCCACCATGTCGATTTCCGGCGGCCACGTGAACCCCGCGGTCACGATCGGCCTCCTGTCGATCCGCAAGATCTCACCGGCGGACGCCTTCGCCTACATCATCGCGCAGCTCGCCGGCGGCCTTCTCGGTGCCCTCGCCGTGAAGTCCTTCATCGCACCAAATGTCGGCCGAGTGGTTGGGTTTGGCGCACCGGCGCTGCACAGCACGGTGTCGTTCAGCGATGGCATCATCATCGAAGCGATCCTGACCTTCTTCCTGATGTCCGCCGTGATGGGCACCGCGGTCTCGAAGTTGGCGCCAAAGGTCGGCGGCTTCGCGATCGGCCTGACGCTGCTCCCGGCGATCATCGTCGGTGGACCGCTGACCGGTGCCGCGCTCAACCCCGCCCGCGCCTTCGGCCCGGCGATCATCGCCGGCAACATGCAGGCGCAGGCCGTCTGGTGGATCGGACCGATTGTGGGTGCAGTCGCGGCGGCGTTGCTGTGGAACTTTGTGATCTTGAAGGGGGAAGACGCAGAGGCGTAGTCGCGAGTCGTTGGTCGTGAGTCGTGAGAGTGCTCAAACAAGAATCCCCTCGCCAACCGATGGCGGGGGGATTTCTGCATACCTCTCGCGACTCACGACCAACGACTCGCGACTCTATCGGCCCTTCTTCCAGAGCATCCACGCATACCCCACCGTCACCACTGCCACCACGACATACGCCGCGATCATGTAGCTGCCGGTATCAGGCATCGGTCACCTCCTGGAGGGCACGGCGCGCGCCGATGCCGTAGCGTTGCATGACGAAGCCCAGATAGATCACCGTGAAGACGGCAAAGCCGGTGAGGAAGGTGCGCAGCATCTCAAGCGGCAGTTCCGGCTTGCTGGTCTTCACGACCACCGGCTCCGGGTGCTGCGACGCGAAGAGATAGACCGTGAGGTGATTGAACGGCACCAGCACGAGCGCCATCAATCCCATGACGGCAGAGTACTTGGCTCGGTCTGCGGGGTCACGAATGGCGCCGCGCAATGCGAAGTAGCCGCCGAAGAGGACCAGCTCCATCACCGTGAAGGTGAGGCGCGGCTCCCACTCCCACCAGGTGCCCCACGCCGGACGGCCCCAGATCGGGCCGGTGATCACCACGATCAAGCCGAAGACCATGCCGACTTCCGCCGAGGCTTCGGCGAAGAGATCAAAGCGCTCGTCATGCAGCAGCAGGTAGAGCAGCGAAGAGACGCCGGTGAAGAGGAAGGCCATCTGCATCGCGTAGGCCGCGGGCGGATGGATGTAGAAGATCTTCTGCGCCAAGCCCTGGAAGCGTTCAGGGGGCGTGAACTGCAACGCCATGACATAGAGTGCCGCCAAACCGAGCAAACCGATCAGCGTGACGACGCGACCGCGGCTGATCTGCCGATTGGCAGCTGCTGCGTCTGGAATCATTCGTCCACCACCACGGGAAAGAGCATGGCCGCGAGCATCGCGAATGCGATGTCGTACAACAGGAGGAATCTGAGCCACCCCAGCAGTTCATCCAAGGGCCGACCCCCGAGGAGTCGGACCGTCGCCTGCGCCGCGAAGTAGACAGGCGGCAGCAGAAACGGCAACATCAGCACGGGGAGCATCAACTCGGCGTGGCGGGTGCGCACCGCGATGGCGGAAAAGAGGGTGCCGATCGCGGTCACCCCCACCGTGGCGAGCAGTGCCACACCGGCGACGAGCAGGAGCGCCGGGGTCACGGCCACGCCGTAGAAGAGGATCCAGAGCGGGAAGGTGATCGTCAGCACCACCAGCACAAAGACCAGATTGGCGAGCCACTTCCCGAGGAAGAGGGCGCTCCGGGAGATCGGGGCGAGCAGGATGCCGTCGAGCGCCGAGTGTTCTCGCTCCAGCATGAAGGCCCGATTCAGCGTGACCAGCGACGCGAGGGCGATCGTGATCCAGAGGACGCTCGGCCCGAGCGTCGCGAGGGAGACGGTGCCGCCATCCCGCGCGAAGACCACGATGAGGAGCACCAGCACGGCGAAGAGCGTCGCCGTGTGGAGCGCGGTTCGGCTCCGGTACTCGATCCGCAGGTCCTTCGCGGCGATCACCCATGCCATGCGGAAGATGCTCATTCTGCCACCAACGCGTCGTAGCGGGCGCGGAAGGCCTGGAGATCGTCGGGCCGCGGTTCATCGGTCACGATCGCCCCGCTCCGGAGGACGATCACCCGGGTGGTGACCTCCCACAGTTCCCCCGGCTCATGGGTCACACAGAGCACCGCGCGGCCAGCGTCGCGTTCGCCGCGGACCCGCTCCCGAAGTTCGCCGCTGGCCGCCACGTCGAGGGAGGTGAAGGGTTCATCGAGCAGCAGGAGGGGCGGCTGATGCAGGGTAGCGCGCGCGATGGCAAGGCGTTGCATCATGCCGCGCGAGAACCCGAAGACGCGGCTGTCCGCCCGAGAGGTGAGGCGTGCATCCGCTAACGCCACTTCGACACGCTCTGCGACACTGTCGAGTCCGTGCAACTGCGCCGCGAAACGCAGGTTCTCGCGCGCCGTGAGATCCTCGTACAGAAACGCATGATGGGAGAGGAGACCGAGGTGGCTGCGGGCATTGGCGTCGCGGTGGACGTCCTGTTGCGCGACAGTCACACCACCGCGCGTTGGCCTGGCGAGTCCGGCGATGCAGCGGAGCAGCGTCGACTTGCCGGCGCCATTGGGTCCGAGGAGAAGCACCACCTCGCCCCGTTCCACCGTGAACGACACCTCCCGTAACGCCACCACCGCCCCGAAGCGACGCTCGAGTGCGCGAACCACCAGGAATGGGGAATCGGAGTCGGTCACGCGCGGGCAGTGTGCTGAGGCATCGCGAAAGATAGTGCGGCCAGAGCCCGGCGGAATCAGCGGTTCGGGCGGGAGGTCTCGAAAAGGAAGAGATCGTCCAGCTTGGTCAGGACGAGGAGGAACTCCAGTTCCGCCGACACGCCGCGCAGGACGACCTGCTGGCGCCGATCCACGGCATGCCGCTGGACCATGACCAAGGCCCCCAGCCCCGAGGAGTCCACCTCCTTCGTGCCGGAGAGATCGACCACGAGCCGCCCTTCCCCCTCGGCGAGCTCATCGAGGAGCTCGTTGGCCGAGCGTCGGAATGCCTCGCGGGTGGCCAGTCCCAGGGTCGCTGGTGCCGGCAATTCGCGGATCGGCGGTTGCGCCGTGGTCACTGTCATGGGCCTCCAGCCCGGTCGGTGTGCATCATGGTGGAGAGCAAGAGCAAGAGGTCTGCCAAACGGCGGAAGGGGGTGGGTGTATGAAAAGTTGACAGTCCAAGGAGAGAGGAGAGAAGAGAGCGGAGAGAAGAGGGTTGGCCCCAATTCTTGACCGCCTTCTCCTTTCTCCTATCTCGTCTCTCGGTTCACGTTACTTTTCTTCTTCCCTCACATCCCCGGCTCCGCCATGTCCGATCAGCTCTCGACCCTCCTCTCCGAGGAGCGCCGTTTCCCGCCCAGCCCCGCCTTCGCGAGCGAGGCCGTGGCTACGCAGGCCCTCTATGACCAGGCCGCGGCCGACCCCCTCGCCTTCTGGGAAGCGGAGGCGAAGCGGCTCGACTGGTCCACCCCCTGGGATTCCGTACTGGAATGGGAGCTGCCCCACGCCAAATGGTTCTCGGGCGGACAGCTCAACGTCTCGGCCAATTGCGTCGACCGGCACCTCGCCGGGGCTCGGCGGAATCAGGCCGCCCTGATCTGGGAGGGTGAACCGGGGGATACCCGCACCCTGACCTACTGGCAGCTCTACCAGGAGGTCACCCGGGCGGCGAACGCCCTGCTGGCCCTCGGCGTGAAACGGGGCGATCGCGTCGCGATCTACCTCCCGATGATCCCCGAGGCAGCGATCGCGATGCTCGCCTGCACCCGGATCGGCGCCGTCCACTCGGTCGTCTTCGGCGGCTTCTCGGCGGAGTCGCTGCGGGATCGGATCAACGACGCCCAAGCAGTCTGCTGCATCACGGCGGATGGCGGCTATCGGCGCGGACAGATTCTCTCGCTCAAGCGGCTCGCCGACGAGGCGCTCGCCGGCTGCCCGTCGATTCACTCCTGCCTGGTGGTACACCGTGGCCAGGGGATCGACCCGACCGCCTGCCCGATGAAAGAGGGGCGCGACCATTGGTGGCACCGGAGTCTCGAGGCGCAGGCACCCGACTGCGAGCCTGCGGCAATGGAAGCAGAGGAGCTGCTCTTCATCCTCTACACCTCCGGGACCACAGGGAAGCCGAAGGGAATCGTCCACACGACGGGCGGCTACCTGACCCAAGCGGCGGCCACCACCCGGCACGTCTTCGACCTGAAGGACGGCGACGTCTTCTGGTGCACGGCCGATATCGGTTGGGTGACCGGGCACTCGTACGTCGTGTATGGCCCGCTCGCGAATGGCGCCACGGTCTTCATGTACGAAGGCGCACCAGACTGGCCGGCGCGCGATCGCTTCTGGTCACTCTGTGCCAAGCACGGCGTCACCATCTTCTATACCGCGCCAACGGCGATCCGCGCCTTCATGAAGTGGGGCATCGAGCATCCGGCCAAGCACGATCTCTCGCGTCTCCGCCTGCTCGGCAGCGTGGGCGAGCCGATCAATCCGGAAGCGTGGATCTGGTATCACCTGCATATCGGACGTGAGCGTTGTCCGATCGTCGACACCTGGTGGCAGACCGAGACCGGCGGCATCATGATCACGCCGCTGCCGGGTGTGGTCACCACCAAGCCGGGCTCTGCCACGATTCCCTTCCCCGGCATGGACATCGAGTTGGTCGATACCACCGGCACACCGGTCGCGCGGGGTGGCGGCTTCCTGACGATCAAGTCACCGTGGCCGGGCATGCTCCGCACCATCTACGGCGACGATGCGCGGTATTACGAGACGTACTGGAGTCGCTTCCCCGGTCGGTACTTCGCGGGCGATGGCGCCAAGATCGACGCCGACGGCTACTGGTGGATCCTGGGCCGCGTCGATGACGTGCTCAACGTGGCGGGACACCGGATTGGCACCATGGAGGTCGAGAGTGCGCTGGTCGACCATCCGGCGGTCGCGGAAGCGGCCGTGGTCGGCAAGGCACATGACCTCAAGGGTCAGGCGATCGCCGCCTTTGTCACCCTCAAGGAGGGCTTCACGCCGTCTCCGTCCATGCGTGACGAATTGCGCGAGCATGTCGCGGTCAAGATCGGCGCAATCGCGAAGCCTGACGACATCCTCTTCGCCGCCGACCTCCCCAAGACCCGCTCCGGCAAGATCATGCGGCGCCTGCTCCGCGACGTCGCCGAGGGGCGCGCGTTGGGAGACACGACGACGCTGGCGGATCCGGGGGTGGTGGCGAAGCTGAAGGCGGAGTACGAAAGCCTGGAGTAGTCGTTAGTCGTGAGTCGTGAGTCGCTAGAAGGTGAAAGGCCGGCCCCCCATCGGGATGCCGGCCTCTTCGCTCTCGCGACTCACGACTAACGACTCGTTTCTCTTCAGGCTTCAGACTTGGAGCTGCGCCCCCAACTCCACCACCCGATTGGGCGGCAGGCCGAAGTATGCCGCGGCGCTCTGCGCGTTACGAGTCATCACCGAGAAGAGGCGCGCACGCCAGGCCGGCATCAGCTGCAAGTCGCTTGGCTTCCGCTTCTTCCGCGGCGCGATGACGAGCGTTTCCCGCCCGAGGTAGAACGTCACCTCATGCAGCTTGAGCGCAGGGACCTTCCCCTCCGTCGGAGCCGGCATCTGCTCGGCGGCGAGCGCCAAAATGTGCGCGACGTTCGGCGTCTCCAGGAAGCCGTACTCGGCGATGATTTGCACGAAGCCTTCGCCCTTGTCGCTCACCTTCACCCGCGTGGCGTCGTCCACCTGCGGAATTTCGAGCGAGACGATCGTCATCATGATCACCTGCTGATGCAGCACCTTGTTGTGCTTCAAGTGATGCAACAAGACCGGTGGGGCGACATTCGGGATCGAGCTCAGCACCACCGCCACCCCGGAGACGCGGTGCGGCTTCCGCTTGGCGATGTCCGGCACGAAGAGATCAAGCGGCAAGGAGGAGCCTTTCTGGATCTCGCTGATCTGGGACTTCCCGGCCTTCCAGGTACTCATCAGCAAGTAGATAACGCCGGCCGCGACGAGCGGGAACCAGCCGCCATCAGGAATCTTCAGCAGATTCGCGCTGAGGAAGGCAACATCCACCAAGACAAAGGCAGACGTGATCGCCACGACCCGCCACATCGGCCACTTCCAGAGTCGACGCATCACGACCGAGAAGAGAATCGAGGTGGTCAACATGGTTCCGGTGACGGCCACCCCATAGGTGGCGGCGAGGGCGGACGACGACCGAAACGCCAAGACGAGTGCGATACACGCGGCCCAGAGGGCCCAGTTCACGCCCGGCATGTAGATCTGACCGATTTCCGTGCGCGAGGTGTGGATCAACCGCATCCGCGGGGCAAAGCCGAGCTGCATCGCCTGCTGGGTCAGCGAGAAGGCTCCCGAGATCAACGCCTGTGAGGCGACGACCGCCGCACCGGTGGCGATGATGACCAAGGGATAGGTTGCCCAATCCGGCGCGAGCAGATAGAACGGGTTGCTGACGGTCGTGGGATCGGAGAGGAGCAACGCGCCCTGCCCGAAGTAGTTGAGCGCCAACGCCGGCAACACGACCCCAAACCATGCCAACCGGATGGGGACTGGACCGATATGTCCCATGTCGGCATACAACGCCTCGCCACCGGTGATCACGAGGACCACGGCCGCAAGGACGACCAACCCGTGTAACTGCTCACGAATGAAGAAGTCGACAGCGTAGTAGGGATTCAGCGCGTGCAAGACTTCCGGATTCAGGAAGATCCCGCGGACACCCAGGACCGCGATCACCACGAAGTAGAGCGTCGTTACCGGTCCGAAGATCTTGCCGATCCCGGCGGTGCCATGCC
The DNA here is from genome assembly GCA_024641735.1 of Gemmatimonadota bacterium. GTDB lineage: Bacteria > Gemmatimonadota > Gemmatimonadetes > Gemmatimonadales > GWC2-71-9 > Palsa-1233. Next base: position 43,718 of record JAHECN010000004.1, on the reverse strand, counting down.
GCTGCACGGCAAAGAGCGCGGTAATGATCAGCATGGCGATCGGCACGACCCAGGCCTTGAAGATCGGCGTTGCCACTTCGAGGCCTTCAATCGCGCCAAGGACGGAGATCGCCGGCGTGATGACTCCATCGCCGTAGAGCAACGCGGCCCCGAAGAGGCCGACCATCAGCAGGAAGCCACGTCCCTTCGCTTCCCCGCCCGGCCGCACCAGCGCCAGGAGCGCGAGAATGCCGCCCTCGCCGCGGTTGTCCGCGCGCATCACCAGCGAGATGTACTTCCACGAGACCACGAAATTCAGCGACCAGAAGATCAGCGAGAGGACGCCGAGGACGTTGTCGTGGGTCAGGGCGACGGCGTGCGGTCCGCCGAAGCACTCCTTGAGCGCGTAGAGCGGTGACGTGCCGATGTCGCCATACACCACGCCAAGCGCAGCGAGGGCAAGGCCAGCCAGCGCCTTGCCCTCGGGAGGTTTGCGATCAGCGTGGCTCATCGCGCCGGCGTGCCGGACTGCGCCAGAATGAGCGAGTCCACCAAGCGGACCATGTCATCCGAATTCATGCCAGCGTAGATCCGACCACCGATCAGAAAGCTTGGCGTCGACTGGATACCCAAGCGTCCGCCTTCCTCCAACGAGGCCTGAATGCGACCGGCATACTTGGCGGACTTCATGCAGTCCATCCAGACACCGGTATCGAGTCCGGCCCCCTTCGCGATCTCTTCCAGGATACCCATCGCGCTGCCCTTCATCGCCCATTCCGGCTGGCGGCGGTAGACCTCAGGCTCCATCACCCAGAACTTGTCCTGATCGTTGGCACAGGCGACTGCGTGGGCGGCCACGCGTGAATGCTGGTGAATTCCGCCCTCGAGCGGGAAGTCCCGGTACCGGAAGCGGATCTTGCCCGTCTCGATCAGCCGTGCCTTGACGTCGGGAAACTGTACGGTGGCAAAGGCGGCGCAGCCCGGACAGGTGAAGTCCGCGTATTCCGACACCTCAATGGGAGCGTTCTCCGACCCCAAGAGGTAGCCGCGAAAGCCGCTGGTGTCGGCCGGCATCACGGTCACGTTGGCCGGGATCGAGACCGCTCCCACCCCCATGACGCGCGAAACGAGAAAGAGCGCGCCTACGACCGCGACGGCCCCAAGTGCGAGATAGAACGGCTTCTGTCCCTGCGCCATGGCATCCTCGGACGCGCTCACCGGCGAGCGCGGGGCCCCTCGGGGCCGGCTCGGCGAACGCGCGGTTTTACTGGTGATCCGCGCCCGCATCCCCCACGCGTTGGGGGGCGACGGGGTGCAATCTAACGTGATTTCCGGAGGGAACGAGGGGGTCCAATTGCTTCAAGGGCAACGGTTTCGCTATATTATGGGGATCCAGAGGGAATGGATACGGGGGCAATGTCGCCCCCAGCAACGATTAGGGAAGGCGAATGACCAAGAAGAAAACGGCCCCCCGTCCTCCGGCAATGCCTACGGCGTTTGACTCGGCACGGGATGAGCTGTTCAGCCATATCCTCCGCTGCGGCGTGCTCGAAGCCGCCCCGGAGCACCAAAAGGAATGGATGGACGATACCATGCAGTATGTTGCCGATCGCTATCCGGAGCTCTCCGGTGAGCAGCAGTCACAGTTGCGTGTGCTCGGCGAGCGTTTCTGCCAGCCTGTGACGCGTCACCCGGCGGCGGACACGGAAGTGGAAGGCACGAACGAAGTCGCGACCGCCACGGCGGACGCCACAGCGTAAGACGTTCCTCTCGCACCACGAGCGGCACGCGAAGACCGGCCCCCTCGGGGGCCGGTCTTTGTGCATTCACTCTTCGACGATCACCTTGGTCTCGATGACAATGTCGGGATTGAGGGAGAGCATCACCGAGCAATACTTGGTCACGCTGAGTTCCACGGCGCGATCCGCCTTGGCCTGCGTCAACCCTTCACCGGCCAGCGTGAAGGTGAGCATGGCGCGGTGATAGCGCTTCGGGTGCTCCTCCAGGCGCCAGCCACTCACGTCGACATGACACTTGGTCAAGCCGACCTGCATCTTCTGCAGAATCGGGACGACGTCCATCCCGGAACAGCCCCCCATCGCGGACAACAGCATGACCATCGGCCCTGCCGCCTCCTTGCCGTCACCATCGAGGAGATAGGTATGGCCGCTGGGGGCCGTCACGGTGAAGCGGGCGTCGCCGCTCCACTCCAGATGCGCTTGGCGCAGAGTTGGATCAGTCATTGGACTTGAGCTTCCTGAAGAAGGGCTGGTTGTAGTCGTAGATCGCATAGAGTGCGACCGCAGCGGTCGCCCACGCGAGGGGTCGCAGGAACGGTGACTCCAGAATGAAGGCCAGCAATGTCATGAGTTGCAACAGCGTGACGGCCTTCCCACCGAGGCGTGCTGGCACAGCGGTCCCGCCACGGTCGGTGGCAAGGGTCGCGAAGAAGGCGAGCGACAGGACGATATCCCGGATCAGGAGCGCCGTGACTTCCCACCACTCGAGCGCGCCCGAGAAGAGCACGACACCAAACGCCGACGCCATGAACAGCTTGTCGACGATCGGATCGAGCACCGCGCCGAATCGTGACCCGCCAAAGCGTCGTGCCACGACGCCATCGCCGAGATCGGTCACGGCGGCGAGTCCGAGCAGGACGATCCGTTCAGTCGCGCCACTGGCAAAGGGGAAAGCCACGGCGAGTGGCAGACGGATCAAGGTGATCACATCAGCAGCGGAAATCCCGGACTGGCGGGTCACGGGGCGGTTCGACTCGGACATGCCCGGAAGCTACTCAGATCCCCCGGGCGAAACGACGCCTTCACACCGCCGCGCCGGCTCGAACGCGGCCGCGATCGCCTGCACCTCGTCGGCGGTGACTGCCCGATAGGGTGCCCCGGGATCCGCAAGCTCGATCAGTCCCGCACCGACCAACCAGGCATCGGCGATCTCGCCGGCCACGGCGGCAGCCGATTGGCGGGCCACTTCGGCCTGTCCCGCCAACATCGCGGTCGCGCGGTGCAACTCCTCGACGGTTGGGGGAGCATCTCGGAATTGCGCCAGTTCCTCGAGCATCGCGTCGCGCGCCTCCTCCAGCCGTTCCGGTGCCATGGCGATGTAGGTCAGCAGTGCACCAGCTTCCAGACGTTGCCAGGAGGAGGCCATCACCGTGTACGCGAGCGAACGTGCGCTCCGGAGTGACTCGAAGAGACGCCCGCCGAGTCCGCCGGCGATCGAGGCCCAGACTTCGGCCGCGTAGCGCTCCGGTGCTTGTCGACTCGGACCAGGAAAGAGCATCGCCAACGCGGCCTGCTTCCGCTCGCGCGTCGCCTGCCGAACGCCGAACTGCAGTTGCTCCGTCCCGTGCGGACGCACGTCCTGCGTCGGCGCCTCCCCGATCAACGATTCCAATTCCGGCAGGAGCAGGTCGGCGAGATGCTCGGGGTCCATTGCCCCGACGGCCACGACCGTCGTCGGTCCGCGCTCGGCGAACTCCCGGTGCCAGGCACGCACCCGCTCCGCGTCAAAGGTCCGCAGCGAATCTGGCGTGCCAAAAGCCGGCGCTCCGTAGCCGATGTCGCCGAACGCCTGGCCGAGCACGAGTTGGAACGGAAACCGGACCATGTCGTCGGCCACCGCACGGGCGTCATCGAGGAGCAGATCGCGCTCGATCCGAATGCCGTCGTCGTCGAGGCGCGGCCGCTGCAGCGTTTCCATGAGCAGGCGCGTCGCGACGGGGAGATGTTCCTGCAACACCGTCGTCCCGATCCCGATGGTATCCGCTCCCACGGAGGACGAGAGCACGCCACCGAGCGACTCGAACGCCACCGCGAGTTGTGCGGCCTCAAGACGCGCGGTGCCGCGCATCAGGGCGCGCATCCCCAAGGCATCGAGACCCGCCTGCATCGGGTCTGCGACGCGAGGCCGTGGGCGATAGAGCCAGAGCCCAACCTGCGGCACATCGCCGTGCTGCGCGACGAGGAGGTCAACGCCCGCATGGGCGACATGCAGCACGCCATGCTCACGCGCCCGGCGCCGTGCTGTGGGCGACGTGGGTCGCGCGGCCGGCGGTGTCGCAGGGAGTGCCAGCGGCGTGATCGCGCGTGCCGGCGCCTGCATCGCGTCGTGGAGCATGGCGTCGTCAAAGACGCGGTCCGATGTGGTCGGCAGATAGGCCACTGCCGAGGCGACGGCCGGGTCGAGATAACGCTGGGCCGCGTCCTGCACGGCAGCGGGCGTGACGGCGAGGAGATCGGCCTCATCCCGATCGAGCCGGGTCACGTCGCCGAGCCCTTCCGCTGCGGCAAGCGCCGTCGCGCGCGCCTCGAAACGCTCGAACTGCCGCTGCATCCTGGCGCGGATCAACGTCTGGGCGCGGGTGACCTCTTCCTCGGTCGGCCCAACCTCCCGCAACGCTCGGAGGGTGGAGGCGGTCTCGTCCAGCGTCTCACGGAGGCGGTGGGGTTCGCACTCCGCACCCACCGTGAAGACGCCGACTGGCGTCCGGCCATCGGCGTCGGTGGTGCCATAATGCGCCGCCCCAATCGACGCGACACGACCAGTCTCGCGCAGCAATCTGGAGAGCCGCGCACCGCGGCCGCCAGTCAGAATGGCCGCGGCCACTCCCAGTGCGGGCGCCATCGGATCGAGCGGCCCGACGCCGCGCCAACCGATCGCGAGATCGGCGAGTGCCACGTCACCGTCGAGTCGGCGTGCCGTCCCGGGTGCCGTGGCGCTGTCCGTCGGTCCCGTCGGAATCGTGACACTCGGCAGGCTCCAATCGCCCCACTGCGCCGCGAGGACCGCGAGCGCTTCACTCGGATCGAGGTCGCTCACCATCGCGACGATCGTGCGGGACGGGATGTAGCGGGAACGGTGGTAGGCGGCGACCTGGTCGCGCGTGAATTGCTCGAGCACCGCCTCATGACCGATCCGCCAGCGCCGGATGCGGTGCCGCACGTAGAGCAACTCGTGCAGCGTTTCGCCAGTGACGGCACCGGGAGTGTCGAGTTTGCGCCGCGCCTCCTGGATGATCACCCCGAGTTCGCGACGGAGTTCGTCCGCATCGAAGAGCGGATTCCGCACCTGATCCGCTTGCAGTGCCGAGGCTTGATACGCATGGCGGGAGGGCACCGACGCGTAGTAGACCGTCCGGTCGTAGGCGGTGTAGGCGTTGAGGGAGCCGCCGAGTGCCTTGGTCTGTTGGGCGAGCTCGCCGGGACCGAGTCGCGGCGTGCCTTTGAACAGCATGTGTTCGAGGACATGGGAAATGCCGGCGACCTCGTCAGGCTCATCGAGGAAACCGGCACGCACATGGGTGACCAACGCAGCCGCGGGAGCGGTCCGGCATCGTTGGACAAGCAGCGTCACCCCATTGGGGAGCTGCTCGCGATGCAGACCCTCGGTGGGACGCGCGCTCACGCGCGCCCGCCGCTCCCGAGTGGCTTCTTCTCGAAGAGAACCAGCGCGATCACCACCATCGCGACACCGTAGAGGATCACATGGGTGAGCTTCTGCCCCTCAGGCAGCGGGCTTCCCACGCCCACCATCTGGTACGGCGGGAGGACACGGTGCATCCACTCGGCGGCGGCCGGCAGCTCGATGACTCGGCTGACGTTCTCGAGTTGCGCCTGGAGGAAGGTGAGGAAGAAGGTGATCAACCAATCACGCGCCGTGAAGACGGACGCCAACAGCACGGTACCGCCCACGAGCAAGTAGACGAGGGCCGTCTGCGCGAACACGTCACTCGTCAGTCCCGTCCCCTTCCCGAAGGCCAGCTGCAAACCGATACCAAGAAATGCTGGGATGCAAAGCACCGCGAGGCCGCCAAGCACCCAGCGCTGGAAGTAGAACCACCACGGGGCCATCGGCTTGCTGAACCAGGAGCGATAGTACCCGCGCGCGATGTCATTGCCCGCCACCCCACCCGATGCCATCAGACAGGCCACCGTCAGGACCACTGCGAGCGTCATGGACAGGAAGACATCGGGGCCCGGAACGACGGCGTTCTCCTTCAGCGAGAAACGCCAGAGCACGACGCACAACCCGGCGGCCACCAACGCGAAGATCAACAGCGGGGCCTTCGCCACGTCGAGTGCGTGGTAGCGGAGATAGCGGAGCTTCGAGAGATCGCGATTCATCGCTGCACCGCCGCGCGGAAGGCGGACTCCAACCGACCTTCCTCTGGGACACATTCGACCAACACCGCGCCCCCGGCGAGGAGTGCCCCGAGCCCCTGGCTCAACTCCCGGCGTGAGGCCACGCAGCGCCAGGTGCCCTCTCGGCCTGCGACAGCCGTGGCGCCAGGAATGACAGCCGCCACGTCCACGCTCCCCTCAAGCACGAGGCGCCAGGCGAGTTGTTCGCTTCGCTCCTCGGTCTGATGCGTCACGACGCGCTGCAGCCGACCATGATCCAGAATGGCGACACGATCGGCCAGCGTCTCGAGTTCATCGAGATTGTGTGAGGCGATGATGATCAATCGGTCCGGCCGGCGGAGCTCGGTAACTACATCGCGGAAGCGCTGCGTCCAGAGCGGATCGAGTCCGTGGGTTGGCTCATCGAGCACGACCAGCTCGAAGTCGCCGACCAACGCCTGCCCGAGGCCGACCCGCTGCAGATTTCCCTTGGAGAGTTGCTTGACGGACTTGGCCGCGTGCTCGTCCAAACCGAGACGCGTCAGCATCGTCGCGCTGCGTGCGGCAATCTCCGCCGACGGTACGCCGGAGAGCGCCGCCATCCGCTGCAGCGTGGCGGGCACCTTCCACCCGGCAGGGAGATTCACCAGCTCGGTGAGATATCCCACGCCATTCCCTTCTATCCATTGGCGTGCCGGCTTGCCGTCGATGGTGATCCGTCCCGCATTCGGCTGCAGGAAGCCCATCATCAGCGAAATCATGGTCGACTTGCCCGCGCCGTTTGGTCCCGCAATCCCCACGACTTCGCCGCGCGACATCTCGATGGAGAAATCGGTGAGCGCATCAACACGCTTTCGGCTGATGAGTCCCGTGTAGCTCTTGGCCACCCCTTCGAACTGGATCATTCGACGATCCGAATCACGCCGGATTCGGCGGCGCCACGGAGAAAGGCTTCGGCACTCGTCACGGGAATCTGGACTCCGGTTTCTGCGACGCCACGCCGCGCATACGCCTGCATGAATTCCTTCACCGTCCCGTCGGCCCAGGCGCCTTCGACCGCCTGCAACTGCAACAGAAGTTCGTCCCAATTGCCTCGCAGGGCGAGCCCTCCGAGCGTTTCGATGACATGCGCGCCAGGGACAGCGTCCGCCGCAACGCGGCGTTGCATCCCCGGCACGTCCCGCATGAGGGTGCCGAACAGTTCGAGCTGCGTCGGATCGCGCGGCGTGCCGTCCGGCTGCATCCCTTCGATTTCGGCGAGCACCAAGTCCTCGGCCGACACATCACCGCCGAGTTCCGCCAAGCGCGCCAACCATTCCTGGACCTCGCTGTCGTCGTCTCCGACCTGCCGTGCCGTCTTCAGGAGCTCGATGACACGCCAGATACTGAGATCGTCGAAGTGATCCTCCGGCGTGGTGCGGGCGTAGTGGAGCATCGCCGCCGTCACCTCGCCGCGGTCATAGAGGATATTGGCCAAGTACACGCGTGGCTCCGAGAAGCTCGGCTCCAATTCCAACGCCCGGCGCAACCAGTAGAAGGCGTCCGCATCCATCCCGAGGCGGTGGGCCGTGTACCCCAACGAGGCCGCGACCTCTGGCGAATCCGCATGGTGCAGTTGAATGCGCTCGAATGCGCGACGCGCCTCGACGAAATAGCCTTCGCGGAAGAGGGCGCGGCCGATCTGCAGCATCAATTCGTGGTCGTCATCGAAGCCCAATTCCGCCACCTGCTCGAAGGCGCGGAGCGCCCCCTCGACCTGGCCGATCACCAGAAGCGTCTCGCCGAGCCCGGCGAGGGCATCCTCCTGCTCGGGATCGAGCAGGAGCGCGTGATGGAACGCCTGACGTGCCCACGCGTATTCCTCGCGTGCGAGTTGGGCGTATCCCACACCGACATGGAGTTCGACAGCTTGGGGGTAGCGGGTGATCCCGTCACGCAGGAGCGTGAGAGCGTCGTCGTAACGGGCTTCGTTGTACAGTTGGTGGGCCTGCTCATCATACTCGTCGGAGCTGAAGAAGGGCTCCGTCATAGGCAGTAGGCCTCCGGGCAGGGTTGCTGGCAATGTCGGGTCGCATCGGTCGCCGCGCAAGGGGGCACGCCCTCCACTGCACCGCCGCTCACGGGGACGACTCCAATCGCACCGCAATGCGATGCCGAATGGTGGCTCGCACTGCGCGTCCGGCACCGCGTGAAGAGACTTCGGTCACGATCTGCCGGAGCCACGCCACTGGTGCACCCCGTGCGTCGAGTCGCAGCTCCGAGGACTCGCGAACGTCCTCCGCCACATCAAGGAGCAGGGAGTCCCGAACCACAGCCGTGGTGTCGCGCTGGTGCGCGATCTCCCAGTGATACCGCCGCACCGACGCCGAATCCGCGAGGCGTTGCCACGCGCGTCCCACGGCATCGCGACCCTTCTCCCCCACGGCGAGCCGAACCGGCATGGGAGGGAAGAAGTCGTCCATCGCCGTGGTGAGGTCGCTCACTTCCAGCAAGGCTGGAGGAAGGAACGGACGCTCGATGACGCGCAACACGCCTGTCGAATCCGGCACGAGCTTCCAGCGTCCCCCAACGAAGCCATCGGTATTGAACTGCGTGGTCGCCTCGGCGTCACGCTCCTGAAGCTCCAGGGCCAACACCTGGACGACGGTGGTGTCGCCGCGTCGCGTCACCGCGTACTGCGCCTCCCGCCCGAGCACGCGCACCTGTTCCGCCACGGCAGTGCGCGAACGCACGTCGGTGGAGACGGACTCCACGTACCGCACCGGAGCCTGCGCGGAGAGCGGCACTGCCAGGACCAGCGCGAACAGCGAACGGCGAACAGCAAATGGGAAGCATCGTGCCCCCGTGCTGTTCGCCGTTCGCCGTTCGCCGTTCGCGGTCATCCGAGGAACGGATACCGCCAATTCGTCGCCGGGTTGCCGGTTTCCTTGACCGTTCGGGCAGAGACCCAGCGATACAGATTGAGCAGCGAGCCGGCCTTGTCGTTCGTCCCCGACGCCCGGCCCCCACCGAAGGGCTGCTGCCCCACGACAGCGCCGGTGCACTTGTCGTTGACGTAATAGTTGCCGGCGGCATGACGGAGCTTCTCTTCCGCTTCGATCACCGCAGCACGCTCGTTCGCGAAGATTGCGCCGGTCAGCGCGTACTCTGCGGTCTCGTCAATCAAGGTGAGCACCTCGCTCCACTGATCGTCCTCGTAGACATACGCGGAGAGGATCGGTCCGAAGAACTCTTCCCGCATGATGCGGTGATGCGGATCGCTGCTCTCAAGCAGCGTCGGCTGCACGAACCATCCCACGCTGTCGTCGCAGGTGCCGCCGGCATGCACGGTGATCGCCGGATCGGATTGCACCGCCTTGAGCAACGCCTCGTGCTTCCGGAAGGCGCGTTCGTCGATCACGGCACCGAGGTAGTTCGAGAAGTCCGCCGGATCGCCGACCTTCATCTGGGCCATCTCTTCCTGCATCCGACGCTTCACGGTGGGCCAGAGCGAGCGTGGGATGTAGGTGCGCGAGCAGGCGGAGCACTTCTGCCCCTGATACTCGAATGCACCGCGGAGGAGATTGGTGACCAAGGCTTCGACGTTGGCCGAGGCATGCGCCACGATGAAGTCCTTGCCACCCGTCTCGCCGACGAGGCGGGGATAGCCACGATACGTCCCCAACCGCTCGGCGACTCCCTGCCAGATGCTCCGGAAGACAGGCGTCGAGCCGGTGAAGTGGATTCCGGCCAAGTGCTTCGAATCGAGCAGGGTCGCTGTCGTCTTGACCGAGTCGCCCGGGATGAACTGGATCACGCCGGCCGGCATGCCCGCCTCACGGAGGATCTGGTAGACCAGATAATTGGAGAGCGCGGCGGTGGTCGATGGCTTCCAGAGTGCCACATTGCCGAGCATCGCCGGCGCCGTCGGGAGATTGCCGCCGATCGCGGTGAAGTTGAAGGGCGTGATGGCGTAGATAAAGCCTTCCAGCGGCCGCCAATCGAGCCGATTCCAGACCCCAGGCACCGAGATCGGCTGCTCATGGAGGAGCCGCTCGGCGTAGTGCACATTGAAACGCCAGAAGTCGATCAATTCACAGGCGGAATCGATTTCCGCTTGGTGTGCCGTTTTGCTCTGGCCGAGGAGGGTGGCGGCGTTGACGCGCTGACGCCACGGGCCGGCGAGGAGATCGGCGGCACGGAGGAAGACGGCCGCGCGGTCCGCAAACGACCACCGCTCCCAGGCGTGCTGCGCGGCGACGGCCCCGTCAATGGCGGCCTGACGCAATTCCGGCGTGGTCTGATGGAGATTGGCGATGTGGTGGGAGTGACGCTGCGGAGAGGTCAGCTTCACGGTCTGCCCCGTGAAGTGCTCGACCCCATTGATCACCACCGGAATCTCCGTCACGACCGAGCCGAGCTCGACAATCGCTGCTTCCAGGGCGGTCCGTTCGGCGCTCCCGGGGGCATAGTTGAGGATGGGCTCGTTGATGGGGGTCGGGATGTTTCCAATGGCACTCATAAATCACTCCATTCCAAGTTGACGTTCGGGGGTAAGGGTAGGACAAGGCGAAGGCTGGGACAAGGATGCCGGGAAATCGTCGCCGGACTATCTTTCCATCCTGCCCTGCGTCCGGGAATCCCGGCCATCAGGGCTGGTTCCTGATCCGATTCCGCCTGGAGATCTCCCTGATGCGTCGCTTCGCCCCGGTAGCCCTGCTCGCCCTCCTTGCCGCGTGCCCCACCTACGACTCCGCGAAGTACGCGTCGGCGCAGGACGGCCTGATGCCGGCGGACGAGTTTGCCAAGTATGGTCCGGACCAGGCGATCGCCACGGCGGTCGGGCGGGAGTTCGGCAAGGCGGCCGATGGCACCACGCCAGAGGCACTCGCGACACAGATTGATGCCGCCCTGGCCTACGCGAAGAAGTTCCCGTCCATTACTGCGGTCACCGCCGACACGCTGGGGCACCGATTGGTGCTGACCTTCGCGAGTGGTTGGCACGCGCAAGTCGTGCCGATCACCGATGGCAAGAGCGGCGACGAGACCACGGGGTTGCCCAAATAATGAATTCCAAGACCCTCACGACCCTCGCGGTGATCCTCGGCTTCGTCGCCTTTCTGACGTGGTCCACGCTCTCCGCCCAGAAGGTGACCTGCGAAGTCTGCGTCGAGTACAACGGCGGCAGAAACTGCGCGACCGCTTCGCATGAGACCGAAGCCGACGCCGCACGCTCGGCGCAGAATACGGCCTGCGGTCCGCTCACGAGCGGCATGAACGACGCCATCGCCTGTGACAACCGGCCACCGGCCACGCGTCAGTGTCAGGTGCGGTGAGCCTTCTCGAGATTGCAGGTTGGAGTGTGCAGGTCGTCCGGTGGGGTGTGGGCGCCTGCTTCGTGGTGGGTGCCTCCGTCGCCGCCACGCATTGGGCGGTGCGTGCCGGGCACATCACGCCATTCGGCGCGTGGGCCCGCTTTGTTCGGGGGTGGAGCGATCCCCTGCTGAACCCGGTCGAGCATCGGGTCGTGCGCGCGGGAGGCAACCCACAATCTGCGCCGCTCTGGCTCCTCGGTGCGGTCGTCGTGCTCGGGCTGATCCTCATCCAGGCGGTGAGTTGGCTCTTTGGGGTGGCCCTGCGCATCCAGTACGCGCTGCAGGTCGGCCTCATCCTCCCGATGCTGGTCTCCACCACCTTTTCGGTGCTCCAGGCCGCGCTGCTCATCCGGATCCTGACCTCCTGGTTCAGTGTGTCGCCGTACTCCTGGTGGATGCGCATTGTGCGCGCGTTGACCGATTGGATCCTTGAGCCAATTCAGCGGATCCTGCCACGCACGGGGATGATCGACTTCTCCCCGTTGGTGGCGTGGCTGCTGCTGGGGGTGGCGGAGCGAGTCGTCATGGGGTGGCTGGTACCCTAGCAGCGTGTCGTGAGTCGCGAATCACGAGGGGACCCTCTCTCGACTCACGACTCACGACCCGTTACTAGTTCTTTGTTCCGTGGCGATTTTTCGCGACTTGCGGCCACGTTAAACAACCCGCTAAGACGCCCCTCGGGGCGACAAACTGATGGAGCCCCTGTGTCCGACCCGATGGCCGCTCGCGCGGCCCGCATTGCCCGCCTCCCCGCACTCCTCCATGAACGGATCCTCGTCCTCGATGGTGCGATGGGGACGATGTTGCAGCGCGCCGGCCTCGTTGAGGAAGACTATCGCGGCGAGTACTTCGCCGACCTCCCCGGACAATTGCGCGGCAACCACGATCTCCTCTGCCTGACGCGGCCCGCGGTCGTGCGCGACGTGCACACGGCCTATCTCGCGGCAGGCGCCGACATCATCGAGACCAACACCTTCAGCTCCACCTCCATCGGGCAGGCAGAGTACGGCACCGGAGGTTCCGCCTACGTGCTCAACGTGGCCGCGGCCCAGATTGCGCGCGAGGCATGCGACGCCTTCGAGCGTGCCGACCGTCCGCGCTACGTGGCGGGCTCACTCGGTCCGACGCCACGCACCGCCTCGATCTCGCCGTCGGTGGAAGATCCCGCCTTCCGCAACGTGACCTTCGAAGAGCTGGTCACCGCCTATACGGAGGCGGCGAACGGACTCCTGGACGGCGGCGCGGACCTGCTGCTCGTGGAAACAATCATCGACACGTTGAATGCGAAGGCCGCGCTCTTCGCCATCGATGCGGTCTTCACGGCGCGAGGCTTTCGCGTACCGGTGATGATCTCGGGGACAATCACCGATCGCAGCGGTCGCCTCCTCTCCGGACAGACGGCCGAGGCGTTCTGGATCTCGGTCGCCCACGCGCGACCTCTCTCGATCGGTCTCAACTGTGCCCTCGGCCCGGACCTCCTCCGTGCGCACGTGCAGGAGCTGGCCCGCATCGCCGACACGTTCGTCTCGGCGCATCCCAACGCTGGGCTCCCGAACGATCTCGGGGGCTACGACCTCGGCCCCGACGCCATGGCGACCGAGTTCGCGGCGTGGGCGCGCGACGGATTGCTCAACATTGTGGGTGGCTGCTGCGGCACGACACCAGAGCACATTCGTGCCATCGCCGATGCCGTAGCCGGCATCACACCGCGCCGCCCAGTCGAACGACGAACGGTCACCCAGCTCTCCGGTCTGGAACCATTCACGATTGGCCCCAACACCCTCTTCGTCAATGTCGGTGAACGGACCAACGTGACGGGATCCAAGCGCTTTGCGACCCTGGTCCGCGAGCAGCGCGATGAAGAGGCCCTCGGGGTGGCGCGCCAGCAGGTGGAGGCGGGCGCGCAGATCATCGACATCAACTTCGACGAAGCCCTCCTCGACTCCGAACGCGCCATGGCGCGCTTCCTCCGCCTGATCGCCGCGGAGCCCGCGATCGCCAAAGTCCCGGTGATGCTCGACTCCTCCAAGTGGAGCGTACTGGAGGAGGGCTTGAAGAATCTGCAGGGGAAGGGCGTGGTCAATTCTATCTCGCTCAAGGAGGGCGAGGCGCGCTTCCTCGAGCAGGCGACGTTGGCACACCGGTACGGTGCGGCAGTCGTGGTGATGGCGTTCGATGAGGAAGGGCAAGCCGAGACGGTGGCGCGCAAAGTCGCGATCCTGGAACGGGCGTTCCGCCTGCTCGTCGATCGCGTGGGATTCGCGCCGGAGGATGTCATCCTCGACCCCAACGTCTTCGCGGTCGGGACCGGCATCGAGGCACATGCCGAGTATGCGCTCGCCTTTGTGGAAGCGGTTCGCGAGATCAAGGCGCGCTGCCCCGGCGCACGCACGAGCGGCGGCATCAGCAACGTCTCCTTTGCGTTCCGAGGCAATGATCCCGTCCGCGAGGCGATCCACGCCGTCTTCCTGGAGCGTGCGATCGCGGCGGGATTGGACATGGGCATCGTGAACGCGGGGCAGCTCCCCGTGCTGGACGATCTCGACAGCGACCTTCGGGAGCGGGTGGCCGACTTGCTCTGGAATCGTCGGGCGGACGCTACCGAGCGCCTTCTCGAGATCGCGGATCGTGCCAGGTCCACGGCGCATGCTCCCGAAGCGGACCACGCCTGGCGTGAGCGCCCCGTGGACGAGCGCTTGGCATGGGCGCTGGTGCACGGCATCGCGGACCATGTCGAGGAGGACGTCGAGGAAGCGCGGCTCGTGGCAGAGCGTCCGCTCGACGTCATCGAAGGACCGTTGATGGCGGGGATGAGTCAGGTCGGCGATCTCTTCGGCGCTGGACGGATGTTTCTGCCACAAGTCGTCAAGAGTGCCCGCGTGATGAAACGGGCGGTCGCACACCTCCTGCCGTACCTGGAGGCCGAACGTGCGACGGTCGGTGCGCGGAGTCGCGGCCGTATCCTGATGGCCACCGTGAAGGGGGACGTCCACGACATCGGCAAGAACATTGTCGGCGTCGTGTTGCAGTGCAACGAATGGGAGGTCATCGACCTCGGCGTGATGGTCTCGGCCGCGACGATCCTCGAAACGGCGCAACGCGAACAGGTTGATCTCGTGGGACTCTCCGGATTGATCACCCCGTCGCTCGACGAGATGGCGTTCGTTGCGAGCGAGTTCGAACGTGTCGGTATGACCACTCCGATCCTGATCGGAGGGGCGACCACATCCCGAGCCCACACCGCGTTGCGCATCGCCCCGAACTATGCCTCGCCCGTGGTGCATGTGCTCGACGCGTCACGCGCCGTCCCGGTTGCTTCGGCACTCCACGATCCCGCGCGGCGCACCATCTTCGCCGCGGAGATCGCCGCGGAGTACGAGGCACTTCGGATCGAGCGCGAAGGTGAACGGGAAGGCGCACTGACGCCGATCGCCGAGGCACGCGCCACACCACTTCCGGTGGATTGGTCGCTTCCGGTCCCCGTCCCCACGTACACTGGCCTTCGGGCCTTCGACGCGTGGCCGATTGCGGATTTGCGGCGGCGCATTGACTGGACGCCGTTCTTCCGGACCTGGGAATTGGACGGCGCGTATCCGACCATCCTCGAACACCCCGTCCATGGCGCGGCAGCGCGTGACTTGTTTCGGGACGCCGAGGCGCTGCTCGATGAGTTGGAGCACAACAATTCAATCCGTGCCCGTGGCGTGGTGGGGTTCTGGCCGGCCGACGCCACGGCGGACGACATCACGCTCTATCACGACCCAGCACGTTCGGCACCGCTCCGGACGCTGCACATGCTCCGGCAACAGGGGAAGCGCCGTGATCGTCGGCCGCTGCTTTCTCTCTCGGACCTGGTGGCACCACGATCGCACGGCCTGACGGATTACGTCGGTGCATTCGCGGTAACCGCCGGACATGGGCTCGCTCCGCTGGTGGCCGCCGCCAAGGCAGATCACGATGACTATCGCGCCATCCTGCTGGCATCGCTTGCCGACCGACTCGCCGAGGCCTTCGCCGAGCGCCTGCACGAGGAGGTACGCACCACGCTGTGGGGCTATGCGCCGGATGAAGACGCCACCCTCGATGATCTGCTCCACGAGCGGTACGCCGGCATTCGCCCAGCGCCTGGGTACCCCGCGTGCCCCGATCATACCGAGAAGGCGACGCTGCAGGAGCTGCTCGATCTCGAAACAACGACCGGGATCACATTGACGGAGAGCTTCGCCATGCTTCCGGGCGCGTCGGTCAGTGGCTGGCTCTTCTGGCGTCCAGAGTCCCGCTACTTCGGGGTTGGTCGCGTGGGGCGCGATCAGGTCGAAGACTACGCCGCCCGAAAGAGATGGGATCTCGCCACCGCCGAGCGCTGGCTCTCCCCCGTGCTCGGCTACCGGAGAGGGTGAGATGACGACCTTGCACGCACTGATCGCCGACGGCGGTGCCCATGTGCTGGATGGCGCGATGGGGACGATGCTCTATCAGAAGGGCGTCTTCGTCAACGTCTGCTTCGATGAGCTCGTCCTCCGACAGCCCACGTTGATCGCGGAGGTGCATGCCGCGTATGCGGCCGCTGGGGCCGAGCTCGTCGAGACGAATACCTTCGGGGCCAATCCGATCAAGCTGAGTCATTATGGATTGGCCGACGAGACGGAAGCGATCAACGGCGCAGCCGCGCGGGTGGCGCGTGGCGCGGTCGGCCCGGACGTCGTCGTGCTCGGTGCCATCGGGCCACTTGGGACGCGGGTCGAACCGTTTGGTGAATTGTCCATCGTCGAGGCGGAAGCCGCCTTCGGGCGTCAGGTGGACGGATTGATTGCTGGCGGGGTCGGTGGCTTTTGCCTCGAGACCTTCTCTGACCTCCACGAATTGGAAGCCGCGATCCGGGCCGTGCGCGCGCGGAGCGACCTCGCCCTGATGGCGCAGGTCACCCTCGGCGTGGATGGACTGACGGCCTACGGTACGGCGCCCGAAAGCTTTGGCCCCCTTCTCGAAGCCGCCGGCGCCGACATCATCGGGATCAATTGCTCGATCGGGCCACAAGGGGTACTCGAAGCGATTGAACGTCTTGCCAAGGTCGTCCGTGTGCCGCTCGTGGCCCAGCCGAATGCCGGCCTCCCCCGCGAGGTCGGAGACCGCCAGATCTACATGGCGAGCCCAGAGTACTTCGCGGAGTATGGCCGCCGCATCGTCGAAGCCGGCGCGCGATTTGTCGGTGGCTGTTGTGGGACCACACCCGAGCATGTGAAGGCGCTGCGCGGGTTCGTGCGCTCGGCGAGTGTCATGGCGCGTGCCACGGTGGTGTCTGCCGATCGCGTGACGCTGCCACGCGTGAAGGGAACCGAACCGATCGCGCTCGCGGCACGCTCGGCCTTCGGCGCCAAGCTCGCGGCTGGCCAGTGGGTAACGTCCGTCGAGATCGTGCCGCCGCGCGGTGTCGATCCCACCCCGATGCTCGAGCAGGCACGACAGCTTCGTGCGGCTGGCGTGGACGCGGTCAACGTGCCCGACGGGCCACGCGCCCAGAGCAGGATGGGCGCGTTGATCTCGGGCATTCTGATCGAGCGCGAGACCGGACTCGAAGCGGTCGTCCACTACGCCTGCCGCGATCGCAACTTGCTCGGCATGCTTTCCGACCTCCTCGGCGCCGCGGCCGCAGGACTGCGCAACTTGTTGATCGTCACCGGTGACCCACCCAAAATGGGACCTTACCCCGATGCCACCGCGGTCTTCGACATCGACGCGATCGGTTTGACGAATCTGGTAGCGCGCCTGAATCGTGGACTCGATCCGGGGGACAACTCCATCGGTGCCCCGACCGCCTTCGTGCACGGCGTCGGCGTGAACCCTGCGGCCACAGATCTGGATCGCGAATTGGCGCGCTTCGCCTGGAAGGCCGAAGCGGGTGCCTGCTTCGCGATGACCCAGCCCGTCTTCGATCTGCGGCAACTCGAACGCGTGCTCCCTCGACTCGAGTCGTTCGGTGTACCGGTGATCGCTGGAATCTGGCCGTTGGTGTCGCTGCGCAATGCCGAGTTTCTCGCGAACGAAGTGCCGGGGATCACGGTCCCCGAGCCGGTCCTGGATCGGATGCGCCGTGCCTCCGCGCGAGGGAAGGACGCTGCCCTGGCGGAGGGGGTCAGCATCGCGCGGGAAATGATGACTGAAGTCCGCGGAATGACAGCGGGCGCGCAGGTGGCCGCGCCGATGGGGAGGGTGGAGGTGGCATTGGAGGTGCTGGAGGCGAGTCGTGAGTCGTGAGCGAGAACTGAAGGGAACGGGGAACGGGACAGCAAGGAACCCCTGCAGGGGTCGCCCCGACCGCCGTACCCCTGTTCCCTGTTCCCTGTTCCCTGTTCCCTGTTCCCAATTTCACTGATAGCTGCTCACACCAATATCTTTATCGCTGACCTTTTTCCCGGACGTCGTCTCATGTCTGTTGCACTCTCCGCGCCCGCCCCGCTCTCCGTCCTCTCCGAGGAGGAGGAACTCTTCCGCCAGACGGTGCGAGAGTTCGCGGAAACCGAAATCGGCCCGTACGTCAGCGAGATGGACGCCGAGGCGAAAATGCGGCCCGACCTGATCACCAAGTTCTTTGAACTCGGCCTGATGGGGATCGAAGTGCCGGAAGAGTTCGGCGGCGCAGGCGGCTCGATCTTCCTCGCGACGCTCGCGATTGAAGAGATGGCCCGCGTGGACGCCTCCAGCGCGATCTATGTGGACGTGCACAACACCCTCTTCAACAACGCCCTGAAGCGGTGGGGCTCCGCCGAACAGCACAGCCGCTATTTCCCGCGGATGACCACCGACTTGTTGGGGGGCTTCGCGCTCTCGGAGCCGGCGTCGGGATCGGATGCCTTCGCGCTCGAGTGCAAGGCCGAACAGGATGGCGACGATTGGCTGCTCACCGGCCGGAAGTTCTGGATCACGAGCGGTGCCGAAGCGGGGATCTTCATCGTCTTTGCGAACGTCGACTTCGACAAGGGCTACAAGGGCATCACGGCGTTCCTGGTGGAGAGCACTTTTCCGGGATTCTCGGTGGGCAAGCGGGAGAAGAAGCTCGGTATCCGCGCGTCCAGCACCGTCGAGTTGATTCTCGAATCCTGCCGCGTGCCCGCCGCGAATGTCCTCGGCCCGGTGGGCCAGGGCTACAAGATCTCGATCGAGACCCTCAACGAAGGCCGGATCGGGATCGGCGCCCAGATGATCGGCGTCGCGCAGGGGGCCCTCGACGCGGCGTGCCAGTACATCAAGGAACGGAAGCAATTCGGCAAGACGATCGCTGAATTTCAGGGCGTGCAGTTCCAGATCGCCGAGATGGCCACGGAACTCGAGGCCGCGCGCTTGCTGGTCTACAACGCCGCACGGCTGAAGGACGCGGGCCTTCCGTTCACCAAGGAAGCCGCCATGGCCAAGCTCTTCTCCTCAACGGCGGCCAATCGGATCACCTCGACCTGCCTCGAACTGTTCGGGGGGTATGGCTACTCACAGGAATACCCGGCCGAGAAGTTCTTCCGCGACGCCAAGATCGGCGTGATCTATGAGGGGACCAGCAACATGCAGCTGCAGACGATTGCGAAGCTGGTGCTGAAATAGAGAGAGGAGAGAGGAGAAAGGAGTCGGACACCCCCTCTCTTCTCTCCTTTCTCCTCTCTCGGCTGTTTCGTCCCACATCGCGACGTCACTTCCCGCACGTCTTTTGCGTATAGAAGGTTCATGCGTCTCCCCTCCGCCCTCCTTGCCCTTTGCCTCCTGGCGACCCCACATGTCGGGTCGGCCCAGGGGCCTGCGCCCGACCTGTCGGCGCTGGAGGCGTGGTACGCCAAGGCTCGCCGCACTGCGCCCGGCTCCTGGGGGGTGGTGGTCGCGGACCAGAATGGCACCGTCCTCTGGTCGGTGAACGGCGATGAACCGCTGATTCCCGCCTCAACTGTCAAGATATTGACCACGGGTTTTGCGAGATCCGTGGTCGGACCCGATGCCCGCCGGGCCACCCGGGTGATCGGAGATGGTCGGGTCAATCCGGTGACCGGGGCTTGGGAAGGGCGCTGGGCCCTCGAATTGAATGGCGATCCGACCCTGGAACGCCGTGATCGTACCGGACCGATGCTGCTCACGCTCGCCCAGCAGCTGGCGACGATCGGTGTGCGTCGCTTGGTCGGTCCGTTGTCAGTGACGACCGGAGCCGGCGAGACGCGATCGATCTTCCCCGCCGCATGGCCGGCCCGGCACCGGGGCCGGATCTATGCACCACTGATCGGACCCGTCACCCTCAACGAAAATCTGGTCTCCTTCTCGGTACTGCCGGGAGCCAAGGTTGGTTCCCCTGCAGTGATTGCCGGTGACGCGCCGGCCGGACTCGCCCTGCTGATCACCAACAAGGCCAGAACCGTTGCCGGGCGCCGGAACCGCATTTCGATCGCGGCGCAGTCCGGCGGGCGCTTCGTGGTGAGCGGGACAATCGGGAGCCGTGCGGGTGCCCGTCGCTACCAATCCGTCGCCACGGACCCGACCGCAGTGCTCGACGCGGCGTGGCGCCATGCCACCCAACTTGCCGGCATCGAGTGGGAGCGCACCTCATCCATCGCGGCTCCGGGTTTCGGTGAACGGCGCGTTCTCGCCGAGGTGGTGTCCCAGTCCTTCGACTCCATCGCACACGAAGTGAACACCCGGTCGTTGAATATCGGGGCGGAGTTGATGCTCCTCTGGGGTGGCGGACAGGATCGGGCGGCCGAGCAGTTGATGGCGCATATCCGTTCGGTGACCGGGCTCAGCAGCGGCGTCAAGTTGCTGGATGGGAGCGGTTTGTCAGAGTCGGATCGGGTCGCCCCGATCGTCTTCACCACGTACTTGGCGAACTTCCCGCAGACGGCGGCGGGTCGCAACTTCCCTCTCCTCCTCCCTGCCAATGGCAGCGGTACACTCCGCTCCCTGAAGACGGGGCTCCCGGAGGCAGGAGTCGTCCGCGCCAAGACCGGCACGCTCGGCAACGTCTCCTCGCTGGTTGGGTATCTCGGCCAGAGCGATGGGACGCTGATCGTGGCCGCGCTCTACAACGGCGGCAACTCCGGGGCGGCCAAGCAGGCCCAGTGGAGCCTGTTCCGCACCCTCGGCGCGGACGGCGTCGTGATCCCATCCGAACCATCACTCACCGAAGCGACCTACGGCGGCCCGGACAACTCGAAGCGCCCCTGACCGATCCGGTGGCTCCGCCCTCCAAAAGGCTCACGCGATGGTCGCGTGGGCCTTTTCTCTTGCCCGGTGCCACCGCTCGATCGCCCCGAAGAGCGTCGGCAACAGAATCAAGGTCAGCACGGTCGACGTGATCAGTCCGCCGATCACCACAGTGGCCAAGGGGCGCTGGAGCTCCGCGCCTGCCGAGGTTGAGATCGCCATTGGCACAAAGCCGAAACCGGCCACGGCGGCGGTCATCAGGACGGGGCGAAGCCGCGACCCTGCACCGCGGAGGAGCGCCGTGTCCAAGTCGTGTCCGGCGCGCAACAAGTCGTTGATCGACGTCACCATCACGACACCATTCAGCACCGCGATGCCGAAGAGGGCGATGAATCCGATCGCCGCCGAAAGCGAGAGATTGAGTCCCATGATCCAGAGGGACGCCACGCCCCCGACGAGCGCGAACGGGACGTTGGCCATGATGAGGATCGCGTGGCGCCAGGTGCCGAACGCGAGGTAGAGCATCGCCATGATCCCCACGATCGCGGCCGGCAGGAGGAGGCGCAGGCGGGACATCGCCGTCTGCTGGTGGCGATACTGCCCGCCCCATTCCGTGTGGTACCCCGACGGCAGCGGCACGGTCCGCGCGATCAACTGTTCCGCCTCCTTGACGAACGAGCCCACATCACGCCCGCGAATGTTGGCGCCAATCACGACCATGCGCTGACCACCCTCATGCGCGTACGCCTCGGGAGCCTCGACGACCGCCACATCCGCCACCGCACCAAGCGGGACCACCACGCCGCGGCTCCGGCCAATGGGAAGTGCCGCGAGCTGATCGGGATCGAGACGTTGGGCATCGGGCAGGCGTACCGTGATCGGGACGCGGCGTGGGCCGTCAATCAAGACGCCGGCCTCCCCCGCACCCAAGGCGCGCTCCACCTCGCCCCCGACATCCTCCACGGAGAGTCCGAGCGGTGCCATCCGCTGCCGATCCAGCGTGACGACCGCCTGTTTCATGCGAGAGGCCGCGATCGTCTTGACGTCGCCAGCACCGTCGACCCCGAGCAGGAGTCGTTCGATCTGCTCGGCAACGCGTGCCAGCGTGTCGGCGTCGCTCCCGAAGAGCTGCACACCGACATCGGTGGTAATGCCGGTTTCGGCTTCATCGAGACGCATCTGAATCGGTTGCGTGAACGCCACGGAGAGACCAGGGATGTTGTGCAACACGGAATCCATCGCCTCGATCAACGCGGGCTTGCCACCGGAGCGCCATTCGCTCTTGTCCGTGAGGATGACATAGGTATCCGACTCGTACGTTCCCATCGCTTCCGTCGCCAGATCGGGTCGTCCCAACTTGGTGACCACGGTCTTGGCCTCGGGCAGCGCACCGAGCGCGCGCTCGATCATCCCACTGAACACGATCCCTTCCGAGAGTGCCGTGGCGGGAAGGCGCTGCGACATCACGAGCACACTCCCCTCATCCAGACGCGGCATGAACTCGGTGCCGAGGCGCGACAACGCGAAGAGCGCCGCTCCCGTCGCGAGCACACCCATCGCCAGAATGACAGGCACTCGTCGCAGGGTGCCGGCGATCAACTGCTCGTACCGGACCCGCAACCGCTCAAAGGCGGGCCACTCCGGCTCGACGGCGCGCGCGAGGAACGTCCGTGCCGCGGCGGGCACGACCGTGAGTGCGAGCAACAGCGAGCCGAGGAGCGCCGCCATCACCGTGAACGCCATCGGGACGAACATGCGCCGTTCCGTCCCTTCCAGCGCGAAGATCGGGAGATAGACCGCCACGATGATCGCGATCCCGAAGAGAATCGGTCGCCCGACTTCAACGGCAGCCGAGCGAATCTTCTCGGACGGGTCCGTGTCCGAGACCTTGCCGTGCGCTCGGCGCATGACGTTCTCGATCAACACGATGGAGCCATCCACCAGCAGACCGAAGTCGAGCGCCCCGAGGGACATCAAGTTGGCGGAGAACCCGAAGATGCGCATGGCGATGAACGCCCAGAGCATCGAGAGCGGAATCACCAAGGCGACGATCAATGCCGCCGCGGTATTCCGCAGAAAGAGCCAGAGAATGGCGACGACCAGCGCGCCACCGAGGAGGAGGTTCTTCTCGACGGTTTGCGTGGTGCGACGGACGAGTTGGGTCTGATCGTAGAACGGCACCAGCGTGACACCTGCGGGGAGTGACTGCTCGATGACCGTCACGCGCTCGGCGATGCCCCGCATCACTTGCTGGGCATTCTCGCCCTTCCGCATGATCACCATCCCGCTGACCACTTCCCCCTGTCCGTTGGCGGTGACGGCTCCATCGCGCGGGAGCGCGCCGCGTTCCACGGTCGCCACATCGCCGAGGCGGATCGGGGTCACACCGGCCACGGCAACGGGGATCTCCGCGATTTGCTCAGCCCGCTGGAACCGACCGAGCCCACGCACCACGAAGCGCTCTTGCCGCGATTCGATCGACGCGCCGCCGAAGTTCATGTTCTCCCGTGCCACCGCGTCTTCGAGATCACGCAGGGTCAGCCCAGCCGCCGCCAAGCGTGCCGGATCTGCCACCACGTCGATCCGCTCCGTCTGCCCGCCCCAGGAGTTCACTTCGGCCACCCCGGCGATCGTCCGCAGTTGCGGGGCAATGGTGAAGTCCTGGAGCGTCTTGAGGGCTGTCGCATCCCACTCGACGGTGCTCGATGTCAGCACATACTGGAACACCTCTCCCATGGCGGTGGAGGGTGGCCCCAGAAGTGGTGCGACGTCGGGTGGCAACATCGCGTTCACATCCGAGAGTCGCTGCGACACCACCTGGCGCGCGAACCACGGGTCGACCGCATCCTCGAAGACGACGGAAGTGATGGAGAGTCCGAACTTGGAAATGGAGCGCACGGCCGTCGCGTTGGGCAGACCAAGCAGCGCACGTTCGATCGGGAAGGTGACGAGTTGTTCCACTTCCTGCGGCGCCAGTCCCGGTGATTCGGTGATCACATTCACGCTATTCGCGGTCAGATCCGGGAACGCCTCGAACGGAATCGTGGCGAAGGCCCAGATCCCCACACTCAGGAGTACTGCCACACTCCCGAGGACGAGGCCACGCCTCCGGATCGAAGCGCCAATGATCCATTCAATCATGTTCAGGAGCCTCGGCGTCCAGGCTGGAGCGCACGAAATACGCGCCGCGACCGACGACGACCATCCCCGCGAGCAACCCACGCACGGCAACCCGCCCATCCGCGAGCGTCACGGCATCGGTCACTGGGAAGCGCCGGAATCGGTTCGGCGCATCGACCACATACACTTCCGCCCCCGCATCGACGCGCTGCACCGCTTCGGCGGGAAGGATCGCCCGCTCGAGGCGCTGACCACCCTCGATGTGCACCGTGGCAAACATTCCCGGCCGCACGGCAGCGGGAGGCCGCTGCAGCGCGACCCGGAACTCCACGGCCCGACGCTCGGCATCGAGGCGACCACCCGTTCGCACCACCCGACCGGCGATCGTATCGCCCGGGAGTGCCGCGACGGTGATGCGGACCTGCTGCGCGCTCTGGAGCAGCCCAACCGAAGCCTCGGGCACCCAGGCGGTCATCCAGAGCGTGGAGTCATCACCCAGTTCCACGAGTGGGGCGCCTTCCAAGACGGCCTCTCCCAGGTGTGCTGAGACCGAGAACACCACGCCGTCACGCGGTGCACGAATCGCGACATCATCGCCATCCGGGTGCAAGTGCTCGACCATCTCGGCGGCGCGGAGTCGCTCGCCCTCGGCAGCCCGAAAGGTCGCCTCACGCTGCTCCACTTCTTCCCGCGCGACGGCACCCGCGGAGAGCAGTCGCGTGGAGCGATCCAACGCGGCCTTCGCGGCAAAGGATGCGGCAGCCGCCGACTCCAGATCGCGACGTGCCGTGGCGAGTTCGTGCGAGTGGATTTTGACCAACACCTGACCCGCACGCACGCGATCGCCGGGAAGCACCATCACCGCCTCAATGCGGCCTGGGACGATGGCTCCAACATGCGCCGTGTTCGGCTCCGGCGTGCCGATCGTGCCGGGGACCGCGAGCGGGATCGCCGTCGACTCGAGCCGCACCGTGTCGAACGCTAGACCGGCTGTCGTCAGCTGCGCGTCACTCAGCTCCACACTTCCTGCGGGCACGGCACTTTCGGCCGGTTGATCGGGCGTGGAGCCGGCGCACGCCGTAAGCGCGGCAAGGAAGACCAATCTCGCGTGTCGGATCATCGTGCGGCTCCAGTGCATTCGTCCATCAAGAGTGAGGTCGTCAATTCGTCCCCGCTGGCGCGTGCCAGTGCGATACGCGCGGCGATCCGGCGCAGTTGCCACACGGCGTGTTCCTCACGCGCCGCCACCCGGGCGCGGCGCGCATCGAAGAGCTCTGCCAGCGTCCCCTGCCCTTCGCGCCAGCGCGCCTCAGCTGCCGCAACAGCACGCGAGAGGTCCGATTCCCAGGTCGCCCCGTACTGTGACGCCATGACGTCGAGCTCGCGCAGCGCCTGTCGGGCACCGGCCATCGCGGCGTCGCGCTCCAACGAGACCGCTGTCGCTTCCGACCGAGCAGACTCGGCCTCGGCGCGCGCAGCCGCCACACTGCCGCCACCGGTCGAAAAGAATGGGAGGTCGAACGACAATCCGAGAAGCAGGCCACTGAAGGTGCCGCTGCGCCGAAGCCCGACGATCGGCGCCAAATCAGGAATCCGGCTCGCCGCGGCCTGATCCGCGAGCGCGTCGGCGAGCGTGATCTTCGCCGTCGCCTGCTGCACCGCGATCGCCTCGCCCGCCACAGACGGCACACAGGCAGGCGGTGGCGTGACGCGGAGCAGTGTCCCGGGCGTGAGTCCGATCGACGCCGCGAGCACCGCATCGGCGGACGCCACGTCCGCGCGACGGCGGGCGAGATGCGATGCCGCCATGACCGCTTCCGTGCGGGTGCGCGCCGCCTCACCATCGGAAGAACGTCCTTCTGTCGCACGCGCGGTCATCGCGGCCGAGAACGTTGCCATGGCATTCGCTTCGGCGGTGGCCTCCCGCAACAACGCATGACTGCGATCGTGTGTCGCGATCGCGAGGAGCACATGACCACGGAATTCCTGCTCGACCATGGCGGCATCGGCGGTGGCGAGATCGAGTTGGGCCGTGGCCCCACGCCGTGCCGCGCCGAGATCGCCGCCGATCGGGAGATGCCCCTGCAGTGTGACCTGTCCCTCGATTCCCCGCAGACCATCCGCACCGGTGACCTGGCGTTGGGCGCCGAGGTTTTCGGCAAGGAAGGCCAACTGCGGATTGCGCAGCCGGCCGGCCTCGCTCCCAGCCGCCGCACTTGCCCGCGTGCGGGCGGCGGCAGCCAGGATCGTCGGGGCCCGCTCCACGGCGCGCGCCAACGCGGTGTTCGCGTCGAGGCGAAGCGTGTCTTGGAATAGCAGTGGGAGGAGCAGCACGAGCATCAGGGCCCCGGCAGTTTCGAAGAAATGGGCTGCAGTAGCACGGAATCATGGAAGTATAGGCCAGATCGGGTTTTCTTGGGGGGTCCCGACACTCTGGACCACCTCATCCCGTATGGTCTTGAATGACATCTCCCGACCAACTCTTTTGGGCGCTCCAGGCGGTCCTTGCCGGGCGCTATTCGCTGGAACGGGAATTGGGTCGCGGGGGGATGGGGATTGTCTTTCTCGCGCGTGACGTCCAACTCGATCGCCCGGTCGCCCTCAAGCTGTTGCCGCCTGAGATGGCCCGCATCCCGGAACGTCGGAACGCGTTCCTCCGGGAAGCACGCATGGCCGCGCGGCTGGCGCACCCGAACATCGTGCCGATCCACGCCGTCGAAGAGGTCGGCGAATACGTCTTCTATGCGATGCGTTATGTGGCCGGGGAATCGCTGGGCGACCGGCTGCGTCGCACGGGACGCCTCGCCCCTTCGGCCGCCGGGGCGATCCTGCGCGACGTGGCCTACGCGTTGGCGTACGCGCACGCGCAAGGCGTCATTCATCGTGACATCAAACCCGACAACATCCTCCTCGAAGGTGAGGGAATTCGTGCGCTGGTGACCGATTTCGGCATCGCGATTCTGCAGGATGACGCGGCGTTACCTGGTCGCCTCGTGGGCACGCCGGAGTATGTCGCCCCCGAACAGGCCGCTGGCGATGTCGTTGATGGCCGCAGCGATCTCTACGCGCTCGGTGCCATGGGCTTCCACATGCTCGCCGGCCGTCCACCGTTTCTTGGCAACGCCGCTGAGTTGCTGGCACAGCACCTGACTCAGCGTCCGGCGCCATTGCTGAATGTCGTTCCTGAGCTGCGTCCGGCCTTGGCCGCCGCCATCGACCGGGCACTCAGCAAGAATCCCGACGACCGCTTCGTCACCGCGGAGGCCATGGCGGACGCCCTTGAACCGCCGCGGGCGTTGACGCAGGAGTTGCCAGTCCCGGTCCGGGTGTGGGTCGAGCGTGGTCGCGAGCTGAAGGGGCTCTACGTCATCTGGTCGCTCTTCTTTTACGGCATCGGGACCATGGTCTTCGTGGCCTCCTCACAATTGCCGGTGCGGCCCCTCTCTGCCTCGCTCTTCATTGCGCTCTGTGGTTTTTCCACGGCACTGCCGTGGATCGGCCATGGGAAGTGGCGCATCCTCGAGACACGTCGGGCACTCGAAGCTGGCGTCACACTCGAAGAGTTGCGTCACGGACTCGGCGTCGCCTTGGTGCGACGCGAAGAAGAGCTCCGGTATGAGGTGGCGCGGCCGGTCCACTGGATTCCGCGCGCGGTGCGTGGCCTCACATACGCTGGCTTTACCACGGCGCTGGGCGCGATGGCGTACGGCGCGTTGGTGGCGAGCACACGGCCAGAAGCCGCAGCCGCCTTCGGGCTCTTCGGACTCGGCACGATGATGACCGTGGGTGGGGCGCTCTTCGGCCTGATCTTTCCTGGTCGGCGCGTGCGGCCGGTCGATTCCTTCGCGCGGCTCCGCAAATGGATGTGGAATGGACCGTTTGGCGAGGTGATGACGAAGATCGCGGGGATTGGCCTGCGCCGAGGGACCGACCCCACGTGGGCCGCGTGGCGTCCGACCGAAGTGGCGCTTGGCGATGTGACCGCGAGCCTCTTCGCGGCGTTGCCGGATTCGGTCCGTCGCAATTTTGCCGATCTTCCCAAAGTGGTGCAGCGCCTCGAACGGGAGGCGGAGCATGCGCGTCAGCAGATCGCGGCTGGCGCATCCGGGCAATGGGCCGCGCGACTGCAGCACTCGGTCGCGGCGATCGACACCTTGCGGGTGGGGTTGCTGAGAATGTCCGTGGGGCGCAACGAGGCGGGGTCACTGACCGCCGACTTGGATGCGGCACGCGACCTCGCGGAGCGGATCGATTATTTGGTTGCGGGCTCGGACGAAGTGGCGAGTCTGCTCGATCGGGACCCGGGCAGCTCCGACCAGAGCAGCACCCACGCGGTTCCCAAGAAGAGTGCGCCGATGACGTCACTCGGGTAGTGCACGCCGAGATAGACGCGCGAGAACGCGATCAAGGGTGGGATACTCAACGCCAGCGCGATCAGCACCGCGCGCGCCGACCGATTGCGGACCGACTCCGCGAGCAAGATCAATCCGAATCCATAGATCACCGGCGCGAGCATGGAATGGCCGCTCGGGTACGAGTGCCAGCCGGCATCGGCGAGGCGTTCAATGACACGTGGTCGGTCGCGCGCGAAGGACGCCTTGGCAATCAGATAGAGCAACTCGGCGGAGAGCGCGGTGTAGACGAAGCGGCGTGAGCAGAGCGGTCGACCGAGACGCCAGAGCAGGTAGGCGATCAGTAGCGCGAGCGGGAACTCGATCAACCCGTTGCCGATGAAGGTGAAGAGCAACATAGCGTCGGTCAGCCGAGGGGTGCGATGCAGACCCACCCACTCCAGCGCGGCCACATCCAACGGCAATGTCAGATTCAACACCACCAGCACGGAGAGGACAGCGAACACCGCGAAGAGCGTGAGCGATGCGGGCGTGAGGGATCGGCGTGTCAGCATGCCCTACGCCGCCATCTCGGAACGGATTGCGGCAAGCAATTCATCCACATCCTCGGGCGCCGTCGCCCAGCTCGCCATCAGGCGCACTTCCCCCGTCTCCTCGTTCCAGACATAGAAATGGAAGGTCTCCTGCAACCGGGTCGTGACCGCCGGCGGGAGGATCGCGAAGACTGCGTTCGCCTCGACCGGCTGGGTGATCACGACCCCTGGGATCTCGCGCAATCCGGCTGCGAGGCGTGCGGCCATCGCATTGCTGTGCGTCGCGTTGGCGCGCCAGAGATCGCCCTCCGCCAACGCGAGGAACTGCGCCGACTGATAGCGCATCTTGGAGGCGAGCTGGGTGGATTGCTTTCGGAGGAATGGCATCTCGCGGACGAGCGCAGGATTGAACACCACCACCGCCTCGGCGTTGATCGCCCCATTCTTGGTGGCGCCGAAGGAGAGGATGTCGACGCCCACATCGCGCGTGATGGCGCGCAAGGGCACATCCAACGACGCCGCGGCATTCGCGATGCGCGCTCCATCCATGTGCACCAGCAACCCGAGTTCATGCGCGACACCAGAGAGCTGAGTCAACGTGTCGACGGTGTAGCGCGTGCCGTACTCCGTGGTCTGCGTGAGCGACACCACGTGCGGCTGCACCCAATGCTCGTTCCCGATCCCCTTCACGGCTCCACGGAGCAGTGCGGGGGTGAGTCGGCCATCCGACGTCGGTAGCGGGACCAACTTGCACCCGGTCAGGAGTTCCGGGGCACCACATTCATCCACCTGAATGTGGGAGTAGGGTGTGCAGAGCACGGCATGATACGGTCGGGTCATGGCGCGGAGTGCCGTCACGTTGGCGCCGGTGCCGTTCCAGACCGGGAAGACCTCGGTCTCGCCGCCGAATTCGTCGCGGAACCAGGCGACCGCGCGCGCGGTCCATGCGTCCGCCCCATACGCGTGGGCCGGGCCGTGATTCGCGGCCGCCATCGCCTCCAACACCGCGGGATGCGCGGGAGCCGTGTTGTCGCTGGCGAATTCGCGCGGGAGACTCATTCTGGTGGACCTTCGTTGACGATCTGGGACACATTGTCTTCCCAGAGCGCCATGATGTTGCCATCCGGATCCGAGACCATCGCCATCATCCCGAACCCCTGCTGCGCCGGCTCCGCCACAAAGCGCACGCCGTCCGCCAGCAACCGCGAGGCGAGCTCCAGCAGGTCCTGCACCTCGAAGGTCAATCCAGTGTGTCGACCGACCATCGCCTTGGCATCGGGGTGCTGGGCGGGGTGGACGCCGACATGCGGTCGATCCTCCAGCAACTCGAAGCCGAACGAACCCTGCTTCCCAACCGGCAGCCCGAGTTGGTGGTTGTAGAAATGCAGCGCCTTGTCGAGGTCGTGCACGAAGATGGCCACCGAGTGGAGCGTTACGCTCATGCGTCAGATTCCTCATGGCGCGCCGTGGCGTGCCGGACGTTGCGGCGCATCCGGTCCAAGCCGGGGCGCGCGATGGGTGTGTCGGCGAAGAGCCGCTGAAATTCCGCTTCGTCGATCGTCTCGAATGCTTCGGTATCACGGCGATCCGGGACGGGACGGCGCCGAAACTCATCGATCGTGGTCGGTTCCGCGAATTTCACGTTCCACGGACAGACCTCGTTGCAAATATCGCATCCGAACGCCCATTCCGCCCACTTGCCATCGAGTTCGGGTGGAGGATCGGGCTTGTACTCGATCGTGACATACGACAAGCATCTGGTGGCATCGAGGACGCGCGGGGCCACGAAGGCACCGGTTGGGCAGGCATCCAGGCAACGCGTGCAGCTACCGCAGTGATCCGTGACCAATGGCGCGTCCGTCGGCAGCTCGAGGTCCGTGAAGATCGTGCCGATGAAGGTCCAGGACCCCAGCTGCGGGTGGATCAACATCGTGTTCTTCCCGATCCAGCCGAGGCCGGCCCGCTCGGCGAGTTCCCGTTCCGGGACGGGGCCGTCGTCGATCCAGGCGCTGGCGAAGGTCACCCCCCGCGCCAGCATCCACTCCTTGAGCACGAGAAGCCGTGCATGCGTCACCAGGTGGTAGTCAGTGCCGCGTGCGTAGCTCGCAATCCGAAAGGCATCACCGGGTTGGGCACGCTCTTCCGGTGGAGCCGTGTAGTTGTCGAGCACGACGATCGCCGAGCGTGCCTCTGGGTGCAGGTTCCCTGGTGCCTTCCGCTTCTTCGCCTGCCGGTTGAGATACCGCATCGTCCCGCCATACCCCGCGGCGAGCCAACGGTCGAGCGCATCGGCCCGACGATTGGGTGCCATACTGCTCACCCCGCACGCGACGAAGCCGAGGCGCTCGGCCTCCGCCTGGATCTCGGCGAGCGTCGGCAGAGTCATCGCGGTGGCTGGATGCGGGCGGCGTATTCGCCCGTTTCTCCAGTGATCAGCCGGGCGCCACGCCCGTAGGTGAGGTAAGACCAGGCCCACTGAATCAGGACAAGCAACCGATTCCGGAATCCAATCAGATACGCGATATGGATGAAGATCCAGACGAACCACGCGGGAAAGCCGGCGAATCGGAGTCGACCAAGATTCGCCACCGCCTGACCACGCCCGATCACCGCCAGCTCCCCCTTGTTCCAGTAGCGGAAGGTGGGACGCGTCCGCCCCGCCAGTGAGGCCCGAATCAGTCGCGCGGCATGCTGCCCCATCTGGATGGCTGCCGGGCAGACCGCCGGGACGGCCTCGGGTGCGTCACTGTGCTGATGCGCGGCGGCATCGCCCAGCACCAACAGCTCCGGATGACCGGGGACAGAACAATCCGCCTCGACCAGCACGCGACCCTGTCGATCGAGTGGTGCGCCGATGGTGGCAAGCAGTGGGGAGGCGGCATTGCCGGCCGCCCAAACGACGGTGGTCGAGGGAATGCGCCACCCGCCAGCCTCGACGGCATCGGGATGGATGGCGGTCACCATCGTGTTCTCGCGTACATCGACGCCGAGCTCTCGGAGCGTGCCCTTCGCCTTCTCGGAAAGTTCCGGGGGATAGGTCGAGAGAATGCGGGGGCCGCCTTCCAACAAGACGACGCTCGCCTCACGCGGATCGATGTGCCGAAAGTCCCGCGCCAACGCGAAGCGTCGAACCTCTGCGAGTGCGCCCGCCACTTCGACGCCAGTCGGTCCGCCGCCGATCACCACGAAGGTCAGATCTTGATGCCGCTTCTTGGGATCGGGTTCACGCTCGGCGCGCTCGAAGGCAAGGAGCACCCGCCGTCGGATTTCGAGGGCGTCTTCCACCGACTTCAAGCCTGGGGCCAGCGACTCCCACTCACTCCTGCCGAAGTAGGAGTGCCGCGCGCCGGTGGCCACGGCGCAATAATCGTAGGAGAGCACCTCACCGTCGGCGAGCTGCACCGTCTTCGCGTCGGCATCGACCCGTGTGACCTCACCCAACAGCACATCGACATTCTTCTGTGTGCGGAGGATCGAACGGATCGGAGAGGCGATGTCACTCGGATTGAGCGCCGCGGTCGCCACCTGATACAGCATCGGCTGGAAGAGATGGTGATTGCGACGATCAATCAGCGTGATCCGAATGGGGGCGCGGGCGAGTCCCTGGGTCAGATAGAGCCCCGCGAATCCGCCGCCGATCACGATCAGGTGAGGCCGAGCTGCTGCGTCGGCCATCAGAACCCCATCGTCTCACGCCGCCACCGGGCGAAGCGCACGACATCCTCGACCGGCGGCACCGCCCGCTCATCGCCATAGGCCGTGTACATCCGCCACCGGAGGTAGGTCCGATCCGGCACCGGCAGGAACGGCGCAAGCCGCCACCAGAACCGGCGGCGGAACGCCCAGGCCGTCCGCAGGAGGTCGAGTGCCAGCCGAGGCGAGAGCAGCGCCCGCCCTGCCAACGCGACACTGAGGCTGGCCCAGGATTGCTGGGTCGCGGGCTCGGGTGCTGAAGGGTTCACCATTCGCGGAATATACCGAAGCGCGAGGCCGGGTGATCGGCTCGACCGGCCTATATTCCAGCCAGATGACGCGCTCCCCCTCCCCCTCGCACGCACTGGCGTCCTGGCGTACCGAGTTCCCGACCTTCGAGCGGACGACGTATCTCAACTCCTGCTCGTTGGGCGCCCTCTCGCGTGCCTCGCGCAGACGGGTTGAGCGCTTCCTCGATCAGTGGGAAATGCGTGGGGCTGCCAACTGGTACGACACGTGGTGGGGCGACCTCGATGCCCTTCGGCAGCGCTATGCCGCCTTGGTGGGCGCTGCTCCTGCCGAGATCGCCCTGCACCCTTCCGTGTCGAGCATCCTCGGCGTGGTGGCCAGTGCGCTCGACACCCGGATCCGCCGCAAGGTGGTCACGACCGCGCTCGACTTCCCGACGCTGCCCTACCAGTGGTTGCCGCGTGATGTCGAACTGGTGGTGCTGGAAAGCCCGGATGGGATCTCGGTCCCGCTGGAGATGTTCGAGGCGGCGGTGGATGATCGCACGGCATTGGTCGCGACCAGCCATGTCTATTTTTGCTCTGGTGCGATTCAGGACATCGGCGGCCTGGGCTCGATTGCCGAGCGCCGCGGGGCCTTGAGTCTCATTGACGGGTACCAGGGCGTCGGGCAGTTGCCCGTCGACGTCCGGGCGGCGGGTGTCGACTTCTATTGTTCTGGTGGGCTCAAGTGGTTGCTCGGCGGGACTGGAGTGACCTTCCTCTATGCGCGCGCCGATACTACGCACGCCCTCCGCCCCGAGTCGACGGGATGGTTTGCCCATCGTGAGCAGTTCGCCTTCGACCCGAGAGAGTTCACGCCGCATGAGGATGCTCGGCGCTTCGAAGCCGGGACGCCCCCGCTGCTCCCCGTGGTGGCGCAGCTGGGTGGGCTTGACGTGCTGGAGGCCGTGGGCGCCGAGGCCATTCGGCGCGTCACGGCGGCATTGACGGAAGACTTGATTGCAGGTGCACAGGCCATCGGTCGGACGCCAACGATGGCGACCACGGCGGCGGAACGGAGCGCGATCGTCATGTTGCCGAGTGCCGATCCAGCGGCGGAGGTCGCGCGGCTCGCCAGCGCAGGATTCATCACCGATGCACGCCCCGGGCATGTGCGTGTGTCTCCCTATTTCTACAACATCGCCGACGACCATCGCGCGATGCTGGAGGTGCTTGATCATGGCTAATGCGAAGAGCAACGATCGGAATGGAGCGCCACACCACCCGAAGCGGCCGCGCCGCACGACCCAGGACGAGAGCCTCCTCGACATCCCATTGGACGAGGAGACCCTGAAGATCCGGCGCTCGTCAGACTCGTGGCGGGTGCTGCGCATCCTGGGTGAATTCGTCTGGGGCTTCGAAAATCTCCAATCGGTGGCGGGCGGCGTCTCAGTCTTCGGGTCGGCGCGAACGGCACCGACCGACCCGATGTACCTCGCTGCCGAAGCGACGGCCGGCCTCTTCGCCAAGGCCGGGGTGCCGGTCATTACTGGCGGGGGTCCCGGGATCATGGCGGCTGCCAACAAAGGGGCGTATGAGGCGGGCGGCATTTCGATCGGCTGCAACATCGAATTGCCGCACGAGCAGCATTCGAACCCCTATTTGACATCCTCTTTGGACTTCAAATTCTTCTTCGTGCGGAAGACGATGTTCGTGAAGTATGCGATCGGCTTCGTGGTCTTTCCCGGTGGCTTTGGAACCCTGGATGAGCTGTTCGAAGCGCTCACCTTGATCCAGACCGACAAGGTCACCGACTTTCCCGTCGTGCTCTTCGGGACGGCGTATTGGGGTGGCCTCACTGACTGGATTCGCGATCGACTCCTTGCCGAAGGCATGATTTCCGCAGGGGACGAGAAGCTCTTTACCGTCACCGACGACCCGCACACGGTCGTGCGAACGATCCTCGACTGCCGCAAGCGCCTCGGTATCATGGCGGTCGACGCCTGACCACCAGCACCGAGAGTGCTGCGAGACGGACAGCGTCGTGGAAGGCGCTGGCGCTTCTCGCGTTCGTGAACCTGCTCAACTATCTCGACCGAAATGTCATCTTCGCGCTCTTCGAGCCGATCAAGCGCGATCTGCTCCTCACCGACACGCAACTCGGATGGCTTGGCTCAGCCTATATCCTGGTCTTCTCGGTGGCCGCGCTGCCCCTCGGTGTGATCAGCGATCTGCGGAGCCGGAAACACGTCATCGCGGGTGGCGTGGCCGTCTGGAGCGCCTTCACGGCGCTGGGCGGATTGGTGCGCTCCTTCTGGCAACTCTTCATCTGTCGCGCGGCAGTCGGCGTCGGGGAAGCGGCGTTTGGTCCGGCCTCGTCGTCGATGATCGCCGACTATTTCCCGGGAAAAAATCGCGCCGTGGCGATGTCGATCCTCTCGGCGGGGATCCCGATCGGTGGAGTACTCGGCCTGCTCCTCGGGGCCTGGCTCGAGACGATCTACGGGTGGCGGGTCGCCTTCATGGCGGTCGGTCTCCCCGGATTCCTCTGCGCCGTGTTGGTGACCCGACTGGTCGATCCGACCCGTCCCGAAGCCCCGATGACCTTCCGCTCGGCGATGGCGGAACTCGAGATCGGCCTCCGCGGATTCGTCCGGCAGTTCCTCGCGTTGATCATCATGACCGTGGTCGGCCTCGTTGCCGCCTGGATCCTGACGACCCGCTATGGTGCCGACTCCAAGGCAGATGCGGCCGTGCTGGCAACCGCCATGGCGATCGGACTTGCCTTGACGATCTGGCGATGGGTGCGACTGGTGAAGGCGAACCGCCGCGACGAAACAATCTTCACGCCGGAACTGGAGAGCGCCGTGGACGACCTCCTGGCGGCGGGTCGCCAAGTCCTCGCGACGCCGACGCTGGTCTATGCCTTCGTTGCGGGTGCGGCGATCTCCTTCGGGATGAATGGCATTGTGGGATGGGGGCCGACCTACATGACCCGAACATTCGACCTGACCTCCTCCGAAGGGGCCATCCTCTTGGGCAAATGGGGCCTCCTCGCGGGGACGCTCGGGGCGCTGGCGGGCGGCGTCATCGCGGACGGACTCGGACGCTACAGTGACCGGGCACGGGTCTGGACGGTCGGTCTCGGCCTGCTGACCGGCGGCCCGCTCGCGATATACCTGATGACGGTTCGGGATTTGGACACCTTCGTGCCGATCTTTGCCCTCGCCTTCTTTTGCCTGTCGTGGTACAACGGGCCGATGGCGGCCGTTATCTTTGACGTCGTCCCTGCCCGCATTGGCGCAACGGTGAGCGGCGCCTATCTGCTCTTCATTCATCTGGCGGGTGACGCGATTGCGCTCCCCCTGGTCGGTGCCCTCTCGGATCGGTTTGGCCTCGACAGAGCCATGCTGCTCCTGCCGGCGGTAGCCTTGATTGGTGGTCTTGTGATGCTTGGTGCCCTCCGCACCGTGGTGCGCGATCGAACGCGAGCCGCCACAGCGGATTGAACATTTTCTGGAGTAACTGATGTCTAGCCTTCCCGGTCTGCGCGGAGCCGACTTGCTTCGCAATCCCCACTTCAATCGCGGCAGCGCCTTTACCCTCGAAGAGCGTGATGACCACGGATTGCACGGCCTCCTCCCCGCGCGCGTCTTCACCATCGAAGAACAGATCCAGCGCATGCTGCTGAACGTGCGCCGCACCGCAACG
Organism: Gemmatimonadota bacterium; assembly: GCA_024641735.1. GTDB lineage: Bacteria > Gemmatimonadota > Gemmatimonadetes > Gemmatimonadales > GWC2-71-9 > Palsa-1233. The sequence continues at coordinate 7,441 of JAHECN010000004.1, read as the reverse complement.
CCGCTCGGCAAATACATCACGCTGGCTCGGCTGCTGGAGCGGAACGAGACGCTGTTCTATCGGACAGTCATGGATCACATCACGGAACTGATGCCGATCATCTACACGCCAACCGTCGGCGAGGCATGTCAGCATTTTGGTGAGATCTTCAGCCGTCCGCGTGGACTCCAGATCACGCTCCGTGACCGCGGGCGCATCCGGGAAGTGCTCGAAAATTGGCCGGAGAAAGAGATTGAAGTGATCGTGGTCACGGATGGAGAACGGATTCTTGGTCTTGGTGACCTCGGCGCGCAGGGCATGGGCATTCCGATCGGCAAGCTGGCGCTGTATACCGCCTGTGCCGGCATCACTCCGCTGCACTGTCTCCCCGTCACGCTCGACGTCGGCACCGACAATACTGCGCTGCGCGAGACGGACTTCTATCCGGGTTTGACGCAGCCGCGCTTGCGGGGCGCCGAGTACGACGCGTTCGTCACCGAATTTGTGGACGCAGTGGCGGCCGTCTTTCCGAACGCCCTGCTCCAGTGGGAAGACTTCGCGACCGACAACGCCTTCCGGCTCCTCGCAGCGCACCGCGACCGGATCCGCTCCTTCAACGATGACATTCAGGGTACCGCCGCGGTCACACTCGCCGGACTCTATTCCGCCTGCCGCGCGATGGGCACCTCGCTCAGTACCCAGCAGGTTGTCTTCTACGGCGCAGGGTCCGCGGCAACCGGAATCGGCGAATTGATCGTCGCCGCCATGGTGGAGGAGGGCGTGCCTGAAGCGGATGCCCGGCGCCGGTGCTGGTTCCTCGACTCGAAGGGACTCGTCGTCAGCTCCCGCACCGATCTCCAGTCGCACAAGATTCCGTTCGCCCACGACCACGCGCCCATCGCCACGCTGGAAGAGGCCGTGCGCGTGCTCAAGCCGACCGCGCTCATCGGTGTGGCAGCACAACCAAAGGCGTTTTCGGAGCCGGTGCTCCGCGCCTTCGCTGAGGTTGCGGCTCGCCCGATCGTCTTTGCGCTCTCCAATCCAACCTCCAAAGCGGAGTGTACGTCGGAAGAGGCGTATCGGTGGACGGAGGGACGTGCCCTCTTCGCGAGTGGCTCGCCCGCGTCCGCCGTCACCCTCGGCGACCAGCACTTCGTGCCGCGCCAAGCCAACAACGTCTACATCTTTCCAGGGTTGGGGCTCGGGGTCGTGGCCACACAGGCCACCGGCGTGAGCGATCGGATGTTTCTGGCTGCAGCACGGGCCCTCGCCGGAACCGTCAGCGAGGCGGACCTGGCACAAGGCGCGCTCTTCCCTCCCCTCGAGACCATTCGCTCCACCTCAGCAGTGATAGCGGCCGCTGTGGTGCAGGTCGCGGTGGAGGAAGGACTGGCGACGGTTGAAGTGCCGGAGAATGTCACGGAGTGGGTCACGGCACGGATGTACCAGCCGGTCTATCCCCCGATCCCGGGAGATCGCCGCAGCACGCGTTAGTGCTTCCCCCAGAGGAGCACGAGTTCTTCGATCACCCGTTCCGCTTCGGCAGGATCGCCGGAGCGGATGGCGTCGGTGGTGCAGTGGGTCAGATGGTTCTGCAACAAGATCCGACCGACGCCACGAAGGGCTTCCTGCACCGAGGCGATCTGTACTAGCACATCGGCGCAGTAACGCTCCTCGTCCACCATCTTCTGCAGCCCCCGCACCTGCCCCTCGATACGGCGCAGTCGCTTGGTAAGCGCTTCCTTGGTCTCCGCCGGCACATGTGCGGCGTGGTCGGGGTGCTTGGGCATCAGGCTCCTCGGCTGCGGCAAGGGTGCGTCAGGTAGGTGAGGCGCAGACGCATCAGGGGTGGCGTGCGTCCAGCACTTCGGCTGTGGCAGAATAGCCCGCCGCGGTGACCCGCTCCGCCAGGGCCTCTGGGGTCGGCCCCTCCGCGGTGGTCTGCAGCGTGGCACGCCCCATCTGCACCGAATCGACCGTGGCCCCCGGAATCCCCTGCAACGCCTGCCGCACCGCCTTGAGACAGTGCCCGCAGCTCATTCCCTCGATATGCAATGTGACCGTGGACATCCTGTTTCTCCTGAATCGGTGATCTCGGAATGTTACATAGGGGGTAGGGGTATGTCAATTTCCCCATGACTGGCACATCCCGTGCACATTTGCCCCCGGCTATGGATTCGGACTCGCCCTTCCCCGCGGATGCATTGGTTCCGGTCCTTACCTGGCCGGGGCGGCGTCCGTCGTTGGCGGACCTGGGCACCTGGCACGAGGCGCTGACCAATACGGTCGCGTCTCTGGTGGCCGCCGACATCGCCGCCGTGTGGCTCTACCCCGCCCGTGGCGGTTCGGTACTGATCGGTCCGGCAGGGCTCTCCTCGGATCGACTCTCGCCGCCTCCCGCCGAACCGCTTGTTTCCCAGGAAGGTCTGTACGCACTGGAAGATCGGCTCCGGGCGGCGGGATACCCTTCGGTGATCGCGGTGCCGATCCGGGCCGAGATGCAGGATGTCGGTTTGCTGCTGATCGGGTCACTGAAACGGGATGCGCATACGTTGACAGACCTGCGCCTCCTCCATCGGATGGCGTCGCAGCTCTCCACCGTATGCCGTCGGCTCGCGGCGTTCGCGTGGGTAGTCCCCGCACCGGTCGCGGACGAACGTACGGCAATCGTGGCAGCAGTCACCGAAGGCGTGCTCGAAGCGATCGGTCGTGCCCGCGAGGGTGGGGATCTGGTGCAACTCGTCTCGGACGCCCTGAGCAATCAAGTGCCACACGATCGCTGCGAACTGATTGCCGTGGCACCGGCACCCGATTGCTGGGCGTTGGTGAGCGCCGGCCGCAACGCCTCGACGCCATTGCACCTCGACGCGGACGTGACCGACTTGGTGGATGCGTTGGTCTTCCATCTCGGCTCGCGCTCCGTCGCACGGATCCCCGATCTGCGCTTCTCCGAAACACCGTGGCCGGCCGCGGCCGGCGAAGAACCGGGTCGTGTCCGCTCAATGGTGGCCGCCAGACTGGACATCGGCGATGAATTCGTCGGATGGCTCTGTCTGGGCAGCGAGACACCGGCGTGGTTCCGCGAGGAGGACGAAGCGGCGGTGCACTTGGCCGCGCGCATCCTGGCGCCACGGGTGGCGGGATGGACGGCGCGGGCGGAGTTGCGTGGGGCGTGGGACTGACGGAGAACAGAGAACGGAGAACAGAGAACGGAAAACGGAGAAGGGGCGACGCATGCGTCGCCCCTTTGTCGTGGTGAGATCGCCCCGACTACAGCGCGCTTGCTCCTGCACGCTTGGGCGGGCCATCGACTGGCAGCAGGAACCAGAAGGTGCTCCCCTTGCCATAGATCGACTCGACGCCGATCTGCCCGCCGTGCAGCTCCACGAAACGCTTGCACAGCGCCAGCCCGAGGCCGGTGCCCTGCGCGGCGCGAGAAGCGGAGGTGTCGACCTGGGTGAATTCCTGGAAGAGCTTCCCCATGTCCTCCGCCTTGATGCCGACGCCGGAGTCCGAGACAGAAATCCAGACGACGTCTCGTGTCGCGAGCTTCACACGATCGGTCGTCCCAACGCCGGCTGCCGCGGGCATCGGCGCCACGGTGCGGACGGCCGAAACGGTGATCCGCCCAGAGTCACCGGTGAACTTGGAAGCATTGGAGAGGAGATTGAACAAGACTTGGCGGAGCCGCACTCCATCCGCCAGCACATCGAGCATTGCCCCTTCGGGCATGTCGACCACGCACTCCTGATTCTTGGCGCTCCGGAGGGAAGCCGTGTCCGTGATCGACGCGGCGATCGACTCGCGGACGTCACAGGTCGAGAGCGAGAGCTCCATGCGACCCGCCTCGATCTTCGAGAGATCGAGCACGTCGTTGATCAGGCCGAGGAGGTGGCGACCGTTTCGGAGAATCGCCTCAAGAAATTCCTTCTGTTGCTCTTCAAGCGGTCCAAGCCCTTCGGTCAGTAAGAGGTCCGAGAAACCGATGATCGCGTTCAGCGGCGTCCGGAGCTCGTGCGACATGTTGGCAAGGAATTCACTCTTGAGCTGCGTGGCGCGCTGCAACTCCTTGTTCTTCGCGGCGAGCATTCGCTCGTTCCGCCGCAACTCTTCGAGCACGGTCGTGCGATCGAGCCCGAGCACGACCTGATCGCCGAGGGTCTGGAGCAGCTGGCGATCGTGATCCTCGAAGGGCCGACCATCTCGACGATTGTACGCGGCGACGGCACCCACCACGAGCCCGGCCGAGCGAAGCGGCACCATCACGGAGGTGATGAGTCGCCCGGCGAGCTGGTCGTAGGAATAGTTCCGATCATCCCCTTCCATGTCGTCGACCAGCAGGGCGACGTCATTGTTGATCACATGACCAACCAACGACTGTTCCATGGGCACCAGCGCCCCGACCGCCGGCAGGAGTGGCCCGGACCCCGCCACGACTTTGGCAAAGCGGCCTTCTTCCACGACCAGCATGATCGCGCCCCCCTCGGCGCCGAGGAGGTCGGCGGCGGCCTGGGCGACCTGTCGGTTGAGGGTCGCCAGATCATTCCCCGAGAGCAGCGCCGCGGCCAGATCCCGCAACCGCTCCAACTCGCCATTGCGCCGCGCCGAGGCATCGAGCGCGCGGGAGAGCGACTCTTTTTGGGCTTCGGCAATTGCGCGCCCGTGCTTCATCGTCAACAGCGCAGCAAAAGAGGCGAGGGCCGCGAGCCCGAGGCCAAGGTCGCGCTGCCCCATGGCCAGTCCGGCCACAGAGAGCCATCCCGCGAACAAGGTCACCATCAACAGGGGACCGGTCCGGAAGAGCTGGGCGTACCACGGCCGACGCGCGACCGGTTTCATGGAGGGAAAGGTCTTGGTGGTGGTCATGCGGCCTCGTCCCCGCAGGCGGCGTCCACGAGGATCCGATCAAACCGGACCGTCCCCACGGCGAGCATCTCGCGGAGGTACGGCACGCACATCCCACACTGATCGCCACACCCCGTTTCCTCGGCGATCTGCCTGAGATCCCATCCCCCACGCTCGGCAAGGGGCCGCAGCTGCGAAAAGAGCATGCGCTGGCAGACGCAGCGGTCAACGCAGATGGCTGGGGACCAGGTCACAGACACGCCGCCCAGGAGTGCGAGGCTCCCGAGAACAGGACGATGGATGTGGGGGAAGGCATCGGGGAAATCTAGGGAATCAGGCGGCGGGATGCGAGAGCAGGGCCGAGGGCCAAGGGCCGCCGGGGCACCTTCGTGCCCGGCAACCCGGCCATCGCGTGGCAGCAGCGGTCAAACCTTGTGGTACACCACGCGTCCAGCGCGTTCGCCATCTTCCGCCTGATAGAGCTCGAAGTCGGCGAAGAAGCGTGGGGCCTCGCCACGGAGTGTTTCGAGGACCCGGACCGCCAGGCGACGGATTTCACGCTCGGCACCCTCGCCCAGACGCAGCTCCAGCATCGTGCGCCACGCCCGCACATTGCCACTCACCACGATCTTGGTTTCCGTCCCGTTCGGGAGGACCGAGCGCGCCGCCTCGCGCGCCATCTTGCGACGGTGGACGCGATCCTCGACCCAGGCGTAGCGCTCCATCAAACGCTCCACCGCCGCGACGTAACTCGCCTGCGCCGAGGCAACCTGCTCCGACCACGCCGCCTCCAGCGCCTCGTCACCCTGAATGGCCGGCGGCATCACGAAGGCTGCGGTGGACTCGTCCACGTAGCGCTGTGAGAGTTGGGAGTATCCGAAGCCCGCACGGTGCCGCACCAATTCGTGCGTCAGCGATCGCGAGACGCCCTCGATCAGGACGACGTACACCGCGTGCTCAAAGACAGACCCGTGCCCCTGACGCAGGATGTTGCCGAGGTATTCCGCTGTGCTGCGGTTGGCCGGATTGTTCTGACTCATGTAACAGAGTCGACCAGCAAATTCCGCCAGCTTTTCCCCGTCCGTCCCTTCCTCGTGCCATTGGACGGGGAGGTGCGCCGGCTCGACGTACTGCGGACGGCCGATCAGGGTGACAACGGGATCGCGATAGATGGTGATCATAGGGGCGAGTCACGAAGAGGAGAGAAGAGAGAGGAGAGAAGAGAGAGAACCTCCCCAACAATCTACACACTCTCCCTCGGGACGTGATCCTCTCCCTTTTCTCCTCTCTCCTCTCTCCTCTCTCCTCTTTACTCGACCCACCGGCCCTCCCCCCACCGCGCATCCCGGTCGATCTCCCGAAGGCGTTCCGCGACGCCCTCCGGAAGCTGGGCCGCGTCAGGCCCGACCTTCAGGCGGCGCAGCGGATCCGCGTGCTCCCCGAGGATGATGCCGGGATTCCAGCGCCCCACCGGATCGAAGGCGGCCTGGATCGCGTGAAAACAGCTGACCGCCTCGGGGCCCAGAAAGCGGGCGACGAGCGGTGCCCGGAGTCGGCCGGTGCCGTGCTCACCGGCAGGAGTACCCCCGAGATCGAGCAGCGCCTGGGCCACAGCCTCGTAGATCGATCGGACGCGCGGCAACCAATCTGGGTGATGCACGTTGGGGAGGAGATTGACGTGGACATGGCCATCCCCGGCGTGGCCAAACATCACCACGTCGATCGCGACGGCGCGACAGGCCGCCTCGACAGCATCCAGATACTCGGCCAACGCTGCGGGTGGGACGCAGCCATCCTCGATGACCTGCAGCGACTCCCGGCCATCGGCAAGCGCCGCCAACCGCGACGAGGCCCCATGGCGGATGCTCCAGAGCTCGGCGATCATCGCAGGCTCCGCGGCAAACTCCACTTCGATGACGCCCGGCATCGCGATGAGTTCCTCCTGACAGTGCAGGGCGCGCGAGCGGACCAGCGCTTCGTCGGTTCCCTCCAAGTCTGCCAGCAGCACGGCCGCGGCATCCGGTGACACGGGCGCCTCGACCACCTGGAGGAAGGAGGCGTCCAAGAACTCCAGCACCGCAGGGTCGTAGCCACGGATGATCTCCAACGCTGGCACGAGCACACGGCGGGTCCCGAGCACCACCCGCAACGCCATGCGAATCGGAGCGACCGGTGCCAGGCGGACAGTGAGTTCAGTGAGCACCCCGAGGGTCCCTTCACTCCCGATCACGAGATCGAGCAGATCTCCTGACTGGTACCACGCCGAGAGGTCAAAACCGAGCGTGTTCTTCCGCGTGGCGGGCCACCGGGCGAGGATGGTCTCGCGGTGCTGTCTCAGGAGCGACTCGCCCTCACGCTGCCAGCGGCGCACGACCGGATGGTCCGGATCGGGAGCGACACCCCGATGCAGGGTCAACGGACCGTCGTCGGTCTCCAGCACTGCCCCCTCGACCCAGCGGCGCATTGGACCATGTTGCACCGTGCGCGCCCCCGCGGCGTTCGTTGCCACCAAGCCACCCAACGTGGCCCATGCCGCACTGGACGGGTCGAGCGGGAGGTGGAGTCCATGCGGAAGGGTTGCGGCATGCAATTGTCGCAGGGAAACCGACGGCGAACA